>NC_014664.1:1200000-1500000 GCF_000166055.1 Rhodomicrobium vannielii ATCC 17100
GTGTCGGTGTTTCTCCGGGCTCGAACGACACGACGAGATGGTAGGTGCGATCCGATCGGCTGCGCTTGTTGAGCGCTTGGGTGGCGAGAATCTCCTTGATCGCGAGATCAGGGGCCTCCGACATACAGTTCGAGACCCGGACGGCCCCAACCCGCCCAGCGTCCTCTTCTCCATCGAGAATATAGCTGAAGGTGTGCGTCGCGAGCGTCTCGCTCGGCGCTCGACCGTCGTCAAGGATGTAGGCGCCGAGCCGACCGAAATTTGAGGCGGCTTTAGGCCTCAGGATTCGTTTCGCGATCATCGCTTAACGCGCCTTTGCGGCTTGCTCGAAGGAGCTATCCACCGAACCTGCGGCCGCGATCCCAGCAGCCTTGCTGCTCCACGTATCGGATCGGGGATTCACAGGCCGCGCCGATCGCGCATGATCATGAAGGGGGCAAGAAACGCGCCCAGCACGAGCTGAACGAGCGTAGCCACGACGCCGTAAAAGACATTGGTCAGCCGGATGTTGACGACGAAAGCGAACAGGAGACCGGCCCCGCCCAAGCCCAACAGCGCAAGGCCGTTCGACAGGTTTTCGTGCTTCGCAAGGGCATCGCTATAATAGAGGACGCCCTCCCAGAAGATGATGGCGGCGATGCCGACGCCAGCAAAGGCAGGCAGCGTCAGCAACTCGACACCAAACCGCTTCAAGCAAAACGCATTGTAGTGCGTGCAAGAGACGATAATCGCCCCAAAAGCGCCGACTGCCATCGCGGCATAGGCGGTGATTTCCAACATAGCATGGCGCCTCCCGGCCGGCTACCCGGCGCGTCCAACGACGATCCTGTTGATGGCGCGGATCGTTCCCGCAAGCGTGATCGTATATAAGATATCATACCTAAAATGCACAGGTCGTCTATGGCGCCTATCGGCCGCACCGGCGTAGGTTAGCTACGATTGTACTTGTACCATTAAAAGACACTGCTTGTGGAGAAACCATGGCCCGCAAGCCCAGTAAAGCGGCCATCGCTGCAGCCGCTCTGAAAGAAGCCCGGTCCTTTATTGCGGCCCGCGATCGCGCCCGCACAAGAGCGGAGGCGCCAGGCGGCGGCGACCCGTTCTTCCGCAATTACGAAATCGCCCAGGGCCATCTGGCGCGCCTGAAGGACCTCGTCGGCGAGAAGCGAGCGCGCGATCTCATCCGAGCCGAGGAGCAAAAAGGCTTCCGCTATGTCTTCGAGGAGAGCAAGACGCCGCCCGCGCGAAAGCGCTAGAGCGGCTGCCAGCGTGATCGTCGAGTTCGACGGGCTGGCGTCTTAACCTCCGTAATGATAGCATGTGAACAATCATATATGTGCTGGGGCGTCCCATGCCGGCTTCCGACCACACAAAGCCTTCCATCATCTGGAAAGGACTGGATAGCGGGGGATATTTCCGGGGCGTGTTCCGTGATGGCGAGCAGCTTCTCCCCATCAGCATCGCTGTTCCAGGAGAGGGCGATCCGCCCCATGCGGGGCCGCTCTTTCAGGTTTTCATTCGAGGCGAGAAGGCAGGGAGCATGCCGAACTTGAAGGGCGCTCAGGCGCTTGCCGAGCTTCATGTGCTCGGTTTTCCGCGATCGCGAAAGTCAACATGCCATCGCCGGTAACTGCGCAGGCGGCAACGCATCAGGCGAGCACGGGACTGAAGAGAGGGAGATGAGGAAACATGGACAGGACATTCGTCTGGCGAGGCATTGATGGTGCTGGTTTTCTCTACGGCACCTGCAGTGAAGGCAGCCGCCGCTTTCGGCTCGATATTGCCCTTCCCGGCCGTGGCGGAAATCCCAAAGGCACCGATCATCGGATCTATGTCGATGGCAACGAAGTCGGCAAGGCATCCTCGATCGAAGGCGCGCAGAAGTTCCTGTCGAACTTCTTCGACAGGGGATTGCATGAGCATCTCGGCCGCGACGAGCCCCGCAAGCGCCGATCGCTCGCCGACACGCTCAAGGCTGCCGCCGGGCTCACAGGCGGCAAGAGCCGGGGCCGATGAGCAATGCGTCCGAGATCGCGCGGCTTCCGAGGCGCTGCCAAAGGTCGTGCCGAAGTCCGGATAGTTGGGCCCAGAACGGAAAGACCCCATGTCACAAGACCGCGTTGTCTATCTGCCCGAGTTTGTCGTCGAAGAGCATCTCGGCCGCAGACTGCCGGAAGCCATCGGGCAGGAGTTCGACTATAACGGCCACCGCTACCGCGTCCGCCAGCGTGACCCGCTGCGCCCGGAAGCGGAGATCCCGTGCGAACTCATCGAACAGCCTCACGAAAGGAAGATGGCACGCTCGAAGTCGCGCCGTCGCTAAGCAGTTCTGGAACGCCAAAAGCCCGTGGTGCTCCACGGCTTGATTCAGGGTTCCTGCCGGGCAGGAACCCTCTGCCTCGCGGCGAGTACGGGTGTGCAAGCGGAAAACGGCTTCGCGGGGAACCGTCTGCAGGAAGCGAAGCGACCGAAGATGGGCGGAAGCCGGTTCGAAGCGACTGACGGACCTTGAATGGTCAATCCTGCAGCCTTTACTGCCGAACAAGCCGCGATGCGTGACTTTGCCTAATACCCGGCATCAGGGCCGGAACTGGACGCCGGGAGCGCTAAGGCCATTACGGCGGAGACTGTCGTCACGGCCGACAGGCGGTTTCCGAGCTTACCGCAACGATGTCCACACGGGTGATGCCATCAGGCTCGCGGCCAGGATGATGAGGATCACGAGTTGCGCCGCCACGCGCCAGCGTGTAAGTCTGGCCTCGGTCCGGCCTAAAGCGGCGCTCGCTGCTTCCGCGAGGACGGGAACGCGTGCGGACAAACGCTGAAATGCAAGTTTTTGCGATGAAATGACGGCCAGCTGCTGCCGCCATGCGCGGCACAGCGCCTCAAGGCCGCTCTCAACCCAGATCAGATTATCTCCCGCCGGTATTGAGGGCGCGCCCCGGAACAGACCCCACCGCAACACGATCAGAGCGATAGCGGCACTCGCAAGCACCGGCCATAGAGTGTCCATGATGGCTTTCATATCCAATAACGGCATCTGCGGGACGAACCACCAGGCCGAGAACGCGACGCTGACAAGTGCGAGAAACCATGGCCATGCAAGCGCCCATGCCGGCGATGCACTCTGCGCGTCGGGCACGGGCCGCACGAGATAAAGCAGCCGCGCCATGAGGATTGCCGTAGCGAGCGAACTCACGGGGATCAGCACGTGCAGCGCGGCTTCCCATGGTTCAGGCGCCTGAAGGAACTGCGCCTTCATTTGCGATTTGGCCAGCATGCCGCTGGTGAAGGGAGCGCCCGCCAGCGAGAGCGCCGGAAGCCACAGGGCAATCCACGCCCATCGCCACCGCATTCGGAAGTCATTGTCGGCAAATCCCAGGCCGAGAAACAGCGTGCCCTTGCTCAGTCCATGGTTCACTGCATAGAACACGACGGCTGGAAGGAGCAGTGCCCATGCGGACGGCGCGATCAGGCCGACCCCGATAGCGGCGCTCATGATGCCCATCTGGCTCATGCTGGAATAGGCGAGCACCGTCTTGGGATTGCGCTGGAAAAGGCCGACTGCCACGCCATAGAACGCAGTAACCAGGCCCAATATAAGAAACACCGACGCCGCGACGGGGAATGCATTCTCGCCCAGCGGCAGCAAATGGACCCAGCCCAGGAGACCCGCATTGATCATCGCGCCCGCCAGAACGGCGCTGGCAGGAATTGGCGCGGATGTATACGCCAGAGGCATCCATACATGCAGGCCAAGCAGCCCGGCCTTGATGCCGAAGCCGACCAACGCCAGCGCGATCACCAGCGGACCTGTTTCCGCCGTCCCGAGGCTGTCACGTATTGCGGCGAAGGAGGTGCTCCCGGCAGTCTTTGCGGCAAGCAGCAGGGCCACGAGTATCATCGCTTCGCCGAGCACGACCAGCAAGATATACACGCGCCCGGCCCTGAAAGCGGCGGCGTTGCTGTCGAATATGACCAGCCCGTAAGCGGCGAAGCTCATCAAGGCGAAGCCGAGATAGAAACTGAGCCCGTCGAGCGATATGACGAGCAAAAGGTTTCCAGCCATCGTCAGCAAGAATAGGGCGTAGAAGCACGGCTGGCGATCCGACTGGCCGAAATAGCCGCGCGCGAAAACGCCTGCTAGCAGCCACAACAGCGCGGTAGATAGCAGGAACGACTGCCCCGTGGCGTCGAGGCCAAGTTCGCTGCCCAGCAACAGGAAAGACATGCGCACTTCGCCCTGCCCCGCCAGAAAGCCTGCCGCCAGTGCGGGTAGAGCGCCCCACGGAGCGAGCGTTAGCGCCAGCGGGGTCGTCGCCCGAAACGCGAACAGGCAAGTGCACAGTAGCGGCCACAGCACACCAGCCAAAAGCAGATTGTCTGACATTGTAGAGTTCATTGCCCCAGAAACTCCCGCTGCGCGATCAGGCGAACCCACTCCAACGGGCTATAAGGCGCCGCCGCCAACAATCCGAATGCCAATGCGAGCACCCCCGTCGCGATCAAAGGCAACAGGAGCGCCCAGCCCTTCTTCGTGCGCGTGAGATTTTGTTCGCGAGGCCACTCCGGCGACGGCGCGGCGAACCAGGCGCGATTCAGGATCGGCAGGAAATAGGCCGCGTTGAGCAAGGTGCTGCCAACCAGCACCAGGATCACCCAGCCCTGTTGAGCTTCGAGCGCTCCAAGACCGAGATACCACTTGGTTATGAAGCCGGCGACCGGTGGCGCGCCTATCATGCCGAAAGCGCCAATCGTGAACGCCGCCATGGTCCACGGCATCCGGCCGCCGATGCCGTTCATTTCGCTTACTTTGTGGACCCCGAGGGTCTGTGCGAAGCTGCCTGCGCAGAAAAACAGCGTTATCTTCATGACGCCCTGATTCACAAGATGCACGAGCCCGCCGATGGTGGCGATGGGGCTGGCGATGGCCACGCCGAGGATTATGTAGGCAACCTGACTGACCGTCGAATAGGCAAGCCGACGTTTGAGGTCGTCCTGAAAAAGCGCGCGCAACGAGCCGTAGATTATGGTGACCGCCGCCAGCCAGGCGAGAGGGCTAAGAACGCCCAAACTCGCTGCAAACTGGACGCCGAAAACCTCGTACACCACGAGGACGATGCCAAATGCGCCCGCCTTCACCACCGCGACGGCGTGCAACAGAGCGCTCACAGGCGCTGGCGCGACCATGGCTTCGGGCAGCCAGCCATGCAAGGGCACCAGCGCCGCCTTGACGCCAAGTCCCGCTATCAGCAACACGAAGATGGTCACGAGCGTCGTGTCATGAAGCGGCGAGAGATGCTGGACGAACCCCTGCGATACGAAGTCCAGCGTGCCCGTCAGCGTGTAAAGCCAGATCGTGCCGAGCAGCAGTAACGCGCCGCCGGACATCGTGTAAGCGAGGTAAATTTTTCCCGCGTGCCTTGCGGCCTCCGTCCCGCGATGAACGAGCAGAGGATAGGTCGCCAAGGTCAGCAACTCGTAAAAGAGCACGAAGGTAATGAGGTTGCCCGATAGCGCGACGCCGACTGTGGCTGTCACGCACAGGCTGAAGAAGCCGAAGAACCGGCTGCGATGCGGCTCACCTTCCAGATAGCCGATGGCATAGATGGTAGTGAAGAACCATAACACCGTCGACAGAGTAACGAAAAGCAGTGCGAGTGGGCTTGCGCTCAAAACCAGATCCAACCCCGGCAGGAATGGAACTCGCGTCTCGAATTGACGCTCGTTATACACCCCCCAAAGCATCAGGCCGACCAGCGACAATTTAAACAGGGCACCGAACATATTGAGCGTGGTACGCAGGCCCACACGATTCTCAGGCAAGCCGAAGATAATCAGCCCGGGAAGCAACGAGCTCGCGATGACCAGCGGAGGAACCCATGAATCCAAGGTCATGGCGTCATCCTCCGCCCTTGAAGAGATGCCCCGTTCCGACCAGCTCCAAAAGCGGCAATGCCAGGAAGCCCATCAGAATGGCGCCGGAAGCAAGCAGCATCGCAGCCCACTCCATCGTCGCGGGCACGGTTGCCACTTCGCCCGGCTCCTCGCCCCTGGTGAAAGCGTGGCCCAACACCTTGAAGACATACCCCGCAGCCAACACCCCGCCGATTATGATCACCACGACATAAGCCCAAAGCGCCTGAGACACCGCCGCCTGCAACAGCAGCCATTTGCCGATGAAGCCGCCGCTCGGTGGAAGCCCCATGATGCTGACGCCCGCCAGCGCAAACGCGCCGACACTGAGCGGCAGGCGCTGCACCACGCGATCGAGATCGGCGATGCGGTCGTGACCGCCGACCTTCATCAGATTGCCGGCGGCAAGAAACATCGCTGCCTTGGCAAGGGCATGGGAAAGGATCAGGCAGGCTAGAGCGTTCCACGCGGTCACGCCTGCGGCGGCGGCCAGCGGAAAGGCGAGGAACATGTAACCGATCTGAGCGACGGTTGAGTAGGCGATCAGCAGCTTCAGCCGCTCTTGACGTAGTGCTTGCGCCGATCCCCACAGGATCGCCCCGGCCCCAAGCACGCCGAAAACTACGGCGAGGCCGCCGGATATCCCTGATATCATCTCCAGCCAGAGCCGCACTATTACGTAGAGGGAGGCCTTTACCACCAGCGCCGACAAAAGTGCGCTCACAGGTGCTGGCGCGCTGGCATGCGCTGGGGGCAACCAGAAATGCAGCGGAAAAAGCGCAGTCTTCAACATCAGCCCGGCGATAAGAAGGCCGAAAGCTGCCCACGTAACGGGTGATGACGCCACGCGCTCGGAAAGAAGGGCGATATCGACGGTGCCGTAGCTATGATAAAGCAGCGCCACGCCCGAGAGATAGACGAGCGATCCAAGCAGCGCGGCCAGCAAATAGCGCATGGCCCCGGTCAAGGCTTCGCGATCGCCTTGCAACGCAGTCAAAGCGACTGCAGGCAACCCGATCAGTTCCAGCGAGACGTAAATGTTGAACAGGTCGCCGGAAAGGAAAAGCGCGCTCAGCGCCGTGAGCAGAAAATGCCATTGCGGCCAAAACCGCGCGGCATACGCGCCCTTGAAATAAGCGCTGGCGTAAAGGGTGATGCCCGCACCTACCACCGCCGTGGTGCCCAGCATGAGCAAGCTCAATCCGTCGGCGTATAGATCGATACCGAGCGGCGCGCCCCAGCCGCCTACCGGATAACGGGTGCTGCCACGGTCGACAAGCTGCCAGCCGAGCCCTATTACCGCCAGCGCATAGGCTAGCGACAGCGAAAGCCCCAACGTCCGTGCAAAACTCGGCAGCAGGAAGCTGGCGATGGCAGCCGCCAGCGGTAACACTATGAGCAGGGGCGCCCAGGGAACCTGAGAAACAATCGCATCCATGCGCCTCAGCCCCCATCCCGAGCGGGCGGTTCGGCTCGTTCGGAGGAGGCGTACACCCTCAGCATCAGGCTGAGCGCGAGGGCGGTGTTCGAAACCGCGACGACGATTCCGGTAATCACCATGGCTTGCGGCACAGGGTCGGTCGGAACGTCAAGTCCTCGCCTTCCCAGCGCGACGAAAAGTAGAAAGATGCCGCTGCCCATCACGTTGATCGCCAGGATCTTGCGCAACAAATGGCGGCGAACGATCAGCGCGTGAAACCCGAGGCAGAATAAGCCCACGCCTGACAGCGCATAAAGGAACGCAAGGCTCATTGCTTTTGCTCGTCAGCCGGATCGGCGCCCAGGAAAAAGCCTACCAGCGTCGCGCCGATGGAGACCGAAGCGAATATCTCGATGACCAGGATCAACATGCCGGCGTTTGCTGGTGGGTATTCCAGCAGCGAGCGGCCACCCGCCATGACCAGCACGGCGACAGCGAGGAAGACGACGACGCCCATCACGAGTGCAATGCGAAACGGCGCTTTGGCGAGGTGGCGCGGCAGTTGCCAACCCGACAGCAATAACAAGATGCTTGCCGCTCCCAGAACAGCTCCGGCCTGGAACGCCCCGCCGGGCGCACCCGTACCGACCCAAAGCAGATATCCCGCGACAACAATCGACACGGGCGTCAGCGAGCGGGTCAGGATGTCGAGCACGGAGTCCGGCGCCCGCTCGAAATTCGCGGTTCGCAATCCGCCTAGCGACCATGCGCCAAGCAGCGCCGATAACAGCACCACAAGTTCCAGCAGGGTGTCATAGCCACGAAAGTTGAGCAAAACGCCCGTGACCGGATGTTCAACGCCGCTGCTTTCCATCCGACCGGCGACTTCAGGATGCAGGCCCGACGCCTGCGGGGGAAGCGACAGCACGACATAACCGAGGCCTATGGCGAGCGCCGACACAAGCAACAGCGGCACATACTTCCCGAGCAGCGTCTCGGGTTCACCCGGCGGGCGATTGCCATTGCCTCGTTGCGTGACATCGCTGCTTGAGCCGCCGCCAGTCCCGCTTGCAACCGACACGCCGGGACCGCTCAGCCGCGACAGAGCCGACATCAGCAGTGTTCCCGTGATGCCGGCGCCGATCGTGGCCTCAGCCAGTCCAACGTCCGGTGCATTGAGCCTTACCCAGGCGATGGCCATGAAGACGCCGAAGATGACAAACAGCGCACAGGCCTTGAAAAGGTCGAAAGAGGCCAAGGCTTGCCAGGCGAGCAATAGCAGACTGACAGCAAGCACCCCATCGAAGGCCCAGTTCACCAGCGTCACCGCCTCCATGGACTGATCCCTCTGCGCAATGCGGCTCTCGCCACCAAATGGGCTACGCAGGCCCCGGACATCAGCACCAGCAGCCAGATAGCCAGGAGTTTTGCGGCGATAGCCCAGGATACCGCCTGGATCGCCAGACCGGAGACGATCAGCCCCAAACCGACATTGTCAGCCTTGGTCAAGGCATGCAGCCGGGTGTAAACGTCGGGAAAACGCAGTAGGCCGACTGTACCGGCGAAAAAAAAGCCGCCGCCGAAAATGAGAAGCGCAGCCGAGAGGTAATCAAACACGGTCATTCTCATCCTCCGTGCCGGACCATGCCATGCGGACAAACGCGACTGCCGTCATCGCGGCCAAAAGGGCGAAAACAAGTGCGATGTCAAAGAGTGCCGGTGCCGATCCCGATGCGGCGAGCAAGATCAATATCGCCACCGCGTGAGTACCGAACAGTTGCGCGGCAAGCATGCGATCGGCTGCGGTCGGTCCTTGAAATACGCGCCACATCCCTGCCCCGAGATTCAGCAACAGGAAGAACGCTAGGGAATCGTAAAGTGCCTGCATATCTGATCAATTTTCCAGCGCGACCGGCGTCTCGAAACCCGGCGGCTTTATCGCGAGGACCGAGCAATCGACTTGCTCGAGAACGCTTTCAGCCGTATTGCCCATGATGAACCCGCGAATCCCGGTGCGCGCCACCGTGCCCATGACGATGCAGTCGATCCTGAGCCGTTCGGCAAGCTCGGGTATCTCCTTGCTCGCCGCTCCTTTTGGCGTATGCACCGTGAGATGCAGCGCTGGATTCGCGTCGAAGCCCTTCAGAAAGGTGTCCAGCAATCGAGCATGACGTTCCCGGATGTGCTCGACGAAATCATCGACCTGACCTTCCGGCGTCTTCAGCAAATTGCTGTCGCGCAGGGAGCTTTCTTCCGCGACCTGCCAGGCATGCACCACTTGCAGTTCCGCGGCCTCCGATAGGGCAAGAGAGACGGCCAGTTCCATGACCCGCACATTGAGAGCATGCCGTGTTGCCAGTTCGGACGAGGGATAGTCATCGTCGACGTCGACCGCTGCAAGGATGCGTTTGGCGGCACTGGATGCTTCATCAGGTTTTATGAGCCATACAGGGCAAGGACATTCACGCAACAAGGATATATCCTCGCTGGAGAGCAGCCGGTCGACCCAGCCGGGCGAATTGTGGCATTTGATGACGAGATCATGCCGGCTGCGCAACACCTCGCGAATCACCTCCAGAAAGGCGATCCCCTTCAGTAATTTCGTCTCGATATCAAGGCCGTCGCGATGCGGTTGAATGAGGCGCGCCAGCCGCTTTTCGCGCTCGTCCACCATCGTCGCCAGCACATCCTGCAAGACGCGGCCCGAACGGGGCATCACATCCACGACGGTCAAGCTCGCCTTGTTGTTCTCGGCCAATTTCACCGCCCGCTGCAGCGCCGTGTCACTGCCCTTTTCTTGGTCCGCCACGCAGAGAATCTTCTTGAAGCCTTTCATCGGAAGCCCTTCATCGGTCGCTGTCTACTTGCAGGCGCAGAGAAGCACCGCCCATTTGTATTACCCTCCACTCCAGATTCTTGAGTTCGGCCATAGGATTGCTATCGCCATCCAGAACGTGGACCTTCAACACCTCCCCTTCCAGATCAACACTTAGCGTGCCAGGCAGCAAACATGCACTATTGGCTAGGATCACTCGTAGCAAACCCGGAGGCACGCGAAGCGGAAATTCGATGACCTCCGGTGAGATGGGCAGACGTGGATCGATGGCTCGAAGCGCCACATCGGTGCCGCCCCGGAGCGATTGCCAAACGAAGAATGCAGCGAAGCTGAAGACTCCCTTCAGGGACCATGAAGACGACGATAACATCGACGCACTCGTCAGCGTCGCTACCAACACTATTGGGGCGCCCACCAGCCATGAAGCAACGTCGCCGCCAGTCATGATCCACCAAAGGAGTGCAAAGAAGGGGGCGCGCACAAGAACGGCGCGTTTATCGATAGTCGCAATAATTTTCGACACGTTACTCACTCTGCGCATACGTTGAGTTGCAGCATGTGACAGGCTCGCAAGGTCAACGCCCATCGCCGGTCAGCGACCGTCATCCTTAAAACACAAGCCGCCGCCAGTGTTCCCGGCGGCGGCGCATATCGGCTATAATCGTCTGACAAATTGCAATATTCATTGCAGGTTAATCCTAGCTGTTCAGTTCCATGCTGTGATGGTCTGGCTTTCGGGTGAAGAGGTCTGGCTTTTCCTCGCTGAGTTTCCGGATAGCCTCGAAGGGTGTTCGGAAGCGTAAGGCCCTGAGTTGCTTGGCAAAGTTATAGGCCGACAGCCAGTCCCGGACGTGACGGCGGAGATCGTCGATCGAGCCATAATGGAAGGTTCTCGTCGTCCCGTCCTTGATGGTTCGCACCATGCGTTCGGCCTGACCGTTCGTCCAGGGATGGTAGGGTGAGCCGGTGTTCGATGCCATGCTCGTCGCAGACCCTGCCGAAGACGTGAGCGACGAAGTCGCCGGACCTGTCGCGCTGGACGAACTGTACGCCGAACCTGAGCGCTTGTGCTCAGGATAAACCTTCGCTCCTGTGAGCACAGTGTGCACCTTGTAGGGAACGGCCGCGACGAGCACCTTGAGGAAGGCTGCAGCCGCGAGCCTGGTCGCCTTGCGATAGATGCGGGCGAACACGAGCTTCGAGGTGCGGTCGACGGCGACGAACAGGAAGCCCTTGCCGCCTTCGTAGCGAAGCTCGGCGATGTCGATGTGGAAGTAACCGATATCGTAGGCCCTGAATTGCTTCGGGTTTTCACGATTCGGCCTTGGGCAGCCGCGAGATGCCGTGGCGCTGCAGACAGCGGTGCAGCGAAGAGCGCGTCAGATGCGGGATGACGTCTTTCAGGGCCACGAAGACATCGTCGAGCGGCAGCCTCGCCTGCACACGCAGGGCGACGATCGCAGCCTCTTTCATCGGCGACAACACCGTGCTGCGGCGTTCCTTCGGCCCCATCGGCCGATCTTCGACGGAACTGCACGCACGCCACTTTCTTACGGTCTTCTCGTTGAGCCCGCAGCGCCTTGCGAGTTCCGCGACCGGAGCTTCCCGATCCCTGTAGTTCCGCTCGAACGGCGTGCGTACTCCTGGCGCCACCCGTGGAGAACCGGCGCATAGTTCCTCCCGCTGTGATGGCGTTACCGATACATTACAAGCCGAGACTGAATAGCTAGGCACACCATCATGATCGCCCCCTTCCTTGCTCCCTGTCGGTCACGTGTTCGAGCCTATGCAATGTGGCTCCGCGCGCAACCTTCGCGAACGCCTCTGCTTCGTGCAGGGTGACGGGCTTGACGATATAGCTGTCGCCTTGCCGGAGCACGATTGCTGGTCGGCCATCCTTCAGCGTCCTGCGTCCGCGATAGACGAACGGGCCGCGATCGCCGGCGAAAAGAGACGAGGGCCGGAAAGCCGCGGCTGCGCGACGGTGAGTTCTGAACGGCGGCCAACAGCCGTCTGTCCACCTGTCGTCGACTACGGCCGTGAAGAGCAGCAGCGGGTGGCTGAAGAGGTCGAAGGGCTACCGAAGGGCAGCGTTATCGTTGAATGGCTTGCAGATTATGCTGTCCTAAGGAGGCAGGTGCGGGGTGTGGGGCAATGTTCACCTCACTTAGATGTTTAATCCCAGATTTTGATGGTGCATTATTCTCCCTCGGCTGGAAGGATGCGCTATGGGACAAATTCTTCATGGGAGCGCCACAACGACTGAGGCGGTCCGTCGAGCGATACAGCATAGTCAAGAGAGCTTGAGGGCCCTGGCCAAGCGCTACGGCATCAACACGAAGACGGTCTCGAAATGGAAGAAGCGCTCATCCGTCGCCGATGTGCCGACTGGACCGAAAGAGCCGAAATCCACGGTTCTGTCGGTCGAGGAAGAGGCGATAATCGTCGCCTTCCGCAAGCATACGCTCTTGCCGCTCGACGATTGCCTCTATGCGCTACAGGCGACGATACCGCATCTGACTCGCTCGTCGCTGCATCGCTGTCTTCAACGCCACGGTATTTCTCGGCTGCCGGACGTCGAAGGCGACAAGCCCGCCAGGAAGAAGTTCAAGTCCTATCCGATCGGCTATTTTCATGTCGACATAGCCGAAGTGCAGACGGCCGAAGGCAAGCTCTATCTCTACGTCGCCATTGACCGCACGAGCAAATTCGCCTTCGTGCAACTCGTCAAAAAGACCGGCAGGACGTCCGCTTCAGCCTTCCTCGTCGCCCTGATAGAGGCAGTTCCCTACAAGATTCACACGGTGCTCACCGACAACGGCATCCAGTTCACGTTTCCGCCGCGTTATGCGATGGACCAACGGCCAGATACATGACGCACATGTTTGACATGCGATGCAGCGAGAACGGCATTGAGCACCGCCTCACCAAGGTCAAGCATCCCTGGACAAACGGCCAGGTCGAGCGAATGAACCGGACGATCAAGGAGGCGACGGTCAAACGCTATCACTACGACCGTCACGAGCAGCTCGAAACCCATCTATCGGACTTCATCAACGCCTATAACTTTGCTCGCCGACTAAAGACCCTCAAAGGCCTCACGCCTTATGAGTTCATCTGTAAATGCTGGACGAATGAGCCGGAAAGATTCAAGATCGATCCAATCCATCAAATGCCGGGACTAAACAGCTTAGCGCCGAATGACGACGGTGGCCGGGTCGCTGCGGCGTTCCCAATTCACGCGCTCAAGTTCGGGTGTGCTCGCCTCTTCCAGCGGGTAGCCGATGCAGAAATAGCCGATGAACTGCCAGTGCGGCGGCACGTCGAGGTCGCGCGCCACGCGGACGGGATCGAGGATCGACACCCATCCCATGCCGATGCCTTCGGCGCGCGCGGCGAGCCACAGCGTATGCATCGCGCTGACGACCGAATACGCGACCGTTTCCGGCATGGTGCGACGTCCCACGGTGCGGCCCTTCCCCGGGTCCGGCTCGGCGAAGGCGGCGAGTTGCACGGGGGCCTCGCGAATGCCCTCAAGCTTCAGCGAGGCATAAAGCGACGCGCTTTGGCCCGTGTAGGACGACAGCGCCTCAGCGTTCGCGTCCTCGAAGTTGGCGGCGATCAGCCTGCGCTTCTCGGCGCTTTCCACGAGTACGAAGCGCCACGGCTCGCTGAGGCCGACGGACGGCGCAAGACAGGCGAGGCGCAACAGGCGCTCCACCGCGCCATCGGGGAGCGGGTCGGTCCGGAAGCGCCGCACATCGCGCCGCCACACAATGAGATCCTCAAGCGCTGAGCGAAAGCCCTCGTCGAAAACCGGAGGCGCGCCCTTTTCCGCCCGCATGTCCCTCACTTCTCCAGACGCGTCAGGATCGGGCTGACGTCGTAGCCCGCTTCAGCCGCCGTTTGCACGATGTCCTGAGCGGAACGCTTCCCAGCCTGGGAAAGGGACCAAAGGAGCGTGGCGCGTGTGCCGGAACGGCAGAAAGCCAGCGTCTTGCCTTTGCTTTCATCGAGCGCCTTGCCGAAAGCCGCTGCGTCCGCATCCGTGATCGCGCTCGGGCTTGTGATGGGGATATGGATGGCCGTCATGCCGTTTGCCTCGGCGGCCTTCTTTATTTCGGCGAATGTCGGTTGATCGGGGGCCTCGCCATCGGGCCGGTTCGAGATGATGGTGGTAATGCCTTGCGCGGCGTAGGCCGGGATGTCGTCCAGGCGGATTTGCGGCGCGACGGAGAGTGTCTTCGTTAGCGGTCTCGCGGGGATGGAAGCGCTCTTCTCCGCGACGAAATGAATGTCGGACGGACGCGCCAGGTCGGGCGGAGTTGCGGTCGTAAGCAGATAGATCCCTAAACAGGCCTCACAGATCACGGCGTACCTCCCTTTGCGATGCGGTCAGCTTTATATAGCGCTCTTTCAGGACGCAGCCACCGCGCAAAAGGCGGCCATCTGGCGCGGATCGGGGCCGAAGCCCCGTCTCTGTGCCCCCGCTTCTCGGAACCTACTTTTCGAGGCGCTGATAGACCGGGCTGATGTCGTATCCGGCGCGCATGGCCGTCAGCGCGATCTGCTGCGCGGGAATTTTGCCCGCCTGCGAGAGCGACCATATGAAAGTACTTCGCGTGCCGGAGCGACAGAAAGCGAGCACGGGTTTCTCCGCCTCGGCCAGTTCCTTTTCAAAGATCTCGGCATCGGCGTCGCTGATCGCGTTGGCCGCGCGGATCGGGTGATAGATCGTCTTGATGCCGTTCTCCTGGGCGATTTTGTCGATTTCGCCGAAGGTCGGCTGACCGGGCGACTCGTTGTCCGGGCGGTTGCAGATGATCGTCTTTATCCCTTTCGACGCGATTTCGGGAATATCCGACGGCTCGATCTGGCCCGCGACGTCGAGATCATCCGTGAGCTTGTGGAGTTCCATGCAACTTTTTTCCTTTCATCCATCGGATTTACAGTCATAACGAAAACATATGCTCTGTCTTGGCCGATCTCAACCGTCTTGAAGCCGTCCAAAGACGAATATCGGTGATCGCGAATTGATGCGTTGCGCCTTCTTGCGACAGCGGTCGCGATGGCCTTGGGAAATGACAGGCGCCGCTCCATTTTACAGAATGCCGCGGGGATGCTAAACCGCAGGAAATTCCACGCAAAACGGCAGCGCCGGATCTGATCCCCGGCGCGCAAGGATTCATAGATGGCCATTATCCGGCAGAAGACGGGGCTTACCTTCGACGACGTGCTTTTGCGTCCCGGACATTCCGAGGTGCTGCCCTCCGAGACGGACGTCACGACTTTCCTCACGCCCACAATCAAGCTCACCATCCCGATCATCTCTTCCGCCATGGATACCGTGACCGAGGGGCCGCTCGCCATCGCAATGGCGCAGGCCGGCGGCATCGGCGTTATCCACCGAAATCTCAAGCCGGAAGAACAGGCGCAGCATATCCGCCAGGTGAAGAAGTTCGAGAGCGGCATGGTGGTGAACCCCGTCACCATCGAGCCGACCGCCACGCTGAAGGACGCGCTCGAACTGATGAAGGCGCACGGCATTTCCGGCATTCCGGTGGTCGAAGGCGTCGCGAACGGCAATGGCGCGCCCGAAGGCAAACTCGTCGGCATCCTCACCAACCGCGACGTGCGCTTCGCGAGCAACCCCTCGCAGCCCATCCACGAGCTGATGACGAAGGAAGACCTCATCACGGTGAGGGACGGCATACCGCGCGATGAGGCGAAGCTCCTGCTTCATAAATACCGCATCGAAAAGCTGATCGTTGTCGACGACAAATACCGCTGCATCGGCCTCATCACGGTGAAGGACATCGAGAAGGCCGAGCGCTACCCCTACGCCAGCAAGGACGAGCAGGGCCGTCTTCGCGTGGCGGCAGCGTCATCGGTCGGCGAAGACGGCTTCGCGCGGAGCGAAATCCTCATCGACGCTGGCGTGGACGTGCTTGTGATCGACACGGCGCACGGCCATTCCCAGCGCGTGCTCGACGCCGTGGCGCGCATCAAGAAGCAGACGAACTCGGTGCAGATCATCGCGGGCAACGTCGCAACGGCGGAAGGCACCAAGGCGCTGATCGACGCGGGCGCGGACGCGGTGAAGATTGGCATCGGGCCCGGCTCGATCTGCACGACCCGCATCGTGGCAGGCGTCGGCGTGCCGCAGCTCACCGCGCTGATGGAAGCCGCCGAGGCGGCCGACAAGCACGGCATCCCGGTGATCGCGGACGGCGGCATCAAATATTCCGGCGACATCGCGAAGGCGCTCGCCTCGGGCGCATCGTCGGTGATGATCGGCTCGCTGCTCGCGGGCACGGATGAAAGCCCCGGCGAGGTCTATCTCTATCAGGGCCGCTCCTACAAGGCGTATCGCGGCATGGGCTCGCTCGGCGCGATGGCGCGCGGCTCGGCGGACCGTTACTTCCAGGCGGAAGTGAGCGACACGCTGAAGCTCGTGCCGGAAGGCATCGAGGGGCAAGTGCCCTACAAGGGGCCGGTCGGAAGCGTGCTGCATCAACTCGTCGGCGGGCTTCGCGCGGCGATGGGCTACACCGGCACGCGCACGATCAAGGATCTCCACGAGAAGGCGGAGTTCATTCCGATCACCAATGCGGGCCTGCGCGAGAGCCACACGCACGACGTGACGATCACGCGCGAGTCGCCGAACTACCCGATCGGCAACCACTAAGCGCGCCGAACATGCGATGGCGTAGGTCGACGCCATCGCATCGTTAAGCGCGTAAGCTCATCGACCCCAAGCGGAGTCCGCTATCTCGGCGGACTTTTAACGCGCGCCGTCGAGGAACTCTCGCAAGCGCCCCACGGTTTACTTGAGCATGAGCATATCGCAAAATCTGCGTCCCATTCGGCTCCTGCTCGGGATCGACCGCCTTCGAATCGACTTATGACTTGATGCGGCGCCGCGCTGGCCTTACGCGCGGCGACCAGGAAAGGCGTGCGCATCGCCAGGCGAGGCTGCGCAAAAGAAAAGGACAATACGGATGGTCTCTGCGAATATCCTGCCTGTTCTTCTGCTCCTCGCCTCCAACGTCTTCATGACTTTCGCCTGGTATGGTCACCTTAAATTTACCGACCGGCCGCTCTGGATCGTGATCCTGGTGAGTTGGTCCATCGCATTTTTCGAGTATTGCCTCGCGGTTCCAGCAAATCGTATCGGAAGCACGGTCTATTCCGGCGCGGAACTGAAGGCGATGCAGGAAGTCATCACGCTGATCGTCTTCGCAGTGTTCGCGATCACCTATCTCGGCGAACGGTTCACGATCAATCACGTCATCGGGTTCAGCTTTATCGCTCTCGGCGCCTTCTTCGTTTTCAAAGCTCCTATCTCGTAAGACGCGCACGATGTGCATAAATTTTTGACGCTTGGACGCGCGCCCAGAAGCGGGCTATATCGAAAGTCAGAGAAATCTCAACGCCACAGGTTGCATGGCCTTCAATCCGTTCCGCTCCGTCAAGCGCTTGCTGAAGCCCTATTCCAAGGCAATAGGCGGCAGATACCGTCTTTGGCGGCATAAACTCGACGCGCGCGCGCCGGAACGGATCAGGCGACGAGCGAACCACGTGCTCGACTATTTCGACCTGTTCTTCATGGATCACCATTTCTTCCGCTCGATCTATTCGAACCGTCACCAGATCGCGCCGGGCGTTTGGCGTTCCGCGCAGCCAAGTCCCGCGCATATCGCGTGGCTCGCCAAGCGGGGCATCAAGACCGTTGTCAACCTGCGTGGAGAGCGCGATTGCGGCAGCTACCGGCTTGAAGCCGAGGCCTGCGAGCGCCACGGCATTCGGCTGATCAACTTTCAGCTCCAGTCGCGAATGGTGCCGCGCGTCGACGTGATCCGGCAGGCGCGCGCGCTTTTCGACGAGATCGAATATCCCGTGTTGTTCCACTGCAAGTCGGGCGCGGACCGCGCCGGGATGATGAGCGCGCTGTTGATGTATATGAAGGAGGGCCAGCCCATCGAGCAGGCCGCGAAGCAGCTCAGCCTCAAATTCGGGCACATCCGAAGTTCCGAGACGGGTGTTCTCGACTATCTCTTCGAGCGCTACCTCGCCGACAACACGGAAGAGCCGATGACCTTCTTCGAGTGGGTCGAGACGCGTTACGATCCCGGCGAGATCAAGCGCGGCTTCAAACCGAGCCACTGGGCGAATTTCGTGGTCAACCGCGCCCTCCAGCGGGAATAGAGGCTGCGGGGCGGCGGCTTCCGCGACCGTCTTTTTGTCTGACCTAGCGTGTCGGCTCACATTCAACCCGCGTCAGGTGCAGCGGCAAGCAGCGCTCCGTGAGATGCGTGGTGGTCGAAATGAGTAGGGTTTCGCGACGAAACGGAGCGTCGTATCAGATAGGCTGCGTCAAATCGGACTCGATTTGACGCAAGGAAGCCGATCGACAACAGGACTACAGCGTTGTGCCGCGTCTAATTCAAGGCGACGCTGTAACCCGCAGCGGAACAACGCCGCAATTCAGCCAACCGCGCAAATCCTCATTGCGCCGATCAGGCCGCGCTCTCTTCCGACGCCCTCGCCTGCTTTCCGCCCAATGCCGCGATGTGCTTCGCATAGTCTTGATCTTCCGGCGTGAGCATCTGCGACTTGCAGAACTGAGCGTAAGCACCGTCGCGCGCCAGAAGCTCGGCATGCCTGCCCTTCTCGGTGATGAAGCCATCCTCCATCACGCAAATCATGTCAGCGTTCTTCACCGTCGATAGGCGATGCGCGATGACGAGGGTGGTGCGCGACTCGCTGAACTTGGCGAGAGCTTCCTGCACGAGCCGCTCGGATTCGGCGTCGAGTGCGCTCGTCGCCTCGTCCAGCAGCAGGATGGGTGCGTCGCGCAGGATCGCGCGGGCGAGCGCCACGCGCTGACGCTGGCCGCCGGATAAACGCATGCCCCGGTCGCCCAGACGAGCGTCGTATCCCTCGGGCAACCGCTCGATGAAGTCGTGCGCGTTGGCGGCCTTCGCGGCGGCTACGATATCCTCGTGCGTCGCGTCGAGCCTGCCGAGCGCGATATTGGCGGCGACGGTGTCGTCGAACAGGGTGATGTCCTGGCTCACGAGCGCCATCTGATCGCGAATCGATGCGACCGTCACCTGTTGGATGTCCTGACCGTCGATCAGGATGCGGCCGCTCTGCGGATCGTAGAGACGCGGCACGAGATTGAAAATCGTAGACTTGCCGGCACCGCTCTTGCCGACGAGCGCCACTGTCGTGTTCGGTTCAATCGTGAGCGAGAAATCCCGGACCGCGTTCCGACCGTCGTTATTATAGGAGAACGAGACATTCTCGAACTCGATCCGGCCGCCCCCAATGAGCGTGAGCGGCTTGGCGTCTGGCGGCGAGACGACGGTCGGCTTCTCGGTGAGCACCTGATAGAAGCGCTCGGCCGCGGCAAGCCCTTCCTGAATACGGTTGTTGAGGTTGCCGAAAGAGCGGATCGGTTGCGCCGCCATGAGAAGCGCCGCGATGAAGCCGGTGAAATCGCCGACCGTCTTCGAATCCTGCGAGATCCGGTAGGCGGCGAGCCCAACGACCCCCGCGACGGCAAGCCCGCCGAAAACTTCGAGTATCGGGTTCAGCGCCGCCTTGACGCGGACGGTCTTGCGCTGAAAATCCACCGCTCTTTCGAGTTGGTCGCTCACGCGATTGTAGGAGTATTGTTCGAGGCGGTAAGTCTTGATCAGCCGCAGCGATGAGAGATGCTCGATCAGCACGGCGGTTGTGTTGCCAATCTGCGCCCAGCCATGCGAGGCATATTTCCGCACGATGCGCCCGACTTGGGCGATGGGGAAAACGGCGAGAGGATAGAACAGCAAGATGACGACCGTCATCACCCAGTCGAGATAGAGCATGGAGACGACGAGCGAGAAGACGGTGAGCACATCGCGAATCGCGACCGTAAACACTGCCATGATGGCGCCTTGTACGGTTACGAGATCGCCATTGACGCGCGTGACGAGGTTTCCGGGCGACTCGCTGCTCAACCGCTTGAAATCGGCCTGCATGAGATGCGCATAGAGGCGCTTTTGCATGTCGAGGCCAAGCGTGATGCTGATTCGGTTCGTATAGACCGCCTGCAGATAATCCAGCAGCCCCTTCAGCGCCGTCACCCCCACCATGGCGAGCATGATGATCCAGAGATAGCTCATCTCGCCTTTCGCGAGCAGGTCATAGGAATATTTGATGACGATGGGATAGAGGCCCGTCACACCCGCGAGGATCGAAATCAGAATGAAGGCGCCGACCAGCCGCCAGAGATAGTTCCTGATATGATCGGCCCACAGCTGGCGTATGAGCCAAAACGAGTTTTTATGGATCGGACGATTTTGTGGACGTTTCGACATGTAACCGCGCGAGATTGAGGCGCGGTTACATGGCCGCGCACAAGCCTTGGCGTCAGCTTGCACAAGTGCCGTTCGCTGTCAAACGCCGCCCTACCGGCGGTTGATAAGTGCGGGGATATCAACTTTGATGGCCCGGATCGGCTTCGCAACCAGCAGCGAACAAACGGCGGAGTTCAACGCGCCGACACGAAAAGAAAACGGCCCCCGAAAGGGCCGTTCGAAGCGATAACAGGGTAGCGCTACCAGCGCGAGCCCCAGCGCCAATGGCTGTGACGGGGGCCATGGCCCCAACCCGGGCGCGGACCCCAACCCGGGCCGCGCCAGCCAGGACCGCGCCAGCCAGGACCGCGCGAACCCCAGCGCCAATGGCTACGGGCGCGATTATGAAAGCCGCCCGAACCCCAACGCCAGTGCTGGACCTTCACCACCGCGTCGGCCTTCGCAACTTCGCTCTGGATAACCGAGGCTTGAGAAGAAACGGGAGCAGCTTGCACCGACGCTCCAAACAGAGCCGTGCATGCGACCGCAATCGCAACGACGTATTTCTTCATTTTAACAGACCCTATTTAAACGCTCCTTTTCTCGGCACACTGAGTATATGGTATGCAAAAAAGAAATCCAGCCCCCGCGACCATGACATTTTTTTTATGAAAAGCGGCGATTTCCGTCACAGAAGCACCGTAACCTCGCCAGAATTCTTGTTGGACGCTTTAGCGCGAGACATGTTATTTTTTCTTACGGAATATCAATAACATGAGCGGCGGCAACGCTCGCGCGTTACTCGGAACCGCGCAAAATAAAACCTGCGGCCAAGCGAGGAGCCCGACCGCAGGTCATCAGATCGTCATGCGCCTATTGAACGCACCGCAAGACATGCGCCCATTTGGTACTGCTCGCCCTAGTGCAGTGAAATTTACATTTGACTCACGCCAGCTGGTGGCACCGTCATCAAATGCAAATTCGAAACCGCACTAGAACCAATTGATTGCTCGTGCTCCTGGTATGCGCCAGAGCACTAGCGGCGCGAACCCCAGCGCCAATGGCTGCGCGCGCGATTGTGGAAGCCGGGGCCACCCCAACGCGGACCGCGCGACCCGGCGCGCCAATGGCTGCGGTCGCGCCCGTGATAGCCGCGCGAACCCCAACGCCAGTGCTGCACCTTCACCGTAGCGCCCGCCACGACGGCTTCGGCCTGAAGCACCGGGGCCACGGACGAGGCCGGCGCGGCTTGGGCCGAAAGTCCAAACAGCGCGCCGAACGTAATGGCGGCCGCGAATGCAAATGCCTTCATGAGAAAATTCCCTCTCGTGATCGTTACGTTGGTAAGTATACGGAAAAACACTACTCAAAGCTATCAGTTCCAATCAACATTAATTTTACGACAGATTTCCATTCGCGCATCAGCTCGCCGTATTGCATTGTTAGCCAGTCGTGCCGAGAAAGAAAAAGAGATGCTTCATCATGACGGCTTACAGCCAATTCCTCTCCAAGGCTTTCGCCTTCGCTTTCCCCACAATCCTTCTGGCGACGCCCCTTGCCGCCGCTGACGCTGCCACGCTCAAGCTTCGCACGAACCAGCAGATCATCGAGGATCTGACGCGGCAAGAGCCCGAGATCGACATGACCAATGTCGATGCCGTATTCGCGTCCGTGTTCGAGGCGCTGCCCGAAAAAGCGGTCGTGTACCCGACCGAGAGCTATTACTATTTCACGTTCCCCTATAAAGGCATGGTCTATGCGGGCAATCTCCGCTTTGACGCGTGGGACCAGTTCGACGGCAAGGTGCATTTCGCCTATTTCCCCGAATATGCCTTCTGGCGGAAACCGCTCGATCCCGCTTACAAGAAGCTTGGCAAGGAAGACGGCGTTGACGTGAAGCAGATCGACAAGCTGCATTACACGGTCACGTTCAAAGGGAAGACTGTCGCGTTTGAATTGCCCGACCTGTCGAAGACGAAGCCAGCGCCGGGCGTTGTTCGCGACGACGAAACCTATATCGGTCCGATATGGGACGAGTCCGGCGTGAAGTTCGACCTCGTGTTCAACAAGCCGTCGAAGACGTTCCTCTACGTGCTGAACGATGCGCCGAAGGTCGATCAATATGAAGACGCGACTATACCCGGCGTGACAGTCGGCAATCGGACGAGTTTCGCGTTCTACAAGGACAAACTCGCCGACCGCCGCATCCTCATCGGCGTGTTCATGGGCAATACGCAGCTCAACAATTATTTCGACGGCCCCTTCGACCAGTTGCCGGATAATTTCATCGAAGGCGATGCGCTGCGTAACGCGCTGATCGAAATCGAGCCGAGCATGAAGGGCAAGATGGACCGCTATGGCTCCGATCCCAGCGGCGAGGTTCGCTACGCGATCACGACTTACATGTATTACGGCGATGTCGAAGATCTGAAGCCGATCGTCGATTGCGCGGCGAAGGAGACCGACGCGCCGAAATATTACGCATGCTTCGACGCCAAGCAGGCGGGTGAGGACGGCCCCGAGCAGGGCGACGGCAAGGGCGATACTCCGGCAGCGTCAAAAGATCCTGCCGAGAAGAAATAAAAAAAAGGCGGCCATTGGCCGCCTTTTTTTTATATCGCCAAGGTCTCGTCTGATCGGCGCGAAACCTGCTGCGTCGACTTATCGAATTAATGCGCGCCGCGCAGGATGCTCCGCCCCGCGAACACCGCCGTATCGCCAAGCTCTTCCTCGATGCGGATGAGCTGATTGTACTTCGCGATGCGGTCCGAACGCGACAGCGAGCCGGTCTTGATCTGGCCAGCGTTCGTCGCCACCGCGATGTCGGCGATGGTCGAGTCCTCGGTCTCGCCCGAGCGGTGCGAGATGACCGCCTTGAAGCTCGCGCGCTGGGCGATGTCCACGGCGTCGAGCGCCTCGGACAGCGTGCCGATCTGGTTCACCTTCACGAGGATCGCGTTGCCCGCGCCCTTCGCGATGCCCTCGCGCAGTCGCTTCGGGTTCGTCACGAACAGGTCGTCGCCGACGAGGTTCACCTTGCCGCCGATTTCGTCCGTAAGCGCCTTCCAGCCCTCCCAGTCGTCCTCGGCCATGCCGTCCTCGATGGAGATGATCGGATAGCGCGAAACGAGGTCGCGGTAGAGCGCAACCATCTGGCCCGCGTCGAGGCTCTTGCCTTCGCCCGCCAGCTCATACTTGCCGTTCTTGTAGAACTCGGTCGAGGCCGGATCGAGCGCGATGGCAATCTCCTCGCCCGGCTTGTAGCCCGCCTTCTCGATGGCGCGCACGACGAAGGTCAGCGCCTCGTCGGCCGACTTGAGGTTCGGCGCGAAGCCGCCTTCGTCGCCGACGTTGGTGCTGTGACCGCCGTCCTTCAGAAGCTTCTTCAGCGTGTGGAACACCTCCGCGCCCCAGCGCACGGCTTCGGCAAGCGTCGGCGCGCCGAGCGGCGAAATCATGAACTCCTGAAAGTCGATCGGATTGTCGGCATGCGCGCCGCCATTGATGATGTTCATCATCGGCACGGGCAGCACGCGGGCGTTGACACCGCCGAGATAGCGATACAGCGGCGCATCCGCTGCAATGCTGGCCGCCTTCGCGACTGCAAGCGACACGCCGAGGATGGCGTTCGCGCCGAGCCGGCTCTTGTTCTCCGTGCCGTCGAGGTCGATCAGCGTCTGGTCGATGCGGCGCTGGTCCTCGGCGTCGAAGCCCTGAAGCGCGTCGTAGATTTCGCCGTTCACCGCGTCGACGGCCTGAAGCACGCCCTTGCCGAGATAACGAGCGCCGCCGTCGCGCTTCTCGTTCGCCTCATGCGCGCCGGTCGACGCGCCCGATGGGACGGCTGCGCGGCCAACGGCGCCGTCTTCGAGCATCACGTCCACTTCGACGGTCGGATTGCCTCGGCTGTCGAGTATCTCGCGGCCGATGATGTCAGTAATGGCGGTCATGTAAACCTCTGGAAACGGAAGCGTGAGCGGACTTGCGTCCGGCTGGAAACTCGCGGTTGTCATAAAGGACTCGCACGCCCTCTTAAAGCGGTTTAATCGGTTAGCATGACAGGTACACCCGAAAGCGCGACGAAAAGTCTTGTTCTTCTGTCCGGCGGGCAGGATTCCGCCGTCTGTCTTGCCTGGGCGTTGACGAATTACGCGCAAGTCGAAACGCTGGGCTTCTCCTACGGCCAGCGCCACAGCGTCGAACTCGAATGCCGCCCGAAGCTGCGCGAGGCCCTGGCGGCGCTATCGCCCGAATGGGCGGCGCGGCTCGGTCCCGATCATGTGCTCGACCTTTCGATTCTGGGCGCGGTGAGCGATACGGCGCTGACGTCCGACGCCGAAATCGCGTTTGGCGCGAACGGCCTGCCCAATACTTTCGTGCCGGGCCGCAATCTCCTGTTCTTCACACTGGCGGCGGCGCTCGGCTATCGGCGCGGCATCCGCGACCTCGTCGGCGGCATGTGCCAGACCGACTATTCCGGCTACCCCGACTGCCGAGACGAAACGCTACAGACGCTGGCGTCGGCCATAAACCTCGGCACGGACGAGCAATTTCGCATCGTGACGCCGCTCATGTGGCGCACCAAGGCCGAAACCTGGGCCATGACGCACGCGCTCGGCGGCAATCCACTTGTGGATATCGTTGCAGAACATTCACACACTTGTTAC
Organism: Rhodomicrobium vannielii ATCC 17100; assembly: GCF_000166055.1. NCBI lineage: Bacteria > Pseudomonadati > Pseudomonadota > Alphaproteobacteria > Hyphomicrobiales > Hyphomicrobiaceae > Rhodomicrobium > Rhodomicrobium vannielii. Next base: position 1,225,186 of record NC_014664.1, read on the forward strand.
AAAGGCGTTCGCGATCACCGGCACGAGTGGGGTTATGGATGCGGAGCGTGTCCAGCCTGTGATCTTCGCGCAAAGGGCTATAAGGCCTGGCGCGACATGGTGGCTTCGCAACAATAAGACGGCATGTACACGGTCAAGGAAATCTTTCCAACGCTTCAAGGCGAAGGCGCGCAAGTGGGCCGCGCGGCCGTTTTCCTGCGTTTCGCGGGCTGCAATCTCTGGACCGGCCAGCACAAGGACAAGAGCAAGGCGTTCTGCCGGTTCTGCGATACGGATTTCGTCGGCTATGACGGGCCGAATGGCGGCAAGTTCGAGACCGCCGACCAACTGGCCGACATCGTGCTCGGCATGTGGAATTCGCTGACGAAGGGCAAGACCGCATCGCCCTACGTGGTCTGCACGGGCGGCGAGCCGACGCTTCAACTCGACACCCCGATGATCGATGCGCTGAAAAAGCGCGGCTTCACCGTGGCCATCGAGTCGAATGGAACGCGCCCGGCACCGCGCGGCCTCGACTGGATCTGCATCAGCCCGAAGGCGGGCGTGCCGCTCGCCCAGCGCGAGGGCAACGAACTGAAGCTTGTCTATCCGCAGACCGGCGCGCTGCCACAGCTCTTCGAGCGGCTGAAGTTCGAGCACTTTTTCCTTCAGCCGATGGACGGCCCGCAGCATCGCGATAACATCGAGGCGGCCATCCGCTATTGCATGGCGAACCCGCCGTGGCGGCTGTCCATGCAGATGCACAAGCTCGTCGGCATCCGCTAGCTCTGCGGGCGAAATGCGTCTGGCAAGCTGGCGCCTCAGCCGTACGGATCGCCCTCGGCCGGCGCTGATCCGCATTGCTCCGCATGAGACCTCGCGGCGGCGCAGGTATCCATATTCCTGAGCACGGCGTCGAGAAGTCCAGGAAAGCGCGCGTCGATTTCCCCGCGCCGAAGCGCCGTGATGAAGCACACGCCTTCCTTCCGCTGCGCGATGATCCCCGCCTCGCGAAGCACGCGGTAGTGATGGGATTGCGTGGACTTCGCGATATCGAGGCCCGTCACCGCCGCGTAACAGGCGAGTTCGCCGCGTTCGGAGAGGTTTCGCACGATGTGCAGCCGCACAGGATCGCTCAAGGCATAAAGTACCGCTTCGAGCCTGAGCGGGGCGCATGTTTCGCGGATGGGATCGTCCTCGGCCATGGCCTAAAGATGGCGCGCCCGCGGCCGAGTTCAACGCTTCGAAACCATGGATCAGGCCCGCTTGTGCCGCGTTTTCGCCACACCGCATCAAGGGGGGTGAAGCCGTTCAATGCGATGGCGGTTGACGCAACAGGCGCGGCTTTCCATAGTCCGCCCGACAACCTTTTGCCGCAAACATCCCGTCAGCACGAAATCCGGACACCATGACCACCGCCGACACCCTCGCCGAACTTGCGCACAACTCCAAGGCATGGCCCTTTGAAGAGGCGCGCAAGCTGCTGAAACGGCTTGAGAAGGCGGACCCGGCGCGCGAGGTCGTGTTCGAAACGGGCTACGGCCCGTCCGGCCTGCCGCATATCGGCACGTTTGGCGAGGTGGCGCGCACGTCGATGGTGCGCCACGCGCTCGAAGCGCTGAAGCCAGGCGTGAAGACGCGGCTCGTCTGCTTCTCCGACGACATGGACGGCCTTCGCAAGGTGCCGACGAACGTCCCGAACCAGGAGCTTCTGCAAGCCGCGCTCGAAAAGCCGCTGACCGCCGTGCCCGACCCGTTCGGCACGCATCCGAGCTTCGGCGCGCATAACAACGCCCGGCTGCGCAGCTTCCTCGACAGCTTCGGCTTCCAGTATGAGTTCCTCTCGGCGACGGAGTGCTATCGCTCCGGCATGTTCGACGAGACGCTGCTTCGCATGCTCGCCGTCTATGATGACGTGATGGCGATCATCCTGCCGACGCTTGGCCCGGATCGCCGCGCCACCTATTCGCCCTTCCTGCCGATCTCGCCGAACTCGGGCAAGGTGCTGCAAGTGCCGATCGAGGCGCGCGACCTCGCCGCCGGAACCATCGTTTACACCGACCCCGACACGGGCAAGCGCGTCGAGACGCTCGTCACCGGCGGGCATGTGAAGTGCCAGTGGAAGGCCGATTGGGCCATGCGCTGGGTCGCGCTCGGCGTCGATTACGAGATGGCGGGCAAGGATCTGATCGACAGCGTGACGCTCTCGTCGAAGGTGGCGCGCGCGCTCGGCGGCCGTCCGCCCGAGGGCTTCAACTACGAGCTGTTCCTCGACGATCAGGGCCAGAAGATTTCGAAGTCGAAGGGCAATGGCATCGCGGTGGAGGAGTGGCTGGCCTACGCCACGCCGGAAAGCCTCTCGCTGTACATGTTCCAGAAGCCGAAGACGGCGAAGCGGCTTCACTTCGACGTCATTCCGAAGGCGGTGGACGAATATTTCACCCTGCTCGGTGCATTTCATAAGGAAACGCCGCAAAAGCAGATCGAAAACGCCGTCTGGCACATCCATGGCGGCACCCCGCCGCAGCATAGCGTGCCCTTGACCTTCGGGCTGCTGCTCAACCTCGTCAGCGCGTCCAACGCCCACACGAAGGACATCCTCTGGCAATTCGTGAAGAACTATGCGCCCGAAGCGAACGCGGAGGACTTTCCCGAGCTCGACCGGCTCATCGGCTTCGCGATCCGCTATTTCGATGAGCAAGAGAAGCCGTTCAAGGTGTATCGCGCGCCAAGCGATCTCGAACGCGCCGCGATGCTCGACCTGAGCGAGCGCCTTGCGACCGCCGACGCATCGCTCGACGCGGAAGCCTTGCAGGGCATCGTCTACGAGGTCGGCAAGTCGCACCCGTTCGAGAATTTGCGCGACTGGTTCAAGGCGCTTTACGAGGTGCTGTTCGGCGAGAGCGCGGGGCCGCGCTTCGGCTCGTTCATCAAGGCCTACGGAATCGACAACACGCGCGCGCTGATCGCGGAACGGCTTGCTGCGACGCGGGCGTAAGCGGGAGGCAGTGGTGACCGACAGGCCGCGCATCATTTACAAGCTCGTGACACGCGGCGAATGGGAAGCCGTGCGTTCGGGCGGCATCTTTGCAGGCTCGGACGTGGATCGCCGCGATGGGTTCATCCACTTCTCGACCGCAGCGCAGGTGGCCGAGACAGCGCGGCGCCATTTCACGGGCGTGCCGAACCTCGTGCTCGTCGCGTTGGACGCGGACATGCTTGCCGCCCTCCCCTCGCTCGTGCTCGATACGGCGAGCGCGAGAAACGCCGCCGAAACCGGCCAACTCCGCTTCGAGGCTTCGCGCGGCGGCGAGTCGTTTCCGCACCTTTATGCCCCGCTGCCGTTCGCGGCTGTCATCGGCGAAACCGACGTCGCGCTCGGGCCGGATGGCGCGCCGCTGGTCCCGAAAGATCTTGCGTCGTGAGCCTGTGGCGGGCAGCGCAGGCGGGGCTTTTTCTCCTTGATCCCGAAACGGCGCATGAGGCATCTCTGCGCGCGCTCGAAGCGGGCGTCCATCCGCGCGCCGCAGCCGACGATCCGCGCCTTGGCGTCGACCTCTTCGGCCTCCGCTTCCCGAACCCGGTCGGCGTCGCGGCGGGCTACGACAAGGATGCGCGCGTTTACAATCCGCTGTTCGCCATAGGCTTCGGCTTCGTTGAGGCGGGCACCATCACGCCGAAGCCGCAGCCCGGCAATCCGCGCCCGCGCTCGTTCCGGCTCATCGCCGACCGCGGCGTCATCAACCGCTTCGGCTTTAACAGCGAGGGCCACGCGGCGGCGCTGAAGCGGCTTGCGGCACATCCGCCGCGCGGGCTTCTCGGCGTGAACATCGGCGCGAACAAGACGAGCGAAGACCGCATCGCGGATTATGTCGCGGGCGTCGTCGCCTTCGGGCCGGTGGCGGCGTATCTCACCATCAACATTTCCTCGCCGAACACGCCGGGCCTGCGCGATCTGCAAGCACCGGACCAGCTCGCGGCGCTGCTCGACGCGGTGATGGATGCGCGCGCGAAGCTCACCCGCGTGGTGCCGGTGCTCGTCAAACTCGCGCCCGATCTGCACGACGACGACATCGCCCCGACGATGCGCTGCCTCACCGATCACGGCGTCGATGGCGCGATCCTCACCAACACGACGCTGTCGCGCGAAGGCTTGACCGACCGGCGGCGCGGCGAAACCGGCGGGCTGTCCGGGCGGCCGCTGTTTGCGCGCTCCACGCGGTTCCTCGCGCGCTGCTTCATCGAAACGGGCGGGCGGCTGCCGCTGATCGGCGTCGGCGGCGTCGATTCCGGCAAGACGGCGGTGGCGAAAATCCGCGCGGGCGCATCGCTTGTGCAGCTTTATACCGGCCTCGTCTATGAAGGCGCCGGGCTTCTGCCCGCCATCAAGGCGGCGCTTGTGGCGGAAACCGTCGCCTCGCGCACGCCGCTCGCCGCACTTGTCGGGGCCGACGCGGAAAAATGGGCGGCATAGTTAACGCTCGATTCCTTTCACAACGCCTCCAATCCCACAGCTATTTCAGCGTTGAAAACGCCGCAAACACCCAGCCTCGCGCAAGCTTGGCTCGCGACACTTTCCGTGCGCGATAGCACCCGGAACAAAAGCCGGTTGCGGCGATTAGTCCGATGCAATCCAAATCTCGACAGATTTGCGAGTCACAAGGTTGCGTACAAGTATTGCGACGCTATACGCCTCGCATAGTGTAAATCTGGCTTTGGTCGCCTCTCGTATACATTGGATATACGAACAAATACGGCGAATTTTAGCGCAAATTTGCGGCTAATATTACGGAGCCATGTTCGAGGACTGTTCATGTACAATCTGAAACGCGGGTTTGCGATCGCGGTTCTGCTTGCTGCGACTTCGTGCTATCTTGGTACTCATGTATCTGCTTACGCCTCACACGATCCCGCCGCCGGGCAAGGCATGACGATGAGCACTTTCAAGAAGACCATGACGACCGTCTTTTGGGTGGGCGAAGACGCGAACGACGACAATGGCCATATCCACAATCACGCCAGCTACTGGGACCCGCATTGGCTCAAGAGCTTCGGCGGGATCGACAGCCCGAAACATCGCAAGGGCTTCATGCCCGCCGGATTCAGACCGAAGGAAAATCCGTTCTACATAGCGCTGCCCTTCGCCGAGGTGGACCAGAACGGCAAGTTGAAGCCCGTGGCGAAGAAAATTCCCGGCTTCGGCGAGGGCAAGCCGCTCACGAAAAACCGCTGGGTCGAAGTGCGCTACAAGGGCAAGTCGGTCTATGCGCAATGGGCGGATGTTGGTCCGTTCGGCGAAGACGATTTCGACTGGGTCTTCGGCTCGGCGGCCAAACCTCGCAACAAGGAAGGCGAGAAGGCCGGGCTCGATATCTCGCCCGCTGCCGCGCAATATCTCGGCATGTCCGACAACGACAAGACCGAATGGCGTTTCGTTGAAGAAAACGAGGTGCCGGACGGCCCGTGGAAGACCGTCGTCACGCGGTCGTAACTGACTCTTGGTCGACGGGGCGGGCTTGGCGCGTTGCTTTTGATGACAAAAGCTAACGCTCCAAGTTTATTGTGAGGATGAGCGTTATCGCAAAACCGGCGGCACTTTTGCGGATTATGCTCTCCAGATCCGATCGGGTTGAGTAAACCTGATCGGTGAATTCGTCTCTATTTCAGCCGGACGCCGCAGCCCGCCACCATGAGCCACGCCTCGCTTGCCGCCGCTGCGGTCCGCTGGCCGAGGAAGCCAGCGAGGTCGCGGAAGCGGCGCAGGTCGGCGTCCATCGGCACAAGGCTCCAGCCCACCTCATCGCCGATTATTACCGTCGGCCAGGGCGCGGCGCGGAACCCATCAAGCTCGCGGCTCCAGGCAGCGAGAATTGCATCGTCGGTCATGCCCTCGCGGCCGCCGAAGCCGGTGCGGAAGGCGAGCCACGTCACGAGGCTGTCGATCAACACACAGGACGGCGCGGGATCGAGTGCGGCAAGCGCCGCCACGATGTCGTCGGGCGCTTCGAGCGTGCGCCATGTCGCGGGCCGCTCGTCCTGATGGCGACGCACGCGCTCGGCCATTTCGGCGTCGGCGGGATCGCGCGCGTAGGTGGCGACAAACGCAACGCGGTCGCCGTAGCTTTCGGCGATGTCGACCGCGCGGCGGCTTTTGCCGCTCCGCACCGGTCCCGTGAGAAAAATGATGTCGCCCATGCTGGTCCTACCTGAACGCGTCGAGATCGAAGCTCTGCCGGAATGCGAGCGCAAGCGTCGGCGCGTCGAGCGGATCGACGCGCGGCAAGCGCCCGAGTCGGCGCGCGCCGCTGAAAGCCGTCACCGCCGCTTCCTCTTCTTCCGCCGGATCGCCAAGAAAAGCAACGCCGTGGACGGGAATGCCGCGCCGCGCCAGCGCTTCGAGCGAGAGCAGCGTGTGGTTGATCGTGCCGAGCGCCGTCCTCGCGCAAAGGATAACCGGCAAGCCCATGCGCGCGAAAATGTCGATGGTGAGAAGCCCCGGCGCCAGCGGCGCGAGCAACCCGCCCGCACCTTCAACGACGAGCGGCCCGTCGACCTCCGGCAATTCGAGGCGCGCGGCCTCAATGGTAACGCCCTCGCGCGCCGCCGAGATATGCGGCGAGGCGGGCAGCGCCATGCGATAGGCCTCGGGCAGAATGCGCGTCGGCGGGAGGCCGGATAGGCGGCGAACGGTGTCGCTGTCGGTCTCTTCTTCAAGGCCCGATTGCACCGGCTTCCAATAGAATGCGTCGAGGGCACCGCCAAGCGCTGCGCTGAACACGGTCTTGCCGATGCCCGTGTCGGTGCCCGTCACGATGAATCGCGCGCTCATTTTGCCTCTCAGGTTTATTTATGATCGAAGGATCTTGCTTGCGGCCCAAATGTGGGCTGGGGCCGAAATTACCCGCGCTCCGAGCGAGCGGTCAGGGACGCCTCCCGACATGCTGAAATCTACATGTCTCCAACCGGTCGCGCAAAGCCCAGCGCAGTAGCCTACTAAACGGCTAAAGCGGACTGGAAATCATCGCCGGGTGCTCCAGCGGCTCAGGGCGACGGCGGCGACGCACTGCGCGCGGCTTCCTCGTCATCCTCGTCGGGCAGTTCGGCGAGCTCTACACCGACGACGCAGATATCGCCGTCGAGCACGCAAACCGACACCGGTTCGAGGTCTTTTCCAACGCACGGCCCGTCGAAGCATTTGCCCGACGCTAGCTCGAAGAGTGAGCCATGCTTACCGCAAACGATATTCTTCGTTCCCGGCTCGAAAAACTGGTTGGTTTCCCAATCGAGATTGACGTTGTTGTGCGGGCAGCGGTTCACATAGGCGAACACCTGCTTGTCCCAGCGCACGACGAAAATGGGCCACGGCTTTTCCGCGCCATCGACGACGCGCACAAGCTCGAAACCGCGTCCGCGGCGGTTCGGGATGTCCGACACGGAGCATATGGCGTAGGCGACAGTCATCGAGTTTCCCTCAACCGCATCAGTAGCGTTTCATCTCGATGCCGTGCTTTTTGAGCGCGTAACCGACCTGACGCGGCGTCAAGCCGAGGATGCGCGCGGCCTTCGCCTGAACCCAGCCTGTCTTTTCCAACGCGTTGATCAGCGTGTCCTTGCTGAGTTGCGCATAGCCGCCATCGGCATCCTCATGCGCATCGCTGCCGTTTCCGTGCGAAGCACCATTATGCGACGTGCCGTTTTGCGAGGCGCCATTATGCGTCGCGCCGTTTCCGTTCGAGGCTCCGTGCGCGTGCCCGTTCCCGTTCCGGCCTTCCAACGGCTCCGGCGCGGGCGGCGTGTAGGGCGATGGAGCGGATGGCGGGTTCGCGCGCGGCTGACTGCTGTTGCCCTCGGTAAAGCGATGCTGCTGAGGCGGCATATAGGTCACCTCCCCGCTCGCCGGGCCTTTCCACAGCATCGACGACAGGCAATGTCCGTGCTGACAGGCAAAATCGGCGGCGTGGATCTCGTCGCCAAGCGTCATCGCGGCGGTGCGCCGAATGCAGTTTTCCAGTTCGCGGATATTGCCGGGGAAGTAGCACTTGCACAGCACATCCATCGCGTCCGGGCCGAAGGTCAACTGATAGCCGTTCTCTTCGGCGAAGCGGCTGAGGAAGTGCTGAGCGAGTTCGGGGATGTCGCCTTGCCGCTCGCGCAACGGCGGCAGCATGAGCGGCACCACGTTGATACGGTAATAGAGGTCGGCGCGGAATTTGCCATCGGCGACCATCTGTTCCAGCGCGCGGTTCGTGGCGCAGACGAGGCGGAAATTGATCTTCAGCGTATGCTGGCCGCCGACGCGCTCGAACTCGCCCTCCTGAAGGATGCGGAGAAGCTTTGCCTGGAACGAGGGCGAGATTTCGCCGATCTCGTCGAGGAAGATCGTGCCCCCGTCCGCCAGTTCGAAGCGGCCCTTGCGAAGGCCGACAGCGCCTGTGAACGCACCCTTCTCGTGCCCGAAAAGTTCGGACTCGATGACGCCTTCGGGCAGCGCCGCGCAGTTCACCTTGACGAACGGCTTACCCTTGCGGCGCGAAAGCTCGTGGATCGCGCGGGCGAAAAGCTCCTTGCCGGTGCCGGTTTCGCCGCGAATGAGAACCGGCGCGTTGGACTTCGCGACCTGTTCGATGCGCTCCGTGACCGCGCGGATCGCGCGGCTTTTGCCGAGGATGCCCGTCATCTTCGGCGGCGGCGCCTTGGCCTTGATGTTCGACAGTTCCTTGGCGAGGCGGTGCTGCTCGTGAATGAGGCGCTCGCGGTCCTCGGCGACGACGCGATGCAGCTTCAGCGCCTGGCCGACGAGGTTCGCCACCATGGTTAGGAAGCGCACATCGTGATCGATGCGCACATCCATGCTGCCTTGCCACACGCGTTCGATGGCGAGCGTACCAACCACCTTCGCATCGACGCGGATCGGCACGCCGATGAACGTCTGCACGACATTCGGCCCGGCGCTGCCTAGGCGCTTCCAGCCGGCGAACGACGGGTGAAGGGCGCAGTTCTGCACCACCAGCGGCGAGGCGGTAGCCACGATCTGGTCGATGACGGCGAGCGGCAGATCGCCATCTTCGTTTGAGTCGATGCTGGCTTCCGTCGATGCCGACACCTTGATCTCGGGATCGCCAGCCTTGTCCAGCAGCATGAGCGTCGAGAGCCTCATATCGAGGAACGAACTCATGACCGAGACGACGTTGTTGAGCATCACCCTCAGGCTTGAGGGCGACGTCACGATCTTCGAGATCTCGTAGATGCCGCTCAGCGCTGTGTCGCTGTATCTCACGCTTCCCGGAACCGTGACGGTGCCCGCCGGTGCGGAAGATGTCATAAATAACCTCATCCGACAAACTGAGGCTGGGCCGAAGGCCAACCCACAAGCTTGCTTGGTAGTTTCACGTTTGAAGCTATTATAACAATGGCATGCGACAATGTCGCGTCCATAGAATAGTCAATTCTCCGCCCGCCTACCCGCCCATCTCGCGAAAAAACGCGAAATAATGCAGCGGTAACAACGGCTAAGGCGGAGATTGCCTCATAAGCGGGCAAAAATTATTTTTTGATCAATTCCAGGCTACGTTGCCTTGGCGGTCGCGCAGCCTGTTCTCGATATGGCAACGAGAAGGGTGGTCCGTTCTCAACGCGGTGCTGAGAACGGTGGTCCGTTCTCAATGCGGGGCCGTGAGATTGGTTTCCTCGGGAAGCGTCTCGCCCGCCTTGTGCAGTGCCATCCACCGCTTCAGCTCCGCGACGTGCTCTTCTTCCTCGGCGACAAACTCCTTCGCGAGGACTTTGATCTCCGGGTCGGTCGTCGTGTCGTAGACGTGCTTGTAGAACTGATAGCCACGCATCTCGGCGTCGAGCGCGATTTCAAGCGCCTGCTCGCGACCGATCATTGGGTCCGTTCCCCAGATCGCCGCCGCTTCGGGGCTTTCGAGGTCCGGCCATTCGAAATCGCCCGGTGCCTTCTTGGGGATGTCGCGATAACCGGCGCGGGCCATGGCGTCGCCCATGTGAAGACGCGAATAGTCAGAAAGCTGGCGAAAGAGCTTTCCCACTTCACGATTGCCAGCGCCGTCCATGGCGTCGGCGAGTTGCGCGAAACGAAGCGTGGCTTCCTGTTCGAGCTTGATGGAATAGGCGAGAAATTCCTCGACGGAATCCATGATCAGTCCCCTTGTGTATCTGCGGAAAGCGCCTGCTCGGCAGGCCTGAACTGCCGATGCGCTGAACGCGACGCTATTATAATCGAAATTTCGGTCGCGTTCCCAAGTAATTCTGCGGGCGGGCACCGCGCATGACGACGCTCGCGCAAACCGGAAGCCCGGCAGCTTTCGGAGACCCCCCGAAAGCGCCGCGTCTGGCTTCCGAAGCTTAGCCGAACTTGAACAGAATGCCGTAGCCGCCGCGAGGATACGTCCACGTCAGCGCGCCCGAGCCTTCCGCCAGCACGCGGCAGGTGCCGCATTCGAGGCAGCCGTCGGGGCTCACCTCGACCTGACCCTTGCCGTTTATGTCATAGCAGTGCGCGGGGCAAAGCTTGACGAGGAGCAGAAGCTCCTTCGACGGCTTCTCGTGCGGCGCGACCACGATATGAGGGCGCCCGGCATCGACGAGATAGCGGTTCTGATAGAGCTTCTCTTCGACTCGCACCGTTGGTGTCTCAGCCATTCCAGTGTTCCTTTCCTGTTCCCGACCGACCTAGCGCCACGACCTTGCGAGCTTCCAGGCGTCGCTGGCGAGACCTCTCACCCCGCGCGCCTTGACGAAGGAACGAAGGATTTCCTTTTCCTTGCTCTTCTTGTCCTTGCCGTCCACGCGGAACCAGTTCTGCGCGGCCTTGGACACGAGTTCGGGATAGCTGCCGAAGAGACGATCGCGCGCGCCGTGCATGAAATCGGGCAAGCGCTTGTACTTCTTGAGATCCTTCATGACGAAGGAGCTTTCGAGCATCTTCTGATAGATGGAGAGGTTCTCAGCCGAGAACTTGTCCTTGCGGGACTTGATCTGGAAGATCGCTTCCGCGGCGATACGGCCCGTCGTCATCGCGAGGTTCGATCCTTCGCGATGGACGGCGTTCACGAACTGCCCCGCGTCGCCGACGATCAGCCAGCCGTCACCGAAGAGTTGCGGCACGGCGTTGTAGCCGCCTTCGGGGATGAGATGCGCTGCGTATTCCTTCACTTCCGCGCCCGCGATAAGCGGAGCCACCGCCGGATGCTTCTTGAAGGTTTCGAGCAGTTCGTAAGGCGCAAGCCCGGTATGCGCGAAGTCCGAGACGAGGCAGCCGATGCCGATCGAGATGCTTTCCTTGTTGGTGTAAAGGAAGCCCGTGCCGGCCATGCCCCTGGTGATGGTGCCAGCGGCTTCGATGACGACGCCTTCGTCGCCCGAGATGTTGAAGCGGCTCTCGATCACGTCGGACGGCAGGAAGTGCATTTCCTTCACCGCGAGCGCCACCGTGTCCGGCTTCGGACGCGGACGCAGACCCGCCTTCGTGCCGAGCACGCCGTTCACGCCTTCGGCCATCACGACCACGTCGGCGAGAATGGTGCCGCCCGCGCGGTCGGTCTTCACGCCGATCACCTTGCCGCCCGAGAAGCAGAGATCGGTGACGGTCGTCTCAAGGATGAGGAGCGCGCCCGCCTCCTGCACCTTCTTCGAGAACCACTTGTCGAACTGCGCACGGATGATCGTGTAGCGGTTCGGCGCTTCCTCGTTGAAGTCGTCGGAGCGGTAATGGACACCCGTGTAGGAGGAGTCATCCATGTACCAGAGGCGCTGCTCGATCAAATGGCGCTCAAGCGGAGCATCGTCCCGGAAATCCGGGATGATCTTCTCCAGCATGTTCGCGTACATGATCGCGCCCTGCACGTTCTTCGAGCCCGGATATTCGCCGCGCTCGATCTGGAGCACTTTCAGGCCGCGCTTCGCCAGAGTGTAAGCACAGGAATTGCCGGCCGGTCCGGCCCCCACGACGATAACGTCGAATTTTTCTGCGGGCATGCGAGTTCTCCTTCGAAACCTTTCCGCTCAATCAGCCGACGAGGCGCGAGCGCGTGTTGGGGGCGATCCGCTGGCGGACTTCCTTCGCGAGCGCGGGGAGGAAGCGGACGGCGTCGGTAATGATGGCGAGATGCGCGAAGTCCATGATCGGCGCGTTCTTGTCGGTGTTGATCGCGAGGATCAGGTCCGCGCCTTCGACACCCACGCGATGCTGGATCGCGCCGGAGATGCCCGCAGCGATGTAGAGTTTCGGACGGATGGTCTTGCCGGTCTGGCCGATCTGGCGGTCGGCCGGGATCCAGCCGCGCTGCACGAGCGGACGCGAGCCGCCCCAATCCGCGCCGAGAGCCTTCGCGAGATCCCTCACGAGCTGATAATTTTCAGCGCTGCCGAGGCCGAGACCGCCCGCGACGACCACGTCGGCATAGGCGAGGTTCGACTTGTTCGAGTCGCGGTCGGGGATGAACTGAAGAAGCTTCGTGACAATCTCGTCCTCGATCATCGTGAATTCATATTCGATGACCGGGCCGGACTTGTCGTCGAGGCGCTCCGGCATCGAGAACACGCGAGGCCGAACGGTCGCCATCTGCGGGCGGAAGTTCAGCGTGTAGATCGTGCAGAGAAGCGAGCCGCCGAAGGTCGGGCGCGTCGCGGCGAGGGAGCCATCGGCGTCGACCGCGAGTTCCGTGCAGTCGGCCGTGAGGCCGGTCGCGAGCGTCGTCGCAACCGAGCCCGCGAGATCGCGGCCGAGCGTGGTTGCGCCAAGAAGCAGGATTTCCGGCTGGAACTTGTTAACCAGTTCCGTCATGCAGCGGGTGTACGGCTCGTTGCGGTAGTCCGCGAGAACCGGGCTTTCCACGAGATAGGCCACGTCCGCGCCGTAGGCGTAACATTCCTGAACGGCGTGGCGGGTGTCTTCTCCAGCGCCGCCAAGCACGACGCCGGCGAGCTGCACGCCGAGCTTGTCGGCGAGCTTGCGGCCTTCGCCCATGAGTTCCCACGAGACGGGATGCACGTGACCGCGCTCAAGCTCGATGAAAACCCAGACGTGCTTGTAGGACCTGAACTTCTCGGGAAGTTCTTTCTTCATTCCGGCGCGGCCGCCAGCTGCGGCGGGCTTCGGGGCGGGTGTCGTCGTCATAACCAAATCTCCGTATTGCGCGCTGCTGGCTTAGCTTTGGGCCATGGCCGTGAGTTCTTTTTCGATGGTCGGCAGGCGGCCGAAGATCTCGTCCAGCGCCTTGCTTGCCATCGCGTCCGGCGCAAGGCCGCCGATGTCGATGATCTTCGCCTTCTCGGCGCGAGCCGCCGGCGCGAACACACGCTTCACCACGGTCGGCGAGCCCTTGAGGCCGCACTTGCCCATCTCGGCGACGCCAGCCGCGGCGGCGTTCCAGGTCACGATCTCGGCGCGGGCGGCCGCGAGCGCCACATCGATGGAGCCGCGACGAATTTCGTTCGTGCCTTCGAGCATGGTGATGAGGCAGGGCAGCTTCGACTTGAGCACCTGCACGCCGCCCTCGGCGCGACGCTCGACGGTGATGGTCTTGCCCTCAAGGTTAACTTCGCTGATGCCCGAAACGTAAGTGAGCTGATGCAGGTCGAGGCGCTTGGCGATGCCGGGACCGACCTGCGCGGTGTCGCCGTCGATGGTCTGCTTGCCGGTGAACACGATGTCGACCGGCTCATAGGTCTTGCCGATCTTGATGATGGCCTGCGAAAGCGCATAGCTCGTTGCGAGCGTATCGGAACCGGCGAAGGCGCGGTCGGTGAGGAGCACGGCGCGGTCGACGCCATAGGTCAGCGCGCGGCGAAGGCTATCCTCGGCCATTGGCGGACCCATCGTCAGCACCGTCACGTTGCCGCCGTGCTTGTCGCGCAGGCGAAGCGCCGCCTCGATGGCGAACAGATCATACGGGTTGATGATGGTCGGCACGCCCTGCCGCATGATGGTGTTCGTCACCGGATGCACGCGAATTTGCGCGCTGTCCGGAACCTGTTTGATGCAAACGACGATATGCATGGTTCAACCCTTCCTGCGTGCCGCCTAGCGGCCAATGATGGTTAGTGAGTCAAGGGGCACGAAAGCCTTCGGCGCTTCTTCCTTCGGCCGGTCGGGGTGGTGCTCCTGCAAAACCTTGAAGACGCGCTCCTGAAGCGGCGTCGACTTTACAAAATCGTCATAGGCATGAGCCAGCGTTTCGCGCGCGGCCGCATAAATCTCTTCGTCGGTCGCGCCGGCAAAATCGCGCTGCGCGAGATACTGCCCCATGCGCTTCAGAATATGCAGACGAGCCACCTTGAGGCGATCAGGATCGTAATCGACGTTGAGATACGCGAAGAAATCTTCCGCCGAGGGAAGCTTTTCGAGATCCGACAAAACGCTCATTGATGCCAACCTTTCGTTTCCACCGCGCGTCACGATACCGCCTTCAGACGAGACGACGATGCCGACCGCTTTATGGGACAAACGCCCGTGTTGCCGTCTGACCGCTCGTCCACGAGGGCGGCGGCGAGCCTCAGCAGGGTGAAAGACGGAATGCAGGCTTTGTGCTTTTCCGCATAGCCCCTGACAGCGGCAAGAAGACGGCGTTCCTCGTCCTCGGTGAGTTGCAAGCCCAGATAAGACAACTCGTGACGCAAACCCGCAAGCCCTGAATGCTTGCCGACGACGAAACGATGGTTTCGGCCGAGGCGGCGCGGCGACAGCGCCTCGTAGCAGTCCTTGCTCTTGAGGATGCCGTCGACGTGAATACCGGATTCGTGCGTGAAGACGTCCTTGCCGACGATGGGAGCGGAGCGCGCGATTTCGCGGCCGCTGCACCGGGCGACGAGTTCGCTCAGATGGCCGAGGGCGGGCAGATGGATGCGCGTGGCCTGCGCGAAGAGCGAGTCGAGCGCAACCGCAATCTGTTCGAGGGGGGCATTGCCCGCCCGCTCGCCCAGACCGTTGACGGTCACGCTGGCCGCGCTCGCTCCTGCTTCCAACGCGGCCAGCGTGTTGGCTGTGGCCAGACCGAGATCGTCATGGCCATGAAATTCGATGGGAAGATCCGTGATGCGCCTTACGGCTTCGATGGCGGCACGGATGGAAATCGGGTCGAGCACGCCGAGCGTGTCGGCGAAACGGTAGCGCACCGCACCGGCTCTGGCCGCCGCTTCGAGAATGGGTTCGAGCGTGTCCCGCGTGGCGCGCGACGAGTCCTCGCCGCCGAAAGCGACTTCAAGGCCTTTCGCACGGGCATAGCCGATGACGTCGGTGACGGCTGCCACTACGCGCGGCAGCGAACCGCCGAATTTTGCGGCAATCTGGAAGCGTGAGACGGGCGCGGATAGGTTCACGATGGACACGCCGGAAGCGATGGCATCGTCCACGTCGCCGCGACGCATGCGACACCACGCAATGACGCGCAACGGCAGGCCAGCTTTCGCGATCCGGCGGATTGCCTCCTGCTCGTCGCGGCCCATGGCGGGCGTGCCCACCTCGATCTCGTCCACGCCGACATCGGCGAGCGCGGCCGCGATCTGCATCTTCTCGGCGGCCGTGAAGGCGACGCCCGGCGTCTGCTCGCCATCCCTGAGCGTCGTGTCGTTAATGGCGACGCGGCCCGAAAGGGTGCGGCGGATGAACAGCGCGTTGTCGTCGCCTGCAACCCCGTCGCCGTCGTTCGTTCCGTTGAGACCGTTTGAGAGGTCGCGCATCCCGCATTCCGCCTGGTAAAACCGCCGCGTCGATACGCAGCGCGCAACTCGTAAAGCAGGAGACGTGCCAAACGCCTAAGCGGCTGAAAAGTGCGGAATAGTTTTAAATCCACGGCGGTGTCGAAAGTCCGACACGTGTCGCACATGCGACATATCGGGAAATTGAGGTCGGAAAGGTAAAAAAGATGCGCCCGGAGGTAAAGCCGAGCGCATCCGAAAACGATCACGCTTCGATCAAATGTCGATGATCGGTCGCTATCTGATACCGGTGATCGACAGGATCGCGTTGACCACGCCGCTCGACGCCCACATCAGATATCGCGAGAAGAAATCGAGGTCGAGCCCGGCGCTCCGCCCTGCGAAAGGCAGGAGGAAGATCAGCGTCAGGATCAGGAGCAGCCCGTAAGGTTCCAGCCCCTCGAAGCGATAGGCGAGGCGGCGAGGCAGAAGCCCGGTCAGCACGCGGCCGCCATCGAGCGGCGGGATCGGCAGCATGTTGAACACGGCGAGGATCGCGTTGATCAGGATGCTGTTCACAAGGTTCTGTGCGACCCACGCATTCGCAGGCGATGGCAATTCCCGCGCGACGTAAAAAAGAAGCGCCGAAACCACCGCGAGAAAGATGTTCGCGCCGGGGCCCGCAAGAGCCACGATAATCATGTCCCGGCGCGGATTGTTCAGATTGCGGAAATTCACCGGCACCGGCTTCGCCCAGCCGAACAGGAACGGCGCGCGTGCCAGAAGCAGCATGGCAGGTATGAGCACAGTTCCGACCGGATCGACGTGCTTGAACGGATTTAGCGTGACACGGCCGAGCATCCATGCGGTGTTGTCGCCAAGGCGGCGGGCCGCGAAGCCGTGCGCCGCCTCATGGAGCGTAATCGCGAGCAATAGCGGAACGACCCACGTCGAAACCGTATAAAGGATCGCGTTCAAATCTCCGCCCATGGTTCGTCCCCGCTGCGCTGTCGCCTGCCGCCACTCTCAGGATAAAGTGTTTACGCGGGGTGTCCGGGACAAGCCGTCATTTTTATCGTTCGCGCGGGCGTCGCGTTCACAATCAGGAAAGCGTCTCGCGACGGCCCGACGCTCTTGTTTTATTATCCAGCGGCGGCTATCGAGCTAACGCTCTCGGCTTCACAGCCGTGTCAAAACGGCGCCGCATTATCAGTCGATGCGGACCGGGGAAAAAAGGGACCATGACCGAAACGAAGTCGCAAGCAGAATTGAGAGTGCACGCCGCTGAAGGCGACGAACGCGAAAATGCGCAGGAACGGATCGTGGAGCTTCGTGAGCAGATTCTCGCGCATCTCATTTCGAAGACGGGGCGGGACCGCTCGTCCGCCAGCACGCGGGACTGGTTCCTGGCAACCGCGCTCACCGTGCGCGACCGCATCGTGGAGCGCTGGATCGACTCGAAGCAGGAGAGCTTCGATCAAGGCCAGCGTCGGGTCTATTATCTCTCGCTGGAGTTTCTCATCGGCCGCCTGCTGATGGACTCCCTCAACAATCTCGGCCTCACAGCCTCCGTACGCGAGGCGCTGTCCGGCCTCGACGTGGACCTCGAAGAACTGCGCGAGATCGAGCCGGACGCGGCACTCGGCAATGGTGGCCTCGGGCGCCTCGCAGCGTGCTTCATGGAAAGCATGGCGACGCTCTCGGTCGCGGCATACGGCTACGGCATCCGCTACGATCACGGCCTGTTCCGGCAGGCGATCAAGGATGGCTGGCAGCATGAATATCCCGAAGACTGGCTCGCCTTCGGCAATCCTTGGGAGTTCCCGCGGCCCGAAATCGAATATGAGATCGGCTTCGGCGGCTCCGTAGAGGCCAAGGCAGACGGCCGCGCCGCACAGATCTGGAAGCCGAATGAGATCGTCGAGGCGGTCGCCTATGACACGCCCGTGGCGGGCTGGCGCGGCGCTTCGGTGAACACGCTCCGCCTGTGGCGGTCGCGCGCGCCCGATCCGCTCCGTCTCGACGTGTTCAACGCCGGCGATTACGTGGCGGCGCAGGCCGACCAGGTGCGCGCGGAAAGCATCTCGAAAGTGCTCTACCCGAGCGACTCGACGCCAGCCGGGCTGGAACTTCGGCTTCGGCAGGAATATTTCTTCGCGGCGGCCTCGCTGAAAGACCTGATCCGCCGCCATCTCGCCCAGCATGGCGACATCACGACCCTTGCTGAAAAGAACGCCATCCAGCTCAACGACACGCATCCCGCGATCGCCATCGCAGAGATGATGCGCTTGCTCGTCGACGTGTACGCGCTCGAATGGGACGAAGCGTGGCGCATCACGCAGCAGACATTCTCCTACACCAATCACACGCTTCTGCCGGAGGCGCTCGAAAGCTGGGCCGTTCCGCTGATGGAGCGGCTGCTCCCGCGTCACATGCAGATCATCTACCTGATCAACGCGCTGCATCTCGACCGCCTGCGCTCGGCGGGGCACCATGACTGGGGGCTTCTCTCCAGCGTGTCGCTGATCGACGAACACTCCGGCCGGCGCGTGCGTATGGGCACCCTCGCCTTCCTCGGCTCGCACAAGGTCAACGGCGTGTCGCAGCTTCACACGGACCTCATGAAGGAAACGGTGTTCCGCGACCTCCACAGCCTTTATCCCGACCGCATCGTGAACAAGACGAACGGCATCACCTTCCGCCGTTGGCTGTTCGAAGCTAACCCCGGCCTGACACGCCTCATTTCAGAAACGATAGGCCCCGCCTTCCTCGACGACCCGGAAGCGCTTCGAAAGCTTGAAGCCGTCGCCGCTGACAAGGAGTTCCAGGCGCGCGCCATGAGCGTGAAGCAGAAGAACAAGGAGGCGCTTGCGAAGATCATCACCGACCGCCTCCTCATCAAGGTGGACCCGGACGCGTTGTTCGACGTGCATGTGAAGCGCATCCACGAGTACAAGCGCCAGCTTCTGAATGTGCTGGAGACCATCGCCTGCTACAATGATATTCGCGCGCATCCCACCAAGGATTTCGTGCCGCGTGTGAAGATCTTCGCGGGCAAGGCGGCGGCGAGCTACCATCAGGCGAAGCTCATCATCAAGATGATCCACGATGTCGGCCGCGTCATCAACAACGACCCGTCCGTTCGCGGGCTGCTCAAGGTGGTGTTCCTGCCGAATTTCTGCGTGAGCCTCGCCGAGCGGATCATTCCGGCCTCCGACCTGTCGGAGCAAATCTCGACAGCCGGCATGGAGGCGTCGGGCACCGGCAACATGAAGTTCGCACTGAACGGCGCGCTTACCATCGGCACGCTTGACGGCGCGAATGTCGAACTCCGCGAGCGCGTGGGCGATGAGAACATCTTCATCTTCGGCCTCACCGCCGAGGAGGTGCAGAACCACCGCGCTCAGGGAATCGACGCGCGAGCGACCATCGCCGGTTCGCCGGTGCTGAAGGATGTGCTCGACTCCCTGGCGTCGGGTGTGTTCTCTCACGACGACCGGGATCGCTACAAACAACTGGTGGATATCCTCACCTACCATGATCATTTCATGGTGACTGCGGATTTCGACGCCTATTGTGAGGCGCAGCGGCTGGCGGATATTCGCTGGCGAGACCGCAAATCGTGGTGGCGTTCGAGTATCCTGAACACCGCGCGCGTCGGGTGGTTTTCCTCCGACAGGACCATCGCGGAATATGCGGAAGACATCTGGCGGGTTCCCGTCCGTACCGTCAGCAAAAGCTAGAAGCGGATCCGATCAGGTTGACCGACCTGATCGGTGAATCCGTCTCTTAACCTAAAAGAAGAGACCACTTTACCGGCCAGAATTGCGATGCAATCGGATCGGAACGGGCTCCAAGGGTGATATTGTGACCGAAGCCAGCTGGCGAGTGCGAGAAGAGGACGTTTCAAAGATCGCGTCCGCCACGCATGGCGATCCCTTCTCCGTGCTAGGCCTGCATCGCGCAGGCAACGGAATGGCGATTCGCGCTTTCGTGCCGGGCGTCGAGCGTCTCGGAGCCGTCCTCGAAAGCGGCGTGACAGTCCCGCTGGAGCGGCGCGGCTTCGGCGACTTCTTCGAGGCCTTCGTTCCGGGAGCGGCGGAGCGCTTTCGCTATCGGCTCCGCGCGGTGATCGCCGGACACGCGTTGGACTTTCAGGATCCTTACGAGTTCGGCCCTGTGCTTGGCCCGATGGACGATTACCTGCTCGTCGAAGGCACACACAAGCGGCTTTATGAGCGGCTTGGCTCGCATCCGATTCACCATGAGGGCGCTGACGGCGTGCTGTTCGCGGTCTGGGCGCCGCACGCACGCCGCGTCTCTGTCGTCGGCGACTTCAACCAGTGGGACGGTCGCCGCCACACGATGCGCAAGCGCGTCGACAGCGGCATCTGGGAGTTGTTCGCGCCCGGCATCGACGAGGGCACCGTCTACAAATACGAGATAATCGGGGTGAACGGCGATATTCAGCCGCTCAAGGCCGATCCGTTCGGCTTCTCCGGTGAGATGCGCCCCTCCACCGCCTCCGTCGTCGCGCGAACCGACGGCCATAAATGGGGCGACGAAGCGCATATGGCCTGGCGGCCGACGGTCGAAGCCCGCCGCGGGCCGATGTCGGTCCTTGAGGTGCACGCCAGTTCGTGGCGGCGCAAATGGGACGGCGGTTTCCTGTCCTACGACGAGCTTGCGGACCAGCTCATTCCCTATGCCGTGGACATGGGCTTCACGCATATCGAGCTCATGCCGATTTCGGAGCACCCTCTCGACGCATCATGGGGCTACCAGCCCATCGGGCTTTTCGCTCCGACGCGGCGCTTCGGCGACCCGGCGGGCTTCCAGCGCTTCGTCGATGGCGCGCACCGGGTAGGTCTCGGCGTAATCCTCGACTGGGTGCCCGCGCATTTCCCGACCGACGAGCACGGGCTTGCAAAGTTCGACGGCACGGCGCTGTACGAGCATCCCGATCCGCGTCGGGGCTTCCATCCCGACTGGAACACGGCGATCTACGATTTCGGCCGCGCCGAAGTCGCCAGCATGCTCGTCTCCAACGCGATCTACTGGCTCGACCGCTACCACATCGACGGCCTGCGGGTGGATGCGGTCGCGTCCATGCTCTATCTCGACTATTCGCGGAAAGCGGGCGAATGGCTGCCGAACCCGGATGGCAGCAACCAGAACCACGACGCCGTGCGGTTCCTCCAAGACGCGAATGCAAGCGTCTACGGCACCTATCCCGGCATCGCGACTATCGCCGAGGAATCGACCTCTTGGCCCGGCGTGTCGCAGCCGACAAGCGCGGGCGGCCTCGGCTTCGGCTTCAAGTGGAACATGGGCTGGATGAACGACACGCTGTCGTACATCGCGCTCGATCCGGTCTACCGAAAATATCACCATCACAAGCTCACCTTCGGGCTGCTCTACGCCTTCTCCGAAAACTTCATCCTGCCGATCAGCCACGACGAGGTGGTTCACGGCAAGGGCTCGGTGCTCGGCAAGATGCCCGGCGACGATTGGCAAAAATTTGCCAATGTTCGCGGCTATTACGGGTTTATGTGGGGCTATCCGGGGAAAAAACTTCTCTTCATGGGGCAGGAATTTGCGCAGCGGGCCGAGTGGAATTTCGACGCGGGGCTGGACTGGTGGTCGCTCGACCATGCGTCGCATCGCGGGGTGCAATCGCTGGTCCGCGATCTGAACCGCCTCCATCGCGAGAAGCCCGCGCTCCATGCGCGCGACTGCGAGCCGGAGGGCTTCCAGTGGATCGTGGTCGACGACGAGGCGCAATCCGTTTTCGCATGGGTGCGCTATGGCGGACCGGGCGCGAAGCCGGTGCTGGTCGCGTCCAACTTCACGCCGGAACCGCGCTATAATTATCGCATCGGGCTGCCCTTCGCCGGGCGCTGGCGCGAAATTCTCAACACGGATGCGCCGGAGTATGGCGGTGCGGGTATCGGCAATTTCGGCGAAGTCCACGCTTCGATGCAGGAGAGCCACGGTTTGCCCGCATCGGCGGAAATCACTCTGCCACCCCTCGCAACTGTTTATTTCGAACATGACTCGGTTTAGACCCGGATTGTGTGCATCGTTCAAAAAACTGTGATGGTTCTCCTTCACTTTCGAAGGGATCGGTAAGCGCCACAGCGCACTGTTTCGGGAATGGTTCCGAAACTTCCCCGGCGTTCGCGCGAGGCGCCAGCCGAATTAACACGAGTGCAGTTCTGTTTTCGTGCCGCCTTCGGTATGGCAGGCAGAAGCTCGACTCGGAGGACACAATGAGACCGGTTGGAAGCTCCCCTCTTGCACGTCACGCGATGGCCTATGTCCTCGCGGGTGGACGTGGCAGCCGCCTGTTGGAATTGACCGACCGGCGCGCGAAACCCGCCGTCTATTTCGGCGGCAAGTCGCGAATTGTGGATTTTGCGCTGTCCAATGCCTACAATTCCGGCATCCGTCACATGGCGGTGGCGACACAGTACAAGGCGCACAGCCTGATCCGCCATCTGCAACGCGGCTGGAATTTCCTGCGCCCGATTCGGAACGAAAGCTTCGACATCCTGCCAGCAAGCCAGCGCGTCTCCGAGTCGCTCTGGTATCTCGGCACCGCCGACGCCGTTTATCAGAACATCGATATCATCGAAGACTACGGCACCAAATATATCGTCGTCCTCGCTGGCGACCACGTCTACAAGATGGACTATGAGTTCATGCTCCAGCAGCATGTCGATCAGAACGCGGACGTGACCGTGGGCTGCATCGAGGTGCCTGTCGCCGAGGCAAGCAGCTTCGGCGTGATGCATGTCGACGAGACGGACCAAATCATTTCATTCGTCGAAAAGCCTGCCGATCCGCCGACGATGCCCGGCAACACGGATGTTTCGCTCGCCAGCATGGGCATCTATGTTTTCGAACAGAAATTCCTCTTCGACCTGCTGCGTCGCGACGCCGCCGATCCGAATTCGAGCCACGATTTCGGCAAGGATCTCATTCCATACATCGTGAAGAACGGCAAAGCTGTTGCGCACAGCTTCAACCGCTCCTGCGTGCGGTCGGAAACCGAGCCCGGCGCCTACTGGCGCGACGTCGGCACCGTTGACGCCTACTGGCAGGCCAATATCGACCTGACGCATGTCGTTCCCGACCTCGACATCTACGATCAGAACTGGCCGATCTGGACCTATAACGAAGTCACGCCGCCCGCCAAATTCGTGCATGACGAGGACGGGCGTCGCGGCTCCGCGATCTCCTCGCTCGTCTCCGGCGGCTGTATCGTGTCCGGCGCGACAATCCGCAACACGCTCCTTTCAACCGGCTCGCGCATCAACTCATTCTCCAAGGTCGAAAACGCGGTCATCCTGCCCTATGTGCACGTCGCGCGCTCCTGTCACCTTCGCAATGTTGTCATCGACGCAAATGTAAGAATACCCGAGGGGCTTGTCGTCGGCGAAGATCCGGAAGAAGACGCGCTGCGCTTCCGCCGGACTGAACGCGGCATCTGCCTCATCACCCAGCCCATGATCGACAGGTTGGAAGCGTGAGCCGTCTCAAGGTCTTATCCGCCGCTTCGGAGCTTTATCCGCTCGTGAAAACGGGCGGCCTCGCCGATGTCACCGGCGCGCTGCCCGGCGCGCTCTCCGGCCTCGAAATCGATGTGCGCTCGCTCATTCCCGGCTATCCGTCCGTGATCAGCGCGCTCGAAGGCGGCGAAACAGCCCTTTCGATCCCCGACCTGTTCGGCGGCCCGGCGCGCGTGCTCGCGGCGACCGCCGGCGCGCTCGACCTTTTCGTGCTCGACGCGCCGCATCTCTACGACCGCCCCGGCAATCCCTACACGCAGCCCGACGGCACGGACTGGCCCGACAACGCGTTCCGCTTTGCCGCACTCGCGAAGACGGCCGCGCTGATCGCCGAGGGCGCGATCCCCGCCTTCCAGCCCGACATCCTGCATGTGCACGATTGGCAGGCGGCTCTTGCACCCGCCTATCTGCGGTATGGTGGCAAGGGCGGCGCGGCCACGGTCGTCACCGTCCACAATCTGGCCTTTCAGGGCCAGTTTCCGGCCGAATTGCTCGGGCCGCTCGGCTTCCCGCCCGAGGCCTTTTCCATCGGCGGCGTCGAACATTACGGCATGATCGGCTTCCTCAAGGCCGCCTTGCGCCTCTCGGACCGTATTACCACCGTCTCGCCTTCCTACGCGCAGGAGATCCAGCGGACAGAGACAGGGATGGGCTTCGATGGCCTGTTGCGCGAACGCGCTGCCCGGCTCTCCGGCATCCTGAACGGCATCGACACCGGCGTGTGGAACCCGGAGACGGACCCGCGCATCGCCGCCCACTACAGCGCCAAAACCTTCGACGCGCGGGCGAAGAATAAAACGACGCTTCAAGGCATCTTCGGCCTTGACGCCGAACCGGGCGCGCTGGTGGTTGGCGTGGTCAGTCGCCTGTCCTGGCAGAAGGGGCTCGACATCCTCGCCGAGGCGCTGCCGGTGCTTCTCGGCGAAGGCATGCAGCTTGCGCTTCTCGGCGCGGGCGACGCGGACCTTGAAGCACGGTTTCGTGCGGCGGCGGTCGCACACCCCGGTCGCGTCGGCGTGCGGATCGGCTATGACGAAGCGGTCGCGCACCGCATTCAGGCAGGATCGGACGCGCTGGCCGTGCCGTCGCGCTTCGAGCCATGCGGCCTGACGCAGCTCTGCGCGCTGCGCTATGGCGCGGTTCCGCTCGTGGCGCGTGTCGGCGGCCTCGCAGACACCATCATCGACGCCAACGAAATGGCGCTCGCGGCGGGTGTGGCGACGGGCGTCATGTTCCAGCCCGGCACGCGCGAAAGCCTCGAACTCGCGCTTTGCAAGGCGGCAAGCCTGTTCCGCGACCGCGACACGTGGCGGCGGCTTCAACTCAACGGGCTGGCGACGGACGTGTCGTGGCGCGCGCCCGCAAAACGCTACGCTCTGCTCTATCGCGAGCTTGTCGCGGAGCGCTCGACGGCTTCGGGCGCGACGGCGTGACGGCCATCCGCGTCGGCGATGGCTCGCCCGAGCCGCTTGGCCTGACGCTCGATGGACGTGGCGCGAACTTTGCCGTGTTCTCCGCGCATGCGACCGCAATCGAATTTTGCCTGTTCGATGCGGCGGGCGAGCGCGAGATCGAGCGCATCCGCCTGCCTTCTCGCACGGGCGATGTGTGGCACGGCCGCGTCGAGGGGATCGGCGCGGGGACGCGTTACGGGCTTCGCGCACACGGGCCATATGATCCCGCGAACGGCCATCGCTTCAACCCGGCAAAGCTTCTCGTCGATCCGTATGCGCTGACGCTCGACCGCCCGTTCAAGCTTCATGCGTCGATGTTCGGCTATCGGCCCGGCACCGACGACCTCACGCGCGACGATACCGACAGCGTCGCCGCGATGCCGAAGGCTATCGCGCTCGACCTTTCGCATCAGCCGCGCGATGCGCGCGCCTTCGCCGCGACCGGCGCGCCCGCCATCCTCTACGAACTGCACGTCAAGGGCTACACGAAGCGGAACCCGCACGTGCCGGAACCCGTGCGCGGCACCTTTGCCGGGCTGGCCGACCCCGCCGCCATCGAGCACCTTGTGAAGCTCGGCGTGACGGCGGTCGAGCTTCTGCCCTGCGCGGCGTGGATCGACGAGCGACACCTCGCGGCGGTAGGCCTCACGAATTATTGGGGCTACAACCCCGTCGCCTTCATGGCCCCAGACCCGCGCCTTGCGCCCGACGGCTGGGCCGAGGTGCGCGCGGCGACGGATGCGCTGCACGCAGCGGGCATCGAGATCATCGTGGATGTGGTCTTCAACCACACGGGCGAAGGCGACGAACTCGGTCCAACGGTGAGCTTTCGCGGCCTCGACAACGCAAGCTACTATCGGCTTCGCGCCGACGATTCGCGCTTCTATGTGAACGACGCGGGCTGCGGCAACATTCTCGCGGCCGACCGCCCCGCCGTGCTGCGCCTCATCATGGATAGTCTTCGCGCCTGGGCGACGCTCGGCGGCGTGGACGGCTTCCGCTTCGACCTTGCGACCACGCTCGCGCGCCGCGAGACGGGCTTCGACCCCGAAGCGCCGCTGCTTGCGGCCATTGCGCAAGATCCGGTCCTGCACCGCCTTCGCCTCATCGCGGAGCCGTGGGACATCGGTCCCGGCGGCTATCAGGTCGGCGCGTTCCCGGCAAATTGGAGCGAGTGGAACGACAAGTTTCGCGATAGCGTGCGCCGCTTCTGGCGCGGCGACAGCGGGCTTGCGTCGGAAATGGCTACGCGGTTTTCCGGCTCGCAGGACGTCTTCGGCAAGCGCGGCCCGTCCGCGAGCGTGAACTTTGTCATAGCCCACGATGGCTTCACGCTGGCCGACCTCGTCAGCCACGAGCGAAAGCACAACGCGGCCAACGGCGAGCAGAACCGCGACGGCACGAACGACAATCTGTCGTGGAATAACGGCGTTGAGGGCGCGACCGACGATGCCGCCATCCTCGCGGCGCGGCGGCGCGATGAGCGCGCGCTTCTCGCGACGCTCCTTTTCGCACGCGGCATGCCGATGCTCGTCATGGGCGCGGAAACCGGCCAAACGCAGCACGGCAACAACAACGCCTACGCGCAGGACAATGAAACCGCGTGGCTCGACTGGGCCAAGGCCGACGCGGCGCTGACAGCGTTCACGGCCCGTGCGATTGCGCTGCGGGCGGCGCACCCGGCGCTGTGGCGCGACCGTTTCCTGTCAGGCGAACCGCAAGATGCGAGCAGCGTCCCCGATGTGCAATGGCTGTCGCCGTCCGGCGCGCCGATGCGGGCTGAAGACTGGACGCGCGGCGACCTTCACACGGTGATCGCTGCACTCTACGCGCCGCAGACCGACGGCATCGCGGCGGATCGCGTGCTGGTTGCGCTTCATGCCGGGCGGGACGCGGTGCGGGTTGGGTTGCCGGAACCGCGCGAGGGCTTTGCATGGCGCACCGTGCTCGATAGTTCGGACGAAACCGGCGAGCCGCGAAGCGCATCGGCGGATGGGGTCGCCGAAATCGCGCCGCGCTCGGTTGTGATCCTGACAGAGGAACGAGAAACGGACGAGCGGACGAAGCGCCGCAACGCCGAGCCAGGGCTTCTCGACCACCTCGCGCGGGCGGCGGGCATCGCGCCGGACTGGTATGACATCACCGGCGAACGCCATGTCGTGCCGGACGACACGAAGCGCGCGTTGCTCTCCGACATGGGCTTTCCCGCCGAAACGGGCGGCGAGGCGCGGGCGAGCCTCGGCCGCCTCTCGGATGAGCGCTTCCGCCGCAAGCTGCCATTTTCGCTTGTCGCGCGCGAAGACGAGGCGGCGACGCTTCGCATCGCAACCGATGACCGCCGCGCACCGCGCTGGCTGATCGTCGGGCGCGAGGACGGCGGCGAGGATGCCGTCGCGCTTGAAGTGGCCGCGTCCGAAACGATCAACGCGCCGGACGGCCGCCGCATCGACACGATCCGCGCGCCCCTGCCCTCGCTCGCGCCCGGCCGCTACACGCTCCGCCTTGAAACCCACCCCGACGCCGCGTGCCGCCTGACGGTTGCGCCGCGCCGCTGCTATCTGCCCGAGCGGCTCCGCGATGGCGGAAAGGCAACCGGCCTCGCCGCGCAGCTCTATTCGCTCCGACGAGATGGCGATCAGGGCATCGGCGATTTCACGACGCTTGGCCGGATCGCTGAAGACACCGCGCACGCTGGCTATGCCACGCTCGGCCTGAACCCGCTGCACGCGCTGTTTCCGGGCGATCGCGAGCGCGCCAGCCCTTATTACCCGTCTGACCGGCGCTTCCTCGATCCGCTTTATATCGATGTCGCATCGCTCGAAGGCGCCCGCGCGCGCGATGCATTCGCACAGCATGCCGCCGCCTTCGCCAAGCTTTCGGGCACGCCGACCGTCGATTACGCGGGCGTCTGGAATGCCAAGCGCGCCGTTCTTGAGGCGGCGTTCGCGGATTTCGAGGCGGCGGGCGACAAGACGAGTTTCAACGCCTTTGTCGCGGCGGGCGGCACAGCGCTCGCAGGCTTCGCGCTGTTCGAGGCAATCGGCGAGACGCGCCCCGGCGAACCTTGGCCCGCATGGCCCGACGCGCTTCGCAACCGCGATCCGTCCGCGCTCGCGTCCTTCGCGGCGGAGCATGCGCCACGCGTCCGCTTCCATCAATGGACGCAATGGGTCGCCGAGACGCAGCTCAATGAAGCCGCGCGGCGCGGCGCTGACGCCGGGCTGTGGCTCGGCTTTTATCGCGACCTCGCCGTGGGCGCTGCACCGGACGGCGCGGAAGCCTGGGCGAACGCGGATCAGATGCTCAAGCGCGCAGCCATCGGCGCACCGCCCGATCCGCTAGCCGAGGGCGGCCAGAACTGGGGGCTTCGGCCGCCGAACCCGCTGGCCTGGACGCGCAACGGCTACGATGTGTTTCGCGGCGTCATCGCGGCAAACATGCGTCACTCGGGCGCGCTTCGCATCGACCACGCGATGGGCCTCGCGCGGCTTTTCGTAATTCCCGAGGGCGCGAGCGGCCGCGAAGGCGCGTATATCGGCTTTCCCGTGGACGATCTCATCGGCGAACTCGCGCTGGAAAGCCAGCGCGCGCGCTGCGTCGTCATCGGCGAAGACCTCGGCACCGTGCCTTGGGGCTTCCGCGAGACGATGGAAGCGGCGGACGTGCTGAGCTATCGCGTCTTCTGGTTCGAGCGCGACGGCGAAGGCTTCGCTCCGCCCCGCACCTACCCTGCGAAGTCCGTAGCGTGCATATCGACGCACGATTTACCGACGCTGAAAGGCTGGTGGGAAGGCGTGGACATCCGCGAGAAGGAAGCGCTCGGCCTCATCGCACCGGAAGAAGCGGCGGCAGCACGCGACCGGCGCTCGAACGACAAGGCCGCGCTCATAGAGCTTCTTGCGGCGGAAGGCATCGCGTTCGATGCATCGCACGATGCGCCATTCGATCCTGCTCTGACGGACGCCGCGCATCGCCTCGTCGGCACCGCGTCCTCGCTTATCGCCATCGAGCAGATCGACGACCTCGCGGGCGAGACGACCGCCGTCAACCTTCCCGGCACCGACCGCGAGCGCCCGAACTGGCGGCGCAAGCTCTCCGCGATGCCTGCGCTGGGCAAACAGCGGTAGGCTCACGTCGAACGTGACAGTGCCATGACAGGGGCGTGACAGCGGCGGTTTCGCCGTCAGAGACTTTGCGGTGACTTTTGCGTTATCGCGACACCCGAACCGATTGCTTCAGGGCAGCAGCAAGAATAGTTTGCTTCATTCGTGATCGACACGCGATTTGCGATCCTAGGGAGCTTGGCCTTGAGCATAGAACCGCAAACGGAAAAGTCCGACTTTCCCAATCCTCATGAGGCCCGTTTTCATCTGATCGGGGCGGGTATCTCCTCTCTTGCGGCCGCAGCTTTTCTCATACGCGATGGCAAGATCGCCGGACGCAACATCACCATCTACGGCGACCAGCCGAGGCCTGGCGGCAGCCTCGATCAGGCTGGCTCCGTCGAAACGGGCTATGTCGCGCGCGGCAGTCGCGTGCTCGAACCGCATTATGTGTGTACGTTCGATCTGTTCTCGACCATTCCTGCGCTCGACGGTTCGCGCTCGGTCACGCAGGACATTTTCGCCTGCAACGAGGCGCTGAAAACGAACGCGCATGCCCGCATCGTGCGCGGCGGCAAGAAGGTCGATTCGCCGGCATTCGGCCTCAGCGAGGAACATCGGCTCGCCATCATCAACATCGCGTTGAGCCCCGAAAGCGTGCTCGGATCGAGCGCCGTCAAGGATCACTTCGACGAGGCGTTCTTCTCGACCGGCTTCTGGACGCTGTGGGCCACCACATTCGCTTTCCAGCCCTGGCACAGTGCGGTTGAGATGAAGCGCTATCTGATGCGCTTCGTGCATATGATGCCGGGCTTCAGCCGCCTTCAGGGCTTCATGCGCACGCCCTATAATCAGTATGACACCATGGTGCGGCCGCTCGCGCGCTGGCTCGAGCAACGCGGCGTGCGCTACAAGACCGGCGCGGCCGTCACCGACATACGCTTCGAGCGCATGGAGGATGCGCAACGTCCCGCCTCCCTCATTCTGGAAAGGGACGGCGCGGTCGAAGAGGTCAAGCTCGACTCGAACGACTACACCATCGTTACGCTCGGCTCGATGATCGACTCCGCGTCCACCGGCGCGATGGACAGGCCCGCACCGTTCGAGCCGAACCGGCGGGGCGCGGCGTGGCGGCTATGGGAGAAGATCGCCGAGGGCCATGCGGAATTCGGCAAGCCAGCGGCGTTCGACAACCGCGTCGACCAGTCGAAATGGGTGTCTTTCACGGGCACGATGCGCGATCCGGCCTTCTTCCGGCTGGTGAAGGACTTCACCGGCAACGTACCGGGCGAAGGCGGGCTCATCACCTTCGCCGACTCCGGCTGGCTCCTCTCGATCACCCTGCCCCAGCAGCCGCACTTCATCGGCCAACCCGATGGCGTCGAGGTGTTCTGGGGCTACGGGCTTACCGTCGACCGCCCCGGCAATTTCGTAAAGAAGCCCATGGCGGAATGCACCGGCCGCGAGATCATGATGGAGGTGCTGGGCCATCTCAAGGCCGAGGACAAGGCCGCGCAGGTTCTCGACAACGCCATCGTCATTCCGCGCACCATGCCCTACATCATGGCGGAGTTCCTGACGCGCGCGCCGGGCGATCGGCCACATGTGATGCCTAAGGGCTGGTGGAACCTCGCCTTCGCCGGGCAGTTCTGCGAGCTTTCCGACGATACCGTGTTCACGGTGGAATATTCCGTGCGCTCGGCACAGACGGCGGTTTACTCGCTGCTTCAGCTCGATAAGGCACCGCCGCCCGTCTACAAGGGCCATCATAATCCGGTCGTGCTCTATAAGGCCTTCGCGGCGCTGATGAACTGAACACGGCGCGGAGAGCGGGATCGCTGCTGACGGAAATCTCGCTCCAGCGCGCCGCACTTTGAATGCGACCCACGGACGGGTCAGCGGCTTCAGTCGCATTCAAAGTCCATGAGGCGCTCTGAAATCGCAGTGTTAGAGCGGCATATGAATTGAAATCGGCGAGGCACTCGCCACAAAAGTGAGGCCGATTTCAAACTCGCCGCTCCAACTACCGCAAGACCGGCCGCCATTTGCGCGTCATGCTCTGGTGGCTGGCACCGCCGCCTCATAGACCTCCGGCTTGAACCCGACGAGCGTCTTCTTGCCGAGGTCGAGCACCGGCCGCTTTATGACCGACGGATTCGCCAACATCAGCGCGATGGCCTTTTCCTCGTCGATATTTTCGCGATCCGCCTCGGGCAGCTTGCGGAACGTCGTGCCCGCGCGGTTCAGCAGCGCTTCCCAGCCATGCTCCTTCACGAAACGGCGCAGCAGCGCCTCGTCCGCCCCTGCCGTCTTGTAGTCGTGGAAGGTGTAAGCCACGCCGCGCTCTTCAAGCCAGGTCCGCGCCTTCTTCACGGTGGAGCAATTCTTGATGCCATACATGCTTATGGTCACTTCGCGTCCCCCTGCCCTTGTGCCCGCGCGTGAAACACGATGGCAGCGGCGTTCGAGATGTTGAGGCTCTTGATCGGGCCGGGGGCGGAAAGCGCCGCAATCGCGTCGCAGCCCTCGCGCACCAGCCGCCGCAGTCCCTTATCCTCGGCGCCGAAGACGAACGCCACGCGCCGGCCGCCCGCCAGCGCCGCATCGAACCGCTGCGCGCCCTCGGAATCGAAGCCGATGCAAAGAAAGTCGCGCTCCTTCAGCTTTTCGAGCACGCGCGCCAGGTTCACCACCTCGATCACCGGGACATGCTCCAGCCCGCCGGACGCCGACTTCGCGAGCGCGGCGGTCAGCGGCGGCGAGTGTCGGTCCTGCACGATCAGCGCGCCGATACCGAACGCCGCCGCAGAGCGGAGCACCGCGCCGACATTGTGCGGGTCCGTGACCTGATCGAGGATGACGACGGTCGCGGGCGCATCGCCAAGCGCGTCGAGAAAATCGTCGAGGCCGGGCTGGGCCAGCGGTTCGACTTGAAGCACCGCGCCCTGATGCACAGCGCCCGGTCCGGTCAGCGCGTCGAGGTCGGCGGGCAGCGCGAGCGTCGCGGCGATTTTCCGGGCGTCTAGAAGCGGAGCCAAGCGGGCGGCGGCGTTTTCGGTCAGCCATGCGTGACGGATGCGCCGCTTCGGGTTCGCGAGCGCCGCCTCCACGGAATGAAGGCCGTAAAGCGTTTCTCCGGCCGCGAGCTTCGCGAAGCTTTCGCCAGCGGTTTTCGGTCGGCGGGCGCTTTTCCGCGAATCGCCGAAACGGGAAAAGGCCCAAGCTTCCTGCTTCGGCGCGCCGTCGCGCGGACCGGTGTCAGCGTCCTTCGCTCCAGCGGCGCGGCCTTGCTTTCGCGATTCGTCGTGACGCGGTTTCGAGGGTTTTACGATGCGCGTCATGAATGCGTCCTCTTCGACAGAAGCTCTTGCAGTTTCGGAACCGCGTTTATAAGTCCGCTCGTCGCGAAAGGATAATCGAGAGGCACCCACCGAAAGGCATCGACCTCGCTTTCATCGATGCGCACGTCGCGGCCCAACGGCTCGAACAGATATTGGAAATCATAATGCCAGTGCTCGCACTGGTCGCGGTCTGGGCGCGCGCGAATGATGTGCGCGTCGATGTTGAACGGTACGCAGCCCGGAAACAGCGGCGACGGCGCAACGCCAAGGCCCGTTTCTTCCAGCACCTCGCGCCGCGCCGCATCGTAAATCGACGCGTCCCCGCTTTCGACATGGCCGCCCGGCTGGAGAAACCGCGCCGATTTCTTGTGAAAGATCAGCAGCAAGGCGTTGCCATCGAAGACGAGACCGCTTGCGGTGACATGACCGGCCGGATTCGACCTGAGGATGTCGTCGGGGTTACGAGCAAGGAAGTCCTTAACGCTATCGACCGCCTCACCGGGAAAGATCCGGCGGTATTCGGCGAGCGCGGTCGTCGCGTCGGCATGGAGCATCGCGTCTGCCCTCACTCTTCGAGAAGTTCGAGGATCTGCCCGCGAATCCGGCTCTTGGTCGCTTCGTCCGTCACCTTCTGCTTGCCCGGCCCGGTCACGTAGAACACGTCCACCGCCTTCTCGCCGAAGGTCGCGATATGCGCCGACGCAATGTCGAGGCCCAAATCGTCGAAGCATCGCGCGAGGTCGTAGAGAAGGCCGGGACGGTCCAGCGCATGCACCTCGATCACGGTCGTTTCTTGCGATGCCGTGTTGTCGATGACGATGTCGGGCGGCACGGTGAATGCGTCCACCTTCGGCTTCAGGCGAAGCGAGCGGACCTTCGCTTCATCCAGTGCCCGCGCGCCGGAAACGACATCCGTGATGGAGCGCCCGATCTTCTGGCACTGCGAGATTTCTTCATGATCGTCGACGAACTTGCGCTGGAACAGCAGCGTGTCGAGCGCCAGCCCGTCGCGCGTGGTCCCGATCTGGGCAGATGCGATGCTGGCTCCCGAGGCCGCGCAGGCACCCGCGCTTTGCAGCAGAAGGCGCGGATGGTCGCCCGTGACAAAGGTCAGTTCCGGGATCGGTCGAACGATGTCGCAGCACCGCACATCGTAGACGAGCGGCGCGGCTTCCGTCTCGTAGCGACGGATCAGGCTTGCATGCAGGATCTGCCGTTCAAGGTCCGTTCGCACCCAATAGTCGGGCTCGTGCCGCTCGATGAAGCGGTCCACATCGGCGGCGGGCCAGTCGCGCAAGACCTCGCGGAGGCGGGTCTTGGCGGCGGCGATGCGTGCCTGACGCGGCACGCGCGTATGGCCGCCCGCGAGCAGAGGCTCGGTATCGTAGTAGAGCTGGCGCAGGAGCTGGCCCTTCCAGCCGTTCCAGACGCCGGGGCCGACGGCGCGAATGTCTGCCACGGTGAGCAGCAAAAGCAGCTTCAGCCGCTCGGGGCTCTGGACGAAGTCGGCGAAGTTGCGGATCGTCTGCGGGTCTGAGATGTCGCGGCTTTGCGCCGTCTGACTCATGAACAGGTGATATTTGACGAGCCAGGCGGCGGTTTCCGCTTCGGCAGCCGACAGGCCGAGGCGCAGCGCGAGCGAGCGCGCCAACTCTGCGCCGACGATGGAATGATCGCCCTCGACCGCCTTCGCCACGTCATGCATGAGGAGCGCCACGTAAAGCGCGTTGCGGTTCTGGATGTCGTTGATGATTTCGGTGGAGAGCGGAAGCTCCTTGCCGAATTCGCCCTTCTCGATCCGAGACAGGATGCCGATCGCCTGAAGGGTGTGCTCGTCGACCGTGAAGTGGTGATACATGTTGAACTGCATCATCGCCACGCAGCGGCCGAACTCCGGGATGAAGCGGCCGAGCACGCCTGACTCGTTCATGTAGCGGAGCGAGGTTTCCGGCGCCTCCCGCGAGGTGAGGAGATCGAGGAAAAGCCGGTTCGCCTCCCTGTTGCGGCGGAAGTCGTCATCGATGAGCTTCATTGATGCGCGGATGAGGCGCAGCGCCTCGGGGTGCATCAGCAGATTTTCCCGCTCTGCCTCGATGAAGAAGCGGATCAGGTTCAGTGGGTCTTTTCGGAAGACGTCCGGCTGCTTGACGTTCAGACGCTTGTTGTCGAGGCGGAAATCGGTCGTCGCGGCGATCTTCGCTTGCGGGCTCCACGGCAGCGCGCCGACGAAATCGCTCAGCGTGGGCACGCTCTTCAACTGCCGCAATTCGAGGCTCGAACAGACGGTTCGCGTGAGGTCGCCGACGTCCTTCGCGATCAGAAAGTAATGCTTCATGCATCGCTCGACGGCGAGCAAGCCGCGGCGTTCATGATAGCGGAGCCGCTGCGCCATGTCCGGCTGCACGTCGAAGGAAAGCCGCTCCTCCGCCTTTCCGGTGAGAAAATGCAGGTGGCAGCGTACCGTCCAGAGGAAGCCTTCGCAGTGATTGAAGGTGGCAACCTCGCTATGCGTGAAGATCGCGTTTTCCGCCTTCTGGCCGTTGCGCGCCGGGTTGAGGTAAACCGCGAGCCAGTGCAACACGTTCAGGTCGCGAAGGCCGCCCTTGCCTTCCTTGATGTTCGGCTCGACGCGATAGCGCGACTGGCCCGCGCGCTTCAGGCGTTCCTCGCGCTCGGCGAGCTTAGCCGCGATGAACTCCCGCTTCGTGCCGCTGACGACGCCGTTGATGAAGCGCGTCCACATTTCCTGAAACAGCGCGTCCTCGCCGTGGATGAGCCGCGCGTCGAGGAGCGCCGTGCGGATCGTCATATCGGATTGCGCGGCCTTCAGCGTCTGGTCGACATTGCGCGTGGCGTGGCCAACCTTGTAGCCTAGATCCCAGAGGAAATAGAGCACGGACTCCACGATGCTCTCACCCCATGCCGTCTGCTTGTACGGCAGCAGGAACAGGAGATCGACGTCCGACTTCGGGGCCATCAGCCCGCGCCCATACCCGCCTGTGGCGACGAGCGCCATATGTTCGGCGGCGGTGGGGTTTCGCGCGCGATAGAGGTGCTTCGTCGAGAAATCGTAGATGAGCTTGATGAGTTCGTCCTGGAACAGCGCGAGCGCCGCCGCGCAGGTCCGACCGTCGCCCGTGCTCATCAACAGCGCCTCGGCCTCGGCTTGCGCCGTCGCCTTCAGTTCCTTCAGGCGGCGCACCACACGCGGGCGCATCTGCGCGGGATTGTCGGCGCTTTCCTTCCAATAGGACGAAAGCTCCTCGCGTAGGCTCGCGGGGTCGAAGAAAGGCGGCGGGGTGGTGATGATCTGGTCCATCGGAGCGACTTCACGTTTGCGCCCACCTTACAACGGTTCGCCGCTCCGGCCTATGGTCGCGTTGGGTGAAGCGGGAGAGCGTCGGACGGCAACCGCCCGACGCGAAGTTTAAAAGCCGATGCGCCGCAGGTCGAGCGTATGCGGGAAGCTCGGATTTGGCCCCGGATTATAAGGCTTCGTCGTGCCCGGCGTGTGCCCGTAAAGCTCGAAGCGGGCGAGGCGGCGCGTCTCGGCTTCCAGCGCGTTGACCGGGAAGCTGTCGTGCGCGCGGCCGCCCGGATGCGCGACGTGATAGCGGCAGCCGCCGACGGAGCGCCCGGCGTGGCTGTCGTACAGGTCGAACACGAGCGGCGTATGCGGCGGGATGGTCGGCTGAAGGCAGCTTGAGGGCCACCACGCACGGAAGCGCACGCCCGCAACCGCCTCGCCATGCGTGCCGGTCGGCTTCAGCGGTACGGTCACGCCGTTGCAAAGCAGCTGATAGCGACCGCCGAGATTGCCCTTCACCTTCACCTGAAGGCGTTCGAGCGACGAGTCCACATAGCGGACGGTGCCGCCCGGCGAGCCTTCCTCGCCTAGTACGTGCCACGGCTCCAGCGCCTGCCGAAGCTCGATCTCGATGCCCTGATAGTCGACGCTGCCGTAGAGCGGGAAGCGGAACTCGAAATGCGGCGCGAACCACTCGGCCTCGACCGGGAAACCCGCGTCCTTCAGATCGCCGATCACGTCCTTGAAGTCGGACCAGACGAAATCAGGCAACATGAAGCGGTCGTGCAACTCGGTGCCCCACGGGATGAGGCGGCGCTTGAAGGGCTTCTCCCAGAACCACGCGATAAGCGCGCGAAGCAGAAGCTGCTGCGCGAGGCTCATCTCGGCATGCGGCGGCATTTCGAAGTTGCGGAACTCGACGAGGCCGAGGCGGCCGGACGACGAATCCGGCGAGTAGAGCTTGTCGATGCAGATTTCCGCGCGGTGCGTATTGCCCGACGAGTCGATGAGCAGGTTGCGGAAGACGCGGTCTACGAGCCACGAAGGTATCCAGCCGTAATCCTTGTCGGGGATCTGGCTGAGCGCGATTTCCATCTCGTAGAGCGAGTCGTTCCTCGCCTCGTCGATGCGCGGCGCCTGGCTCGTCGGCCCGATGAACAGGCCCGAGAACAGATAGGACAGCGACGGGTGGTTCTGCCAGTAGGCGATGATACTGCCGAGCAGGTCCGGGCGGCGCAGGAAGGGGCTGTCGGCTGGCGTTTTCGCGCCGAGCACGATGTGGTTGCCGCCGCCGGTGCCGGTGTGACGGCCATCGACCATGAATTTCTCGGTGCCGAGCCGGGCGAGCCGCGCCTCCTCATACACCGTCTCGGTGATGTTCACCGCCTCGTCCCAGTTCGAAGCAGGCTGAATGTTCACCTCGATGACGCCGGGATCGGGCGTGACCTTGATGACGTTGAGGCGCGGATCGTGCGGCGGGTGATAGCCTTCGACATGGACCGGCTGGCCCGTAATCTTCGCGGTTTCCTCGATGGCGGCGGCAAGCGCGGCGTAATCTTCCGCGTCGACGAGCGGCGGCATGAACACGCACAGATGCCCGTCGCGCGGCTCTATGACGAGCGCCGTGCGGACATTGCCGAACACCTCGGTCGGCACGAGCGGCGCAGGCGGAGCGGGGGGCGCAAGCAGCGTCACCGACTCGCGACGACTTCTGAGAAGCACCTCACGCGACGGCATGGACGCGCGCGCCGCGAACGGATCGGTCGGGATGATGTGCGGATAGTTCGACGGCACGATGTAGGGCGTGGACGACAGCGGCAGGCGATAGCCCACGGGTGAATCGCCCGGCACGAGATAGAGCCTGCGGCGGCGGAAGTTCCACTTCTCCGTCACCCATGTGCGGCCGCGCGCCTGACTGTGCCACACCTGAATCGGCATGACGTAGCCGGACGGCTTGTCGAGGCCGCGCTCGAACACGCGGATGACGCGATCGCGTTCCTGCGGATCTTCGAGCTTGTTGTCCTCGGGCTCAACGTTGATCGGCAGCTTCTGCTCGATGAGAAGAAAATGCGCCGGGTCTTCATAAGCGGGCACGCCTGCATCGACGGGAAGGCCGAGTTGTTCCGCCAGCACTTCCGTGAAGCGGCCCGCGTCTTCCTGCGTTGCAGGCTTCACGGGGACTTCATGGTCGATATGCGCTTCGTTTTCCCACAAGGGATGGCCATCGGCGCGCCAGTAAACCGAGAACGACCAGCGCGGAAGCTGTTCGCCGGGATACCACTTGCCCTGCCCGTAATGCAGCAGGCCACCCGGCGCGAAGCGGTCGCGCAGGCGGCGGATCAGTTCTTCGGCATAACGGCGCTTCGTCGGACCGACGGCGTCCGTGTTCCACTCCGCGCCGTCAACGTCGTCGATAGAGACGAAGGTCGGCTCGCCGCCCATCGACAGGCGCACGTCGCCTTCATCAAGCCGCCGGTCAACCTCATGCCCAGCCGCCGCGATAGCCTTCCACTGTTCGTCCGTGTAGGGCAGCGTCACGCGCGGGCTTTCATAGATGCGCTGGATCTGCATGTCGAAGCCGAACGTGACCTCCGCCTCCTCATGCTCGCCGGAAATGGGCGCGGCGCTCTGCGGCGAGGGCGTGGCAGCAAGCGGAATGTGGCCTTCGCCCGCGAACAGACCGGATGTCGGATCGAGGCCGATCCAGCCCGCGCCGGGAAGATACACTTCCGCCCATGCGTGCAGGTCGGTGAAGTCCACTTCGGTGCCAGATGGCCCATCGAGCGACTTCTGGTCCGCCTTCAACTGAATGAGGTAGCCGGACACGAAACGCGCGGCGAGGCCGAAGTGCCGCATGATGTGCACGAGCAGCCAGCCGGAGTCGCGGCACGAGCCGGACCGATTCTTCAGCGTCTCCTCCGGCGTCTGAACGCCCGGCTCCATGCGTATCAGATAGGCAATATCCTTCTGGAGCTGCAAATTAAGCGCCCAGATGAAATCGATGGAGGTCTTCGCATCGATCTTGAGACCGGCGATATACTCTTTCAGCAGCGGCCCCGGCGTCTCGGCCTTGAGGTAGGGCGCGAGTTCTTCCTTCAGCGACGCGTCGTAGTCGAAGGGCCAGTTCTGCGCATATTCCTCGACGAAAAAGTCGAAGGGGTTGATCGTGGCCATGTCCGCGACGAGGTCCACCACCACCTTGAACTCGCGCGTCTTTTCAGGAAAGACGAGCCGCGCCAGATAGTTGCCGAACGGATCTTGCTGCCAGTTGATGAAATGTTCTTCGGGCGTGATCCTGAGCGAATAGGACAGGATCGGCGTGCGGCAGTGGGGCGCCGGGCGCAACCTCACAACCTGCGGGCCAAGCCCGGTCAGGCGGTCGTAATCGTATTCGGTCCGATGGGTCAGCGCGACATGGATGGCCATCGTTTCTCCTGACGGCGGGCGTGAGTCGAGTGCGGGCGCACAATGCTTCGCCTTGACACACCGTGCAAGCGTCATGCCTGAGGAACAGGGACGTTTTTCCGTTACGGGGATTTGACGGGTCGGGCGGAGGCGCTTTCGCTCCGAGGCGCGTCCTTGCGAGCGCCTATTTGAACGTGACGACCTTGGCTTGCGGAAGCTCCGACGCGCCGGGCTGCAAATCCCAGTCGCGGGCGTTGAGAACGTCGCCGTTTTTGCGCACCTCGGTCAGAACGTCGAGGTCGAGCGTCGCAAATACCCATTGCGGCGCGTTCATCGTGCCTTCCTCCAGCACGCCGGACGGCGACGGAAACAACGGGTCCGAGGGCGCGAAAAAAGCCGCCGCGCCGGAGTTGTGATCGACCGCGGCCGACCAGTCGGCTTCACCCACCGTGCACGATTGAACCACGTACACCTGGTTTTCGAGCGCTCTCGCGGCGCAGCCGTTGCGCACGCGGTAGTAGCCATAGGCCGTGTCGGTGCAGGATGGCACGAGGATAACCTCCGCGCCGGCGTTGTACATCGCGCGCACGATCAGCGGAAACTCGGAGTCGTAGCAGATGGCGATGCCGATTCTTGCGAGGCCGATGTCGAAGACGCAAAGGCCGGTGCCTGCGTCGATGCCCCAGTCCTCCAGCTCCGAGCGTGTGAGGATCTGCTTCTGCTGGGTGCCCGTCTCGCCGTGCGGCGTGAACAGGCGCGCGCGGTTCACGACACTACCGTCGGCGAGGCGCGTCGGCGCACTGCCGGCGAGGATATGAACGCCGTGCCGTTTCGCGAGGTTCGCAAATTCGGCTTCATAATCCGCGATGTAATATTGCATGGCCTCGATCGAGGCGTGGAGATCGCGCGAGACATGCCGCCCGGCGATGCGCGCAAGTTCCATCGACGCGTATTCGGGGAAGATGAGCAACTGCGCGCCCTTGACGACGGCCTGCTCGACCCAGCGAGCGAGCTTGCCCGCAAAGGCCGACATCGACGTCAGTTCATCAATGGGATACTGCGCCGACGCGATGCGAATGGTTCGGGCCATCAGTCGAGTTCCCGTATCCAGAATTGCATGGGATGCGCCGTTTCCTCCGGCCGATCGATGTCCTTCCAGGTGAAGGTCGCAATCAGCCCCTCCGCCTTGCGATACCCGCGCTTGGTCCAGAACGGATCGAGCGGTGAAAAATCGGACGGTTTCAACGGGTGATTATCGGGGCGCACGACGCCGCAGAATGCCGACGAGCGATAGCCGCGCGCTCTCGCATGGGCCTCACGCGCGTCGAAAAACGCGTGGCCTATGCCGCGCCCGCGAAACGCCGGGTCGAGCACCGACTCGCCGCAATAGAAAATCTGCGACGCATCAATGCCTCGCGCGCGGAAAGGCTCCCCGAACTGGTCGTTATGCCCTTCGAGCGCCGAGCCGGTTGCGCAGCCGACGATGCGGCCGTCTTCTTCCGCAACCACTGCTATGCTGTCCTTCGCTTCGGCGAAGGACGCGAGATAGCTTTGCTCGTAGTCGAGGGAGCCGTCGTAGAGATAAGGGAAGGCGCGGAAAACCTCGATCCTGAGCCGCGCCAGTTCCGGCAGCGCGCGCTCAAGGTCCGGCCCTGTGAGTATCGAAATCCTCATGCGTTGAAAGCGTCCCGTTTGCTTCGAGCGTGAGAACCCCTCTCCGGCTTTCTCGTTCCGCTACGGTAACGCTTTACTATGCGTGTGCGGCATTCAGGACGCAAGCATCCTGAGATCCGGGTCGGTGAGCTGCACGAGCCCCGCCATGATGTCATTCAGTTGGAAGTCTTTCGGCGTATAGATCGCCGCGACCCCGCAAGCCTTGAGCGTCGCTTCGTCCTCCAGCGGGATGATGCCGCCGACGACCACCGGAATGTCGGAGAGGCCCGCAGCGCGCATGCGGTCCATCACGTCGCGCACGAGCGGCACGTGGCTACCCGACAGGATCGACAGGCCGACGATGTGCACGCTTTCCTCAAGCGCGGCGTTGACGATTTGCGCGGGCGTCAGGCGGATGCCCTCATAGACGACTTCCATGCCGCTATCGCGCGCGCGCACGGCGATCTGCTCGGCGCCGTTGGAATGACCGTCGAGGCCGGGCTTGCCAACGAGAAGCTTGAGCCTGCGTCCGAGCTTGGCCGAGAGGCGTGCCACATCGGCGCGGATGGTGGTCAGGTCGGCGCGAGCGCCCTGTGCCGCCGCGCGCGAAACGCCCGTCGGCGCGCGATATTCACCGAACACCTGGCGCAGCGTGTCGCCCCATTCGCCCGTCGTGACGCCCGCCTTCGCGCAGGCAATCGACGGCTCCATGATGTTGCGGCCTTCCTGCGCCGCCTCGCGAAGCGCGGTGAGCGTGGCGTCGACTGCCTTTGCGTCGCGGGCCGCGCGCCATGCCTTCAGCGCCTCGACCTGCTCGCGCTCGACCCCTTCGGGTACGGTCATGATCGAACCGCCCACACCGCCCGACAGCGGCGACGGCTCGGTTTCGGTCCAGCGGTTCACGCCGACGACGACCTGCTCGCCCGACTCGATCTTCTGGAGCCGCGCCGCATTCGCCTCGACGAGCCGCTGCTTCATGTAGCTCGAATCGACCGCCGCAATCGCGCCGCCCATGGCCTCGATCCGCGTCAGTTCCTCGCGCGCCTCTGCCTTCAGCGCCTCGACCTTCGCATCGATCTCGCGGCTGCCGTCGAAGATGTCGCCATATTCCAGAAGGTCGGTCTCGTAGGCCACGATCTGCTGCATGCGCAGCGACCATTGCTGATCCCACGGACGCGGCAGGCCAAGCGCCTCGTTCCACGCCGGAAGCTGGACCGCACGGGCGCGCGCCTTCTTCGACATCACCACGGCCAGCATCTCGACGAGAATGCGGTAGACGTTGTTTTCCGGCTGCGGCTCGGTGAGGCCGAGCGAGTTCACCTGCACGCCGTAGCGGAAGCGGCGAAGTTTCGGGTCGGTGACGCCGTAGCGCTTCTCGGCGATCTCGTCCCACAGTTCGACGAACGCGCGCATCTTGCACATCTCGGTAACGAAGCGCATCCCTGCGTTCACGAAGAACGAGACGCGCGCCAGCGCCTGGCCGAACTCCTCTTCGGGAATTTCGCCGCTGTCCCTCACCGTATCGAGCACGGCCTGAGCGGTGGCGAGCGCATAGGCGAGTTCCTGCACCGGCGTCGCACCCGCTTCCTGCAAATGATAGGAGCAGACGTTCATCGGGTTCCACCTCGGCACCTCGCGGTAACAGAAGACCGTCACATCCTTGATGAGGCGCATGGACGGCTGCGGCGGGAACACATAGGTGCCGCGCGAGAGATATTCCTTGATGATGTCGTTCTGCACCGTGCCGGTGAGCTGGTTGCGGCTGACGCCCTGCTCGTCGGCGATGGCGACATAGAGAGACAGCATCCACGCCGCTGTCGCGTTGATCGTCATCGACGTGTTCATCTTGCCGAGCGGGATGCCCGCGAGCAGCGTGCGCATGTCGCCGATATGCGCGACCGGCACGCCGACCTTGCCCACCTCGCCCTTCGCGAGCGGATGATCCGAATCGTAGCCCGTCTGCGTCGGCAGGTCGAACGCGACCGAAAGACCCGTCTGCCCCTTCGCCAGGTTCTTCAGGTAAAGCTCGTTCGAGGCCTTGGGCGTCGAATGTCCAGCGTAGGTGCGGAAGATCCAGGGCTGGTCGGGCTTGCGGGCATCGGGCTTGGCTTGGTCGGGCTTGCGTTCGTCGGACATGGGGCCGGTCTCGTTCTTTTTGATCCGTTTGCAGTGCACAATAGCACGCTGACTGCTAACGCCCCACCCTCCAAAAGACGAAAGCGCCCCCGCCAATGGTAGCGGGGGCAACGGTTCATGCCTCAATGGAGCGCCTCGCGGAACGCTTTTGCGTAGCGGGAAGTCGGCCATCGGTGCGCCCCTTTTTCGGGCAGCCCTCGCTGGCTTGCAGCCCCGCCCGACCCAAAAAACGCAAAAGCCTCCGCAGACGGATGGCGGAGGCTCGCGGTTCGAGGCGCGCCGGCTGGCGAACGCGCGTGTTTTGGCGAAGGTGCGGCTATTTCAGGCCGACATATTCGCCGCCGCCGACATGGTAATTCAGGCCGACCGTGACAGCATCGGCTGTGAAGTCGACCTTCGTCTTACCGTCGAGGGTGGAGTGATAGTGCCCACCACTGTAGTCAACGTTGTTTGCAGGGATCTTATAGGAATCGTTATAGCTGTAAGATATACTACCGAAATTGAAATGCTGATATTCTGCTTTGAGCGACCACGATGGTGTCAACTTATATTCGACGCCTACTCCGATCGTCCAGCCGACAAGCGTCTCACTGTGACTATAGTCGAATTTGGATA
The DNA here is from genome assembly GCF_000166055.1 of Rhodomicrobium vannielii ATCC 17100. NCBI lineage: Bacteria > Pseudomonadati > Pseudomonadota > Alphaproteobacteria > Hyphomicrobiales > Hyphomicrobiaceae > Rhodomicrobium > Rhodomicrobium vannielii. Next base: position 1,268,410 of record NC_014664.1, read on the forward strand.
AAGCGTTTCCTAGGCAGTGGCTATCACTGCCTAACGATGCGCAGTTCTGGCCAAGATATTTGGCATCAAACTCTCCGTTCAGAAACGCGACGCCGCCCTTTGCATAGAAAAGCGTGCGATCAAATGCGTAGCCGAGACGCCCGGTGATGTCCCCGTACAAGTCGCCGGAAGCAGAGTATTTAGTGTCCACCGCACACATTTTCGGGTCATAGTTGACCGTGTAGGGCGCGGACGTATAGGTGCCGACACAACTCGTTGGACGGAAAGCCACGTCTTTGCTCGCGTCCACCTTGAGGTAGCCGATGTCGCCCTCAACGCCGAAGACGAAGTTTCCGCGCTGGAAGTTATAGCCGAGCTGTCCACCGCCCGTGAGGCTGGTGGTGTTCAGGTCGCCTTTGTACGTCGGATCGCCCACGTAAATGAAGGTGTCGTCGACGTCGGCCTTGCTCCACGCTGCGCCGACATGGCCGCCGAGATAAAAGCCCTGCCAAAGAGCGGGCGCTTCGTAAAAAGGTCCATCCTTTAGCCCGCCGCCACGGCCGTAAAGATCGGCTGCAAGCGCTGAATTTCCAGCGACCATTAATCCACAGAAAGCAACGCCACACGCGAAGCGTGTAGACCTGAAAACAGTATTCATGTTCCCACCCCAATCTACTCACATACCCGGTTCGAATTGCCCAATTCAGAACCGGTGAGCCAGTCGATCCGCGACCGTCTTTCTATTCATTAACGGCACGCGGATTTTTGGGCTAGGGCAACTGCTTGTGATCGAGCGTTTGGCTTGTGGAATTGTGATTATTTTATCACGAGAGTCGCGATATGCTAAATATTTGGAGAATAACCTTCATTTGAATGGAATGAATACTGCGACGAACAGTCCTTCACGGGGAAATCGCGCACCAACCGGCGACCCAGCCGGTCGATGCTCGCGCGCCATCAAACCTGCATACAGTTCATCGGCGGACAAAGCGGAGAAGTACGAGCAGCAAAATTGCGCCAACCGTCGCGGTTATGATCGAGGCAACGGTGGGATTGGTAGTCACGTGCGCGCCCAGCGCCGGGAAAAGATAGAAGCCGATCGCCGCGCCGATAATGCCGACTACGATTGCGCCGAGAAGGTCGAGGCCGGTCGGCACGACGAGGCTTGCAAGCACGCCCGCTGCGAGACCGATCAGAACGATATAAAGAATTGAATTTGCGTCGGCCATGGTGTCCTCCGTTGATGAGCCGAAACCCGCGCTTCGCGGGTAGACGGAGCAATTCCGCCATCCCGTTAACGACGCGCTTCACAAAATCGTTCCGCTCCGCATAAAAGTGATTTTATTAAAATGACGACGCATCTCCGTCGCGAGTTAAGCGCGCGCGTGTGCCAACAAAGGCCAGATCATGAAGCTGCTGCAGTCGCTTTTGCTTTTTACGTTCACGATGATCGCGTCGCTGATCGCGTTTACCTATACAGCGATCCACTTCCCGACGACGATGCGCGAACTTCTTTCCGGCGCGCAGCACGTCCGCGACCAGATGCAATCTCTTTATCTGCCCGATAACTTCATGGTGTGGGTCGATATCTTTTTGCAGCCCAACCAGATCGTGCTCGTGGGCATCTCGATTGCCATGAGGTTGGTGATCGGGATCATTGGAAGCTTCGTGTCGCGCAACCGCACGCCCACGCCAACGGCGCGGAGCGGCCCAGCGCCGAGCGCCTCGGCCAATTCACCGTTCAGCCGGTGGGGCTGAGGCCCGTCGCATCACATCGTACGGGCGACGTTGAGGGAACGAACGCGCGCCCCGCCGCGAACGCGGCGAGGCACAGGCGTCAGGCTTGCCGGGTCAGGCTTGCCGCGTCAGGCTTGCCGCGTCAGGCTTGCCGGATCAGGCTTGGGCCGGCGTGCTCGCTTCGAGCGCCACGGCCACGGACTGCACGATTGCCGCGAAACGCACCGCCGTCTGGATCGTCTCCGACGTCACGCCGCCCTCGCGCAGGACCTTCTCATGCGCGTCGATGCACATGCCGCAGCCGTTGATCGCCGACACAGCGAGCGACCACAACTCGAAGTCGTTCTTGTCCACGCCCGGATTGGCGATGACGTTCATGCGAAGCCGCGCGGGCTTCGTGCCGTATTCCTTGTTCGATGCGAGATGCACGAAGCGATAATAGACGTTGTTCATCGCCATGATGGACGCAGCGGCCTTGGCGGCTTCAAAGGCGGCGGGCGACAGGTGCTTCGCGGCCTCTGCCTCGAACGCGGCGGCAACGTGCGCGTTGCGCGTGGAGATCGCGGAGGCGAGCAGAAGCCCGTATTTCGTCTGCTCCGAAAGCGTCTGGTCGTTGAGCGTGGATGAGAGATTGAGCTTCACGTCCTTGGCGAAGTTGCCGAGGCGGTCTTTGATGGCATCGATCGACATCGCGTGGTCCTGTAGGAAGAGTTGGAACTGTAGGGAAGTTGGAAAACTGTCGGAAAGTTGACATGGCAAAGCCCGGACTGTCGCAATCGCGACACCCGGGCCGTGAGTTCAGAAAGCGGTCGCTGTTACGCGGCCTTGAGCGTGTCCCCGCCAACGGCGCGATTGCACGGGCAAAGCTCGTCGGTCTGAAGCGCATCGAGAACGCGCAGCGTATCGGACGGATTGCGGCCGACATTCAGGTTGTTGGCGTAAACGTGCTGGATGACGTTCTCGGGATCGACGACAAACGTGTACCGATACGCGACGCCGGCATCCGAGCGCACGCCAAGGCCGTCGATCAGCGAGCCGGTCGTGTCGGCGAACTGCCAAAGGTTGAGGTTATGCAAGTCCTTATGGTCGCGGCGCCATGCGAGCTTGCAGAACTCGTTGTCGCTCGATCCGCCGAGCACGATGGCATCGCGGTCGGCGAACTCGCTGGAGAGGCGCGCGAATTCGGCGATCTCTGTCGGGCAAACGAACGTGAAATCCTTCGGATAGAAGAAGATGACTTTCCACTTGCCCGGGAAGCTGGTTTCCGTCAGCGCCTCGAACGCGCTCACACCGTTCTCTTCGTGATAGTTGAAGCCCGGCTTCACACCCGTGACCTCGAAAGACGGCAGCTTGTCGCCGATTCCCAACATAGCGAATTTCCCTTCCGGTTTTTGAACTCTCGGATTTGATTTAACGCAAACCGCGTGCCACTGGCATCACGTTGCGGTGCAACATGGCTGCTATGACTTAACCGCAAGTCGGTGTGTCTACCAGCACTTTTCGCGCTTCGCTCATGCGAAAGAAGACCGAGTCGCCGCGTCACGCGCGACCGCGCGCAAATCCGCTCCGTGCGCAGATGGGCAGCGTGTTTGTGGCAAACGACCGAATTATCTGGTGGCTTGGTGCGCCTCCCGGCGGGGGAAGCGAAAATGGTGCGGTCGAGAAGACTCGAACTTCCACGGGTTGCCCCACTAGCACCTCAAGCTAGCGCGTCTACCGTTCCGCCACGACCGCAGCGCCCCGTGATGTAATCGCCGGGGAGCCGCTTGTCTAACAAAAGATTCTCCCGGGCACAAGCCGCGACATGACATTCCAATTACGAATTTGCGGCAACCGGCCTTCAGCGCTAGTGTGCGCCATTCTCAAGCATGCTCCTAGCCCGCATACCGGAAAAACCATGAAAGAAATCATCGCCGAACTCGAACGCCGCCGCGCCGTCGCACGCCTGGGCGGTGGCACAAGACGCATCGAAGCCCAGCACAAGCGCGGCAAACTGACCGCCCGCGAGCGGATCGAGTTGCTCCTCGACGATGGCTCCTTCGAAGAATACGACATGTTCATGGAGCACCGCTGCACCGATTTCGGCATGGACTCCTCGAAAATCCCCGGCGACGGCGTCGTCACCGGCTGGGGCACGATCAACGGCCGCGTCACTTATGTGTTCGCGAAGGACTTCACGGTGTTCGGCGGATCGCTTTCCGAAGCGCACGCGCAGAAGATCATGAAAGTTCAGGACATGGCGCTCAAGAACCGCGCGCCGATCATCGGCCTGTTCGACGCGGGCGGCGCGCGCATTCAAGAAGGCGTCGCGGCGCTTGGCGGCTACGGCGAGGTGTTCCTTCGGAACGTGCAGGCCTCGGGCGTGATCCCGCAGATTTCCGTTATCATGGGCCCCTGCGCGGGCGGCGACGTCTATTCCCCCGCGATGACCGACTTCATCTTCATGGTCCGCGACACGTCCTATCTCTTTGTGACCGGCCCGGACGTGGTGAAAACCGTCACGAACGAGGAAGTGACGGCCGAGGAACTCGGCGGCGCGAGCGTCCACACGACGCGGTCCTCCATCGCCGACCGAGCCTTCGACAACGACGTGGAATGCCTGCTCCAGATGCGGCGGCTGATGGACTTCCTGCCGCAGAACAACAAGGGCACCGTGCCGCACCTGCCGACGCATGACGATATCCGCCGTCAGGAGCCCTCGCTCGCAACGCTCGTCCCGCCGGACGCTACGAAGCCATACGACATGAAGGAGCTCATCACGAAGGTCGCCGACGAGGGCGACTTCTTCGAGATCCAGGAAACCTTCGCGCGGAACATCATCACCGGCTTCGCGCGCCTCGGCGGCTATCCCATCGGCATCGTGGCGAATCAGCCGATCATGCTCGCGGGCGTGCTCGACAGCGACGCGAGCCGCAAGGCCGCACGCTTCGTGCGCTTCTGCGACTGCTTCAACATCCCGCTCATCACGTTCGTCGACGTGCCGGGCTTCCTGCCGGGCACCGCGCAGGAATATGGCGGCCTCATCAAGCACGGCGCGAAGCTGCTCTTCGCCTATGCCGAGGCTACCGTTCCGAAGATTACCGTCATCACCCGCAAGGCCTATGGCGGCGCTTACGACGTCATGAGCTCGAAGCATATCGGCGGCGACGTGAACTACGCATGGCCGACCGCCGAAATCGCGGTGATGGGCTCGAAGGGCGCGGCGGAAATCCTCTATCGCGCAGAGCTTGGCGACAAGGACAAGATCGCCGCCCGCGTCGCCGAGTACAAGGAGCGCTTCGAGAACCCGTTCATCGCGGCGGAGCGCGGCTATATCGACGACGTGATCATGCCGTTCAACACGCGCTATCGTCTGGCGCGCGCGCTCAACATGCTACGCCACAAGCAACAGGAACTGCCGTGGAAGAAGCACGACAATATTCCGCTGTGAGGAATAAAAAAACGGCCGGGTTTTCCCGGCCGTTTTTTTATTGAGATTACGGATGAAAGTCTGACGCCGCTTTGCCGAGGTGGTCAGACGCGCCTCTGATGGCATCAAAAGCGCATATGCTCTGTTCTGTCGCGCGTTTCAGGAAAACCGCTTCACACTTCCGCACGCACTTCAAGACTGCGGCGGAGCCTTGGCGGCCTTCTCCATCGCGGGCTTGATCTTCTGCGCGATGACTTCCTCGGTGAGCTGCCCGGCGTGGCGGTATGCGATGCGGCCCGCGCCGTCGATCACGAACGTCTCGGGCACGCCGTACACGCCGAAATCGATGGCCACGCGGCCGGTGTCGTCCACGCCGACGGCTTTATACGGGTTGCCAAGGCGGGACAGAAACCGCTTCGCGCCCTCAGGCGTATCGCCCTTGTAGTTGATGCCGTAGACCGGAATGCCCTGTCTCGCGAGGTCCGTGATAAGCGGGTGCTCGACCTGACATGGCGCGCACCACGACGCCCACACATTGATGAGCGAAACGCGGCCCTTCTTCAACTCGTCGGACGAGAAGCCGGGCACGGGCAAACCCGTGGGGCTCGGCGCGCCGGGAAGCGCGGCAAGCTGGAAGTCGGGGACCGGCTTGCCGATCAGCACGGACGGCAGGCTCTGCGGGTCTCCGGTGCGAAGCTGGTAATAAAGCAGCGACAACACCGCTACGACGATGACGACGGGCAGCACCAGACGGCGCGGCTTGGTCTGTTTTTCGGGTGTATCGGTCATGAATTTCCCTGTCCCTGGCCGGAGCGCCGCTTGAGCCCGCGCCGTTCGAGATCGGCGAGGCGCTTCGCCTGACCGCGCTCATCGCCCCATGCCCACAATGCAAGAGCAACGATGCAAAACGCCGCCGCGCCGTAGGATATCCAGATGAAGGCCGCGTGAGGTCCGAGATCAAGCATTGGCCGCTTCCTCCGTGCCAGCGCGCGCCGCATCGCCGCGCACATGCCGCGCGATCAGCGCATCGCAGCGCCTCCGCAGAATTTCGGCGCGCATCGCCTTGAAATGCAGCACCACGAAAAGGAGTGTGAACGCAATCGCCATCACGAGCAGCGGCCATAGCAGCGACGAGTGGATCGTCGGGCCATCGGCGCGGATCACGCTCGCGGGCTGGTGCAGCGTATTCCACCAGTTGACCGAATATTTGATGATCGGGATGTTGACAGCGCCGATCAGCGCAAGAATAGCGGCGGCGCGCCCTGCCCGGCCCGGCTCGTCGACCGCCTGCCGAAGCGCGATGAGGCCGAGATAGAGGAAGAACAGGATCAGCACGCTCGTGAGCCGCGCGTCCCACACCCAGTAGGCGCCCCACATGGGCTTGCCCCAGAGGGAGCCGGTGACGAGCGCGAGCAGCGTGAACGTCGCGCCGATGGGTGCCGCCGCCTTCGCCGACACGTCAGCCAGCGGGTGCCGCCAGATGAGGTAGCCCGCCGACGAGATGGCGATGATCGTGTAGCACATCATGGCCAGCCACGCGGACGGCACATGGATGAACATGATGCGAACCGTCTCGCCCTGCTGGTAGTCCGGCGGAGCGAGGAATGCGCCCGTGAGGCCGACGGCGAACAGCAGAAGCGTCGCGACCGTAAGCCATGGCAGCACCTTTCCCGACAGCCGCATGAAGGTTGTCGGATTGGCGAGCGTGGAAAACCACCCCGGCCGTATCGTTTCGGTGTTCGTCAGGTCTGCCATAAGCGTCTCGTCCCCACTTTGTGTCTTATATAACTCACTCCAAACTCAGGCGAAGGGCAAGGGCAGCGGCAAATGGCATCGCCGCAACCGAAAACAGCGAAAGCGCCGCAAGCAGGAGGATGCTCTGCGAAAATGCCCCGGCCGCGCCGGACAAGGCACCGACGCCGAAGATGAGGAAAGGAGCGAAAAGCGGCAGGATCAAGAGCGGCAGCAGCAACGCGCCGCGCCGAAGCCCCAGCGTCAGCGCCGCGCCCGCTCCCGCGACGAAACTGATGCCGAGCGTGCCGACCGCCAGCGTGGCGAGCAGCTTCGGCACCGCGTCGAGTTCCATGTTGAGGAGCAGCCCGGCGAGCGGCGTCACCACGATCAGCGGCACGCAGGTGGTCAGCCAATGCGCGAGGCTTTTCGACGTGGCGATGAGTTCGGCCGGCAGCGGGCCGATGGCGAGCGCGTCGAGCGAGCCGTCGTCGCGGTCCTCCTGGAACAGCGCATCCACCGAAAGCACGGCCGAAAGCAGGAACGAAATCCAGAGGATACCCGGCGCGATGCGCGACAGAAGCGCGAGGTCCGGGCCGAGTCCGAGCGGAATGATCGACACCGCGATGAGATAGAAGCCGAGCGCGGTCCCGATGGCCGAGCCTTGTCGCAGCGCGAGCGTCAGGTCGCGGGTGAGGAGCGCGAGGAAGGCATTCATGCTGCAAACGCCCGCCCAGGCTTGAGTTCGAGAACGGTCGCGGCGTCGCCGAGCGCAAGGTCGAGATGCGTCGAGACGAGCGCGATGCCGCCTTGCGCGAGATGGTCCCGGATGGCCGTTTCGAGCCGCCGCGTGGAGGCCGTATCGAGCGAGACGGACGGCTCGTCAAGGAGCCAGACCGCGCGCTTCGCCGCCAGCAGCCGCGCGAGGCCGAGGCGACGCGCCTGCCCTTGGCTGAGATGGCCCGCGCGATACTCCGCGAGGTCGAGGAGGTCGAACGCTTCGAGCGCGTTCTCGGCCGCCTCCGCGTCTTGCGCGCCGGAATAGAAACTTTGCCAGAAGCTCACATTCTCAACGACGGTGAGGCGCGGCTTGATGCCGTTCGTATGGCCTATGTAGTGGAATTGCCCTTCGCCTGTGCCCTCCCCCTTGTCGTCCGACACCGCGACGCGGCCGGACTCCGCCGGCAGATAGCCCGCGATGGTGCGAAGGAGCGTCGTCTTGCCCGCCCCGTTCGGCCCGCGGAGGATCAGCGCGCACCCGGCCTCGACCTTGAACGAAAGCGCGGGCACCACAATGCGCCCGCCGCGCTGACAGGCAAGCCCCACCACCGCGAGGCTCAAAACCGGCATCGCGCGAGCAGAAGCGGAACCAGAACGGGTGAGCGGGGTAATACTCACAGATGAAATTCTCGTGTCGAAGGGAGGCCGAACCTCTCTTTATGGTACTCTGCCGCATGCCCACAAGAAGCATTTTCGCACAGATGGAGAATCGCTGTGGCTTCCTTAACTCCGCGCTCGCTCGACAGCTTCCGCAGCCGGAAAACGCTCACCGTCGACGGCAAGCCCTATGAAATTTTCTCGCTCGCCGATGCGGAGGCGAACGGCCTTTCCGGCGTCTCGAAGCTTCCGTTCTCGCTGAAGGTGCTGCTCGAAAACCTGCTTCGCTTCGAGGACGGGCAGACCGTCACCGCCGACGACATCCGCGCCGTCGCCGCGTGGCTCACCGAGCGCCGCTCGACGCGCGAAATCGCGTTTCGCCCGGCGCGCGTGCTGATGCAGGACTTCACCGGTGTGCCCGCCGTCGTAGACCTCGCGGCGATGCGCGACGCGATGGCGAAACTCGGCGGCGATACCGCGAAGATCAATCCGCTCGTGCCCGTCGACCTCGTCATCGACCATTCGGTGATGGTGGACAGCTTCGGCAATGCCCGCGCCTTCGAGATCAATGTCGACCTTGAATATGAGCGCAACCGCGAGCGCTACGAGTTCCTGCGCTGGGGCGCGCTGGCCTTCGACAATTTCCGCGTGGTGCCGCCTGGAACCGGCATCTGCCATCAGGTGAACCTCGAAAATCTCGGCCAGACCGTGTGGACGAAGGGCGCGGACGGCATCGAACAAGCCTTCCCCGACACGCTGGTCGGCACCGACAGCCACACGACCATGATTAACGCGCTCTCGGTGCTCGGCTGGGGCGTCGGCGGCATCGAGGCGGAAGCGGCCATGCTCGGCCAGCCGATTTCGATGCTGATCCCCGAGGTGATCGGCTTCCGCTTCACGGGCAAGCTCAACGAGGGCGTGACCGCTACCGATCTCGTGCTGACCGTGACGCAAATCCTTCGCAAAAAGGGCGTCGTCGGCAAGTTCGTGGAATATTTCGGCCACGGCCTCGATACGCTCTCGGTCGAGGATCGCGCGACGATGGCGAACATGGCGCCCGAATATGGCGCGACCTGCGGCTTCTTTCCGACCGACAAGGACACGCTCGCCTATCTCCGCGCGACGGGCCGCGACCCGCACAGCGTGGCGCTCGTCGAGGCTTATGCCAAAGCGCAAGGCCTGTGGCGCGAGACGGCGACGCCCGATCCCGTTTTCACCGATGTGCTGGAACTCGATCTGGCAAAGGTCGAGCCGAGCCTCGCCGGGCCACGCCGCCCGCAGGATCGCGTTGCGCTCGCACAGGCGGCGGCGGGCTTCTTCGACACCTTGGCCGAGATGCGCGCGCCGAAGCCCGGAAGCGAAGCGGCGGAGATGGTCGCTGAAGGCGGACCCAACGGCGAGCTGATCGACCGCGCTATTACGGTTGAAGGCGCGAATTACAGCATCGCGGACGGGCACGTCGTCATCGCGGCCATCACATCCTGCACCAACACCTCGAACCCGAGCGTGCTGATCGCGGCGGGGCTTGTCGCCCGCAAGGCGCGCGAGAGGGGCCTCAAGCCGAAGCCGTGGGTGAAGACATCGCTCGCGCCGGGAAGCCAGGTGGTGACGGACTATCTCACGATTTCCGGCCTGCAAGCCGACCTCGACGCCCTGGGCTTCGGCCTCGTCGGCTATGGCTGTACCACCTGCATCGGCAATTCCGGGCCGCTGCCGGAACCAATCTCCAAGGCCATCGCCGAGAAGGATCTCATCGCCGCCGCCGTGCTGTCGGGCAATCGCAATTTCGAGGGCCGCGTGAACCCTGATGTGCGCGCGAACTACCTCGCGTCACCGCCGCTCGTCGTCGCCTATGCCCTGGCTGGCTCGATGAAGATCGACCTCACCACCGATCCGCTAGGCACGGACAGCGACGGCAAGCCGGTCCATCTCGCGGACATCTGGCCAAACTCGGTCGAGATCGCGGAGATCGTGCGCACGGCCATCACGCCCGAGCTGTTCAAGACGCGCTACGCCCATGTTTTCCGAGGCGACGAACGCTGGCAGGCGGTCGGCGGCAGCCAGACCGGCAAGACCTACGATTGGGACGACGCTTCGACCTACGTCCGCAACCTGCCCTATTTCGAGCATCTGACCGGCGACGCGCCCGCCCCTATCACGGATATAGAGAACGCGCGCGTGCTCGGCCTCTTCCTCGACTCGATCACCACCGACCATATCAGCCCGGCGGGGTCCATCGCTCGCACGAGCCCGGCCGGCCGCTACCTCATCGAGCACGGCGTCGAGCCCCGCGACTTCAACTCCTACGGCTCCCGGCGCGGCAATCACGAGGTGATGATGCGCGGCACCTTCGCCAACATCCGCATCAAGAACCAGATGGTGCCGGGCGTCGAAGGCGGCGTGACGCTGCACCAGCCGGACGGCGAGCGCACAGCGATCTACGACGCGGCGATGACGTACAAAGCGGACGGCGTGCCGCTCGTGGTCTTCGCGGGGCGTGAATACGGCACAGGCTCAAGCCGCGACTGGGCGGCGAAGGGCACGCGGCTGCTCGGCGTGCGCGCGGTCATCGCGCAGAGCTTCGAGCGTATTCACCGCTCGAACCTCGTCGGCATGGGCGTGCTGCCGCTCGTGTTCGAGGATGGCATGTCGTGGCAGGCGCTGGGGCTGACCGGCTCGGAGACGGTGACGATCCGCGGCCTTGGCGAGCTTGCGCCGCAAAAGCGCATGACGGCGGAAATCGCCTTCGCGGATGGTGCGTTGAAGAACGTGCCGCTCTTGTGCCGGATCGATACGGTTGACGAACTCGCCTATTTCCGCGCGGGCGGCATCCTGCCCTATGTGCTGCGGAAGCTTGCGGCGGCCTGACCGATTCGCATCACGTTTTCGCGACAAGCCTCGCGCGTTGCGGGGCTTTTTCATGCAATCGCGGCGAGATTGTGCGCAACGATCCGCACACGGCGCGGAAAACGCATCCGACTGCGACAAAAAAGCCAAGTGTTTCGAGTGCGTTACCAAAGTCGTGGGGAGCGACAAAGAAACGCTTGCGACTCCGAAATCGGCCTGCAACACTTGTCATATATCAAATAGATACAGGCTGGCCGGCGCTCGCAGCTTCAAGAATTCGCGGGTGCAGGCGAAGCATTTTTAAGAAAAAAACCGCCGCCAAGAAACGGATGAACCGGGAGTGAGCGCCATGGCGCAGAACACGAAAGCCCCCTTCAATCAATGGGTTGAGACAGCGAATAGCCTCGGCCGCCAATCCGCCTCAAGCGTCGCCTGCCCCTGCTGCGGCTCAACCTCGCTCAGCGTGCGCGATGTCGAATACGGCTTCGGCCATGATCGCGGCGTGCAGCGCTACATTTCCTGCGGTCATTGCGGCGCGTTTACAGGCGTCGCCGTGCGCCATGCTGGCGAGGTCGAAAGCCCCACCCTTCGCGCGGCGGAATAAGCGCCGAAATCAATTTCGGGCGACTTGGCCGGGCATGACCCCGGCCATTTTTGTCTATGCGCCGCGCTTAAGCCGCCGCCCGCATGCCCATGGTCTTGCGCACTTCCATGCGCAGCAGGTCGATCGGCGCGAGCCCGTCCTTCGGTTGCTCGAAATGCCAGAACGTCCAGCCGTTGCACGCACCGCGCCCCTGCGCCTTCGCACCAACCGAATGGATGGAGCCGCGCGTTCCGTTCCACATCAGCGACGCGTCCGCCATCACCTGCGCGCGGATTTCCGCCTTCGCGTCGAACAGCACATCGCCCGGCCGCAGCATGCCGCGTTCCAGCACCATGCCAAAGGGCACGCGCGGCTCGGCGCGCTTCGAGGTGATGAGCGCGGCGGCCTTTGCGTCGCACGGCTCGATGGCCGCGATGCGCGCGCTGGCGGCCGCCACGTAATCCGGGTCGCGCTCGATGCCGATGAAACGGCGCCGCAGCAGCTTCGCCACCGCGCCCGTGGTGCCCGTGCCGAAGAACGGATCGAGCACGAGGTCGCCCGGCTTCGTCGTCGCCATCAGCACGCGCGCGAGCAGCGCCTCGGGCTTTTGCGTCGGATGCGCCTTGCGTCCGCCGTCGTCGCGCAGCCGCTCCGGGCCGGAGCAGATCGGGATGAGCCAGTCCGAGCGCATTTGCAGGTCGTCGTTGAACGCCTTCATCGAGTCGTAGTTGAACGTCGGCCGCGCCTTCTCGTCGCGCGCCGCCCAGATCAGCGTCTCATGCGCGTTGGTGAAGCGCGTGCCCTTGAAGTTCGGCATCGGGTTGGTCTTGAGCCAGATGACGTCGTTCATCATCCAGAAGCCGAGATCCTGCAACGCCGTGCCGAGCCGGAAGATGTTGTGATAGGTGCCGATCACCCAGAGCGCGCCGTTCGGCTTTAGCACGCGGCGGCACTCCGAGAGCCAGGCGCGGCTGAAACGGTCATAGGTCGCGAAATCGGCGAAGCGGTCCCACGCGTGGTCTACGCCATCGACGCGCGTGTTATTGGGGCGGAGCAATTCGCCGCCAAGCTGGAGATTGTAAGGCGGATCGGCGAAGACGAGATCGACCGAGGCCGACGGCATGCGCCGCAGGATGTCGAGGCAATCGCCCTGAAGAATACCTTCCGCGGCAAGGGGCGCCGCCCCGCCGGACACAACACAAGAACGCATGACTCACCACTGAAACGGATACCGGAACACGTGGGAATTTAGCAGAATCCGACGCAAAAAGGGTTAACGGATTGGGAAAGAGAGGCAAGACCCGGTGCGCAGGGCTAGCAATATGGAGCGAGGAGCTTACCGTCCAAAGGGGGACAGCTTTCCGAAGTTGAAGGATCAGCTATGACCAAACAATTTGTGAATGATCGCATCATCAAACGCTTCGATGAACTCATTTCTGAGGGGTACGACCGCTGGGAAGTTTTCAAAAATGACCGGACGGGCATAGTTAAAGATATCGTTGGCTTCACACAATGGTCCACAAGTTGCCTCAACCTGCTTGATAAGCTCTCGATCTCAACCAATCGTTTTGTCTCTCAATTCGAAGTGTGGGCAATTGGTGGTCCTGGCAGACAGGTGAACATCGGAGCGGCGCTCGGCGTCCTCAAGTCTGCGAGGCACGAGTATTCTTGCGGTCTCGCCATTGAATACCAGCTTTCTATATCTGCGACAGTCTTCAGTGGATTACTTGATGAAGCCGCGTACCTCCTTCAAAAGGGGTATATCCGAGCGGCAGCCGTGCTTCTTGGAGCCGCGCTCGAAGAAGGGCTGAAAGCCCGCGCCCGTGCCGTGCCAATTGTCTTATCGCCTCGAGATACGTTATCACCAGTCATCGTTAAGCTTAAATCTCCGGAGGTAGGCCTGCTCACTGAGTTTGAGGCCAAGCGCCTCGAAGCCATTGCTCGCCTGAGGAACGATGCCGCGCACGGGGGTGAGTTTACGTACCAAAAAGAAGTCGTTGAGACTGCGATACAGGAAGTCGAGGCGACACTCGGAAGGTTACTATCCGCCGCCTAACAGGGCAGCCCTGAAGGTTAGCCGCTCGCCCCGGACTTCCTACCAACCCAACACCCGCCCGCTAAGCCGCCTTCCTCATCCGCGGCCGCGTGCCGAAGCTCCTCTGCTCGATATAGTCGAGGACGAGGCCCGCGACATCCACGCCGGTTGTGCGTTCTACGCCTTCGAGCCCCGGCGAGGAATTCACCTCCAGCAGCAGCGGCCCCTTCGACGAGCGCAGGATGTCCACGCCCGCGAATTTCAGCCCGAGCCGATGCGCGGCCTTGATCGCGAGCTTGCGCTCCTCGGCGGTGAGCTTCGCCTCGAAGGCAAGGCCGCCCTTGTGAAGGTTCGCGCGAAATTCGTCGCCCGCCGCGCGCCGCACCATGGCCGCGATCACCTTGCCGTCGAGCACGATGCAGCGCAGATCCTGCCCCGCCGCCTCGGAGATGAATTGCTGCACGAGGAAACTCGTCTCGGTGCTTTGGAGCGCGTCGATGAGCGACACGGCCGACTTGCGGTTCTCGGCGAGCACCACGCCCTTGCCTTGCGACGATTGCAACAGCTTGATCACGAGCGGCGCGCCGCCGACCATCTTGATGAGGTCGTCGGTGTCGTGATGCGAGCTGGCGAACGCCGTGTCGGGCATCGGCAGCTTGTGCATTGCGAGAAGCTGATGCGCGAAAAGCTTGTCGCGGCTCTGCACGATGGATTGCGCGGAATTGAGCACGCACGCGCCCGTCATCTCGAACTGCCGCACGACGGCGGTGCCGTAGGCGGTGATCGACGCGCCGATACGCGGGATGACGAAATCGTAATCGGGGAGCGCCTTGCCTTCGTAATGAACCGCGCTCGCGATGGACTTGATGTTCATGTAGCAGCGCAGCGTGTTGATTGGCTCGATCACATGATCGCGCTTCTCGGTTTCCTCGATGAGACGGCGGTTCGAGAAATTGCCGGGCTCCATGGTGAGGAGCGCGATGCGCAGCGAGCGCTTCTTCGGCTTGCCGGCCTGCTCGCCATACACGTCGTAGGAAAGCTGCGCCTGACGATATTCCGACCATGGCAGGATGGTGGCCGACGCGCCTTCGAGCGCCGTGCGCCCGAGAAGCATGCGATGCGCCATGGTGTAGCGGTTCGAGAGCGAAATCTCGATCGGCCATTCCCGGTCGCCGATCTTGATCGGCGTTTCGATGATGAAGCGGTTCTCGGCCTGACCGTTGGAGCTTCGCACCATGCGCCGGTCGACGATCTTTGCCGTGCACCAGATCTCGATGTCGTCGCTGTAATCGGCGGGATGGACGCCGAAGCGGACGCGGGGCGCATCGATCGGACCGAAGGTTTCGATCGAAAAGGCGTGTAACGCGGAGGTGCGCGCGCCCGTGTCGATCTTGGCCTTCACCGCAGGCAGCCCCAGTTCGGGAAGCGCGACCCATTCGCGCCAGCCTAAAACGAACGGCTCCATCGAAACCTTCTCCGGTTATGAGAAATGGTTGCTGTCTGTATTTATATCAACGACATGCGCCTGGCGCTGCACGGTCTTTCGACCGGGAGGAGAGCGCTCGGACTAACGCTGCGTGCTTGTCACTTGTTCCGCGAATCGTCTCTGCTTGGAATGTTAAGTAAGGCAGGCTGCGGTTTTATGACAAAAAGGAAAAGGCTTGCTTCCATTGCCGGGATCCTCTCCCTTCCTTATCAACATCGCGGAACCCGACCGCGTTTCTCTCGCACCCTGGAAACCACGACCCTCACCATGAAAAACTGTGTCGCGATTTGGCGGAATCGTCCAGTGGCGCGCTTTTTTACGGCAAAGACCAGCGGCATCGTGTCTTTTGCGCAACTTTGACAAATTCCGGTCGGACAAAAGGCGCAGCCAAATCGCGCGACACCGGCCCGGCGCGTGACAGCGACTTCGCTCGCGGGCGCTTGCATTCACGCCAGAGGGAGAAGCCAATGGACACATCAACTCATATTCTCGTCGTCGACGATCACAAGGACATCCGCGACCTTCTCGCGAAATTCCTCGTCAAGCATGGCATGCGTGTGACGGTCGCGGCCGATGCGGCGGAGGCGCGGCGTCATTTGAAGGCGGGCGCGTTCGACCTGCTCGTGCTGGATATCATGATGCCCGGCGAGGATGGGATTTCGCTTTGCCGCGATATCCGCGACAGCAACAGCGCCCCCATCATATTCCTCACGGCCGTAGCGGAAGATACCGACCGCATCATCGGCCTGGAACTCGGCGCCGACGACTACGTCACGAAGCCGTTCAATCCGCGCGAACTCCTCGCGCGCATCCGCGCCGTGATCCGCCGAGCGCAGAGCATGCCACCGAGCCGCGACACGCCGCCCGGTGAGCGGATCAGGTTCGGGCAATTCCTCTTCGACGCCGACCGGCGCGAACTCATCGACGGCAACCAGATGGTTACGCCCTTGTCCTACGGCGAACATCTGCTGCTCGCGGCCTTCCTGCACCGGCCCAACGTCGTGCTGACCCGCGACCAGCTCCTCGACATCACGCGCGGGCGCGCGGCCAATCTGTTCGACCGCAGCATCGATAATCAGGTGAGCCGCCTTCGCCGCAAGATCGAGGAAGATCCGAAAGATCCGAAGATCATCCAGACGATCTGGGGTGGCGGGTACAAATTCGTCGGCACGGTCGAGCGCGTGTAATGCAAATTTTCCCGAAAAGTCTGAAGGGTCAGCTCGTCGTGCTCGCCATCGCGGGGCTTATCCTGGCGCAAGCCGTAGGGTATGTCGTCATCATCCGCGACCAACAATCCCGGATGATGAAAGACTGGCTCAGCAGCATTTTCGCGCGCGTCGAAACCGTGGCGGATATCGTCGACACCACGCCGTCGCAATATCATGACACCATCCTCAAGGCGGCAAGTTCGCCTGTCCTTCAGTTTTCAGTCGACGATAAGCCCATTGCGAAGGAACCGGCGGACAACGCGAAGGACGAACCGGCTGGCGCGCGCGAAATATTCGGAAACCGGGCTGACAGCGTGGTCGTCGCTTATTATGATCCCTTCCGCGCAGAGTTTCGCCTCGGAACGCTGGCGCGCGGTTTCGAGCGAGCTTATGAACGCCTGCAAGGGGCGAGCGGCACGAAGACCGCATCCGAATATCCCGTTTATGCGCAAATCTCGGTCCCGCTCGAAAAGGGCGCCTGGCTGAATGTCGCCGTAAGGCCTCGCGGCGCGCCGACGCACGCGCCTACCCTTTTCGTTCAGTTTGTCATCATGGCCGCCATCGGCGCCTTCGGCATCATGTTCATCATGATCCGCGTCGTGCGCCCGCTGAAGGAACTTGCGGACGCGGCCACAGCCCTCGGCAGGCGCGAATACACCGCGAAGATCGAGGAAAAGGGGCCGACGGAAGTCGTCGAGACGATCCGCGCCTTCAACGACATGCAGGACAAGCTCTGCACCTTCATGCAGGACCGGACGAAGATGCTGGCGGCGCTCAGCCACGACCTTCGCACGCCGATCACGAGTCTGCGGCTTCGCGCCGAGTTCATCGAAGACGACGAGATGCGCCGGAAAATCCTCCAGACGCTGGCCGAAATGTTCCAGATGACGGAAGCCGCGCTCGCCTATGCCAAGGGCGGCGAACTGGAGGAACTGGAAGAATCGCGGCTCGTGGATGTCGGCGCGCTCGTTTCGTCGGTCTGCGCGGACCTCGAGGACATGGGCGCTCCCGTCGAATGCAGCGACACGCCGAGCTTCAGCCTCCATTGTCGCGCCTTCGCCCTGAAACGCGCGCTTCGCAACATCGTGGTGAACGCGGTCGCCTATGGCACCCACGCGCGCGTGACCACGCAACTCACGGGCAACGAAGCCTTGATCGTCGTCGAGGACGACGGTCCCGGCATCCCGGAAGACGACATGGAAAAGGTCTTCTCGCCGTTCGTCCGCCTCGAAAATTCCCGAAACGCCGACACGGGCGGCATGGGGCTCGGGCTTGCGATCGCGCGCGGCATCGCGCGTTTCCATGGCGGCGACGTCATCCTGAAAAACCGGCCGGAAGGGGGCCTTCGCGTCACCATCGCTCTGCCGGGCGCATCGGTCATCGGGAAGCCGTCAACAGCTCAGTTGGAGCCCGCGAAGGTTTAGCTGACAAGAGGGCGCGCGGCAGCCATTCGATGGCGCTCCGCGCCTTCGCGCCTCACGCTTGGCATAAGCGTCGCGTGCGATAAGCAGCGGCGCTTGCAGTCTGCCACGAAGAGGATGTGATGTACCAGTTTGCTTATTCTTTCATCTGCGAGGAGCCGACCTCGCAGGATGTTCCAACCGCGCGCAAACTGGCAAACGCCGTGGAATTGTTCGACGCCACGAACGGCGCCGCGATGCCTCAGCATCATCGTCACGAGGCCTTGTCCGAATTCCGCCGAATCTGGGTTGCCGTCGCCGACCAGCTTCCCGCTGGCGGGCCTGATGCGCGGCATGATGCGGCAGAGGTCAAGACCGCAATCCTCGAAGAGGTAGAGCGCCGCCGTTTCTCGCGCGCGCAGAAGATGCTTGCCTCGCGTTTTTTTTCCGGGAGCGGGGTCCAATGACAGCGGAGGGTGCGTTTTTTGTGGAAAGCGCCCCGGATCTGGAAGTGGACTTCGCCGCCATGGAGCGGATTCTGGGCGCCGCGCTTGCCGGTTTCGCCTCGGATCTTCGCCTCGTCGACGCGCTGGATTTCGCCGCCTTTATCCGCATCGGCCAGATGGCGAACCTCCGGAGCCTCGTTCACTCTTCGGCCGAACCCTATTTCAAACCGGGAACGATCGAACTGTGTGAACTCGGACAAGCCTTGCTCTCGTGGGCGGAGCCACCGGAGATCCTCCTGCCTATGACCTTTCGCCACGCAGGGGTGCGCGTCTATTTTCGCCTGCGGCTCGCGGCTCGATCGGCTTCGGTCGAACTCGAATCCGTCGCCATCGAGGACGACGACAGCGGCCAGCCTGAAGCCAGACTGACAAACGCCGTTGAATCCGCAGCGCTTCAACCACTGCGAACCCAGAGAACTGATGCTGCTACCTAAGGTCGCATATTTGCGAGCGCGTCTTTTTCATCCATTGGCACCATTGACGCTACTACCGACAATTACAATAATTGATCTGCATTCTGAGGGTTGTCCGAGGCCTCCCCTGCTGGCGATCAGGGCGGTACAACCATCGATATCGCTAAACTTTTTATAAAGTTTTCTTGAATGACCGTTAAAGTCTTGACGGAGGTCGTCTCATTCGTTGAAAAAAGCGGCATAATCAAAAAGCGGAATAAAAGCTTCGCCCTGGTAGTCAAAAAATGAATACGGTGAACAGGCGTGCTTGGCAGTTTGAACGGCGCATTGTCACGATCATGGCAACCGACGTGGCGGATTATTGCCGTCTCATGGGAGCGGACGACGAACTTACGTTGTCGCGTTTTCTGACCTATCGTCAGATCACCGAGCATGTAATCCGCTCGAACCGGGGACGCATGTTCGGCGTTGCGGGCGATTCATGGATGGCCGAATTTCCGGTCCCCCTCGACGCGGTGCGTGCCGCGATAGAGACGCAGCGCGCCATCAAGCGTCGCAATTGCCTTTTGCCCGAGGAAAACCGCATCCGCCTTCGGATCGGCCTCCATATGGGCGACGTCATCGTCGATTCCTCTGGCCTCTTTGGCGACGAGGTGAACATCGCCGCGCGGTTGCAGCAAATCTGCGCGCCCGGTCATCTCGTTCTCTCGGAAGCGGTGGTCCGCTCCGTGGAAGGGCAGATCGATGTCGCGTTCGATCCGCTTGGGCCGCGCCAGCTGAAGAATATCCTTGCTCCGGTCTCCGCATTCTCCGCAAATCTCGGCGCTACGGCAGCCGAGACCGGAGACGTTGCGTGCGAGGCGGCGATGCAGCCGCCGCAGGGCCACGACCGCAAGCCCGTGCTCGCAGTTCTCCCCTTCCAAATCCACCGGAACGGGCCAGTGGATGAATTCTGCGGGGAAGTCTTCGCCGACTCCCTCGTCAACGGTCTTTCGCGGTTGCGGTGGCTTCCAGTACTTTCGCAGTGGTCCAGCTTACGGTTTCAGAACGGCCAGCGGAGCCCCTGCGAGATCGGGCGAGCGCTTGGCGCGCGTTATCTGGTGACGGGTCGCCTGAAACTTTCCGGATCACAGCTTGACGTAACGGTCAATCTGATCGACTCGAGCAACTGTCACAATCTTTGGGGACGCACATTCGCGCTCGATCCCACGTCGCTTGCCGAGGCGCAGAATGACTTCACGACTGCGGCGGTCAGCGCCCTCGAACTCGAACGCGCGGAATTTGCTCGCCTGAGTGTCAAGAAGAAGGAAGACCTGAACCCTTGGGAACTGGTGCGCCGAGGCACCTGGCATCTCAAGAAACTGACCGAGGACCACCTCGCCATCGCGGCCGAATTTTTCCAAACGGCCGTCGAGGGCGATCCCGGTTCGAGTGAGGCGCTGATTCAGCTAGCTACCTGCCATTTCTCGGACATCTGGATGCACAGCAGGGATGCAGCCCTCCTTCGAGAAACCGAGGAACTCGCGCGCAAGGCCTGCCTTCTCGATCCGCAGGACGCGCGCGTCTACCTCGTCATCGGCCTCGTTAAACTGGCAACAGAAATGCCGGAGCGCGCGCGGTCCTATTTCCAGCGTTCGCTCGAACTCAATCCGAGCTTCCCTGCGGCCCATTGCTGCCTGGGAAGCAGTTACACGCTTGCGGGCGAGCCGGGGATTGCGATCGCCCATTTCCAGCGGGCAATGCGCCTCAGTCCGTGCGATCCGCTGACCTTTCACTTCCTCGGCGAAACCGCGCTTGCCTACCACCTCATCGGCGAGTGGGCGGCGGCGGCCGACCACGCCGAGCGCGCTCTCAATCTTCGGGCGCGCTATCGGCTCGCGAAAGTCGTCCAGATCGCGACCTTTGCACGAAGCGGCGAGGTGGCGAAAGCGCGCGCCGAAATAGAGAAGTGGCCCGGCGCGTTCTTTGTGCGCGAGGTCGAACGGTTGCCATTTAACGACAGAAGCTGGAACGCCACCCTCATCGAGGGGCTCAGGCTTGCGGGGTGCGATGCTACTGATGACGGGCGGGATGAGGATTAGCGGAGCGGGCTCGCTGCTTCGCATGCGCGGGGGCGCTCGTTTGCCGAAGGATCTCGGGCAAAGGAGCGCGTCCATTGCCCTTTAGAATGGCCACTCTCAAGCGATGTGAGGTTCTGCGAGACCTCCCCGACACCGTCGTTCGCGACATCGCCCGCAGCTGCATCTGGAATTCCGTTGCAGCCGGCAAGCAGATCGTGATGGCCAATGAACGCACACGGGACGTCTACTTCGTGACGAAGGGAAAACTGCGTGCTCTTCTCTATTCGGCGGCGGAGGGAAAGCCCGTTCTGTTCGCAACCATAAGCGCGGACGAAATGTTCGGCGAACTTTCGGCTCTCGACGGCGAACCGCGCTCCGTCACCATCGAAGCCAGCAGCGACTGCATGCTCGCCATCCTGTCCAAGGATCAATTCCTGAGACTCCTTGAAACGCACCCGGAGTTTTCGCTCCTCATCATGCAAAAACTCGCGAGAAAGGTTCGCGCGCTTTCGGATCGGATTTTCGAATTCAGCACGTTGAGCGTTCAGGCGCGGGTTCATGCGGAACTTCTCCGCCTCGCGGTGCTCGCAGGAGACAAGAACGGGCAGGCGCTCATTTCTCCCGCGCCGTTGCTGGCCGATTTCGCGGCGCATATAAGCACGCACCGCGAGGCGGTTTCCCGCGTGCTGAGCCGCATTCAGGATATGGGCATCGCTCGTCGCGAAGGGCCCGATTTGCGCATTCTCGATTTGGAGAGACTGCGCGCGCTTCATCGGGACGCGCGCGGCGAGTAGCGGACCGTTATCGGCCTCAGTGCCCGTCGAATGCGATCAAGGCGTGGGAGCGAACGCCATGCGCGGAAAGCTTCGCAACACCGCCGAGCTCCGGGAGATCGATGACGAAGGCCGCGCCCGCGACCTCGCCGCCCACGAGCTTGATGAGCTTGACCGCCGCTTACGCCGTGCCGCCCGTGGCGATCAAGGCGTGGGAGCGAACGCCATGCGCGGAAAGCTTCGCAACACCGCCGAGCTCCGGGAGATCGATGACGAAGGCCGCGCCCGCGACCTCGCCGCCCACGAGCTTGATGAGCTTGACCGCCGCTTCCGCCGTGCCGCCCGTGGCGATCAAGTCGTCTACGATCAGCACGCGCTCGCCCGGCTTCACGGCATCCTCGTGCATCTCGATGATGTCGGTGCCGTATTCGAGCTGGTAATCCTGCCCGACGGCGCGCCACGGCAGCTTGCCCTTTTTGCGGATCGGGATGAAGCCGCAGCCGAGGCGATCCGCCACGGCGCCGCCGACGATGAAGCCGCGCGCTTCGATACCCGCGACCGCGTCGATCTTCTCGCCCTCGTAAGGAGCAGCCAAGCGCCGGATCGCCGCGCGAAAGCCGTCCGCATGGCCGATCAACGTCGTGATGTCACGGAACATGATACCGGGCTTCGGATAATCGGGGATCGTGCGAACCAGAGATTTCAGATCGAGAGTGTCGAGGCTCATGCGAATCCCTTTTCCGCAACAGGCAAGTACCGCCGTTTTCGCAGGCGTATCCTTGGCGTTTAGCAGATGCGGCCCCATCTCTTCAATGACTTTCGGAGGATCGTTTTGACGCGCGCATGGCAAAGCGCGGAACCGGTCATCATCCGGGATGTTCCGTCTCAGTTGAGTCAGGAAAGGTGCCGAAAGATGTCTCAGCAAATCATCGCCTCGTCGCTTCTCGTCCTCGCCGCTCTTGCGGCCGCTGCGGCAACGTCAGCGGCAACAAAGGCCGCCCGCGCGGAGAAGCCGAAGCGCTGAAGCCCCGCGCGACGTAGAAACCGGCAAGGATCGACATGACACTCACAATAATCGTGGTAGTGGCCATCGTTGGGGTGGTCTTCATTCTGGGCGGCATCGCGAGCCGGCCGGGCGAATGGTATCGCAATCTCAAGAAGCCGTCGTGGAATCCGCCGAACTGGGCGTTTGGCCCGGCCTGGACCATCATTTTGTCGCTGGCGGGTGCGGCGGGGGTGTTCGCGTGGACGGCGGCGGCCGATAGTGGAGAGCAAACGCGCGTCGCGGTGCTGTTCGCGATCAACATCTTTTTTTACGTCATCTGGAGTCCGCTGTTCTTCGCGGCGAAGCGGCCGGATTGGGCGCTCGCCGAGGTGCCTTTTCTCTGGCTTTCCATCCTGGCGCTGATCGTCGGCCTATGGGACATATCCTCAACGGCGTCATGGCTCCTCGTGCCATTTCTCCTTTGGGTCACGTTCGCCGCGTTCCTCAATTGGAGGATCGTGCGATTGAACGCGCCATTCGGCTCGAAAGCAGAAGCGTCGCACACACTCCATGGCGAGCACGCGCGCGAGCGACGTTGATGGATGCCCGGCGGGAGGCGCTTCCGCCGGCACGCTTTGCAAGTACTCGGAAAGTCGCGGTTCCCGGCTTGGACGCATTTTTTTCTTGCCGCGAACCGTGCCCACTTCGCACGAAACCGCGCTATAAACCTGTTTGCGCAAGCCTGCGAACAGGACTCCTGCAATGACATCGGCTCCATCGCCATCCGCTCCCGCCATCATCCTCGTCGAGCCGCAACTCGGCGAAAACATCGGTGCTGCCGCGCGCGCGATGGCGAATTTCGGACTGCGCGAGCTTCGCCTCGTAGCGCCGCGCGACGGCTGGCCGAACGAAGCGGCGCGCGCGTCGGCGGCGCTTGCTGTGGAAATCGTAGACGGCGCGCGGCTTTATCCCGATCTCGCCACCGCTGTGGCCGATTTGCACTACATCGTGGCCACAACGGCACGCAGCCGCTTCCTCGCCAAGCCCGTGCTCGCCCCGGACACCGCTGTTACCGAAATCGCGGAGCGACAGGCGGCCGATCTGCGCTGCGGCGTTCTCTTCGGCAAGGAGCGGACGGGGCTCGAAAACTCGGACGTCGCCATCGCCGACGCGATCATGACGGCGCCCGTCGACCCGGCTTTCGCCTCGCTCAACCTCGCGCAGTCGGTGCTGCTTTTCGCCTATGAATGGCGCAAACTCGTGAACCCGCACTCGCTCGGCCGCACGCTGCCCGACGCGCCTCTGGGCGCAGGCCACCGCTTCAAGGCGAGCCGCCCGGCAGAGCGCGGCGAACTCATCGCCTTCTACGAGCACCTCGAAGGCGAACTCGACCATTGCGGCTTTCTCTTCCCGCCCGAGAAGCGCGAAACGATGGTCAACAACATCCGCACGATGTTCGCGAGAATGGCGCCGACGGAGCAGGAGGTGCGAACGCTGCGCGGCATGGTCGCGATCCTTCGGCGCGGACCGTGGCAGGGCTCCAACAAGGCGTGACCCGCCTGCACCGAGGCCATAGTGTTGCCGCGTTTTTCCCGTTGCCATGAGCCGGGGTTTGACGCGTCGAACGCCGATGGCGAGGCGCAGGTGTTCAGTCAATCAGGGGATTCGGGGCCGTCATGATTTTGCGATCGATCATCTTAGCTGCGACGTTGTTTGCCACACCGATTGCAGTCGCGCAGACGCAGACGGCAAAGGGTGAAATCAGCGACAAGACACTCAAGACGCTGAAGGCCCTCGCCTGGCAGTCGCTGCCCAACAAGATCCTCCAGCCGGACAAGTCGGTGACCGTGATCGACAAGTCCGATCCGTCGAAGATCGTCATCCCCGACGCCGACGCGCGCGAAGTCATCCGCGCCGCCTATCTCAGCGCCCGCGCCCAGAAATGCGACCTTCAGGAGCTCGTGATCGCGAACCGCGATGCGCTGCTTCTTCGCGAGAAGAAGACCGGCAAGTGGTCGTCGAGCCAGCTTCAGTACATCAACACGCTTCACCTGTTCACCGTTCAGCTTCTTGTCGGCAAGGTGCAAGTCGTCGATCAGGAAGAGGCCGCAAAGCGCGATCCGAATACCATTCCGATGCCGCCCGCGAACACGGTCAATTGCAACGATAAAGAAAAGCAGGACATCTCGGCCGCCGTCGCGGAGAATGAAAAGCTCGTTCTCGGGAAGTCCTGATCCTGAACGCTCGAACAGCGTAAAGCCCGGCCGACCACCGGCCGGGTTCGATAAACGTCGGGCTTGACGGTGGAATGGATCGCTGCCGCTGCGGCGGCAGGGCGCTGTTTACGGGAGAAAGCCGGGCTTGCATTTTGCCTCCGGCGCGGCTCATAACAACGCCTCGATCATCAAGGCCAGCACCACAATGAAAGAGCTCGTCTTTTCCGGCGTTCAACCGACCGGCAATCTGCATCTCGGCAACTATCTCGGCGCGATCAAGAACTTCGTCGCGTTGCAGGATCGGACCGACTGCATCTATTGCGTCGTGGATCTGCACGCGATCACGGTCGCGCAGAATCCCGCCGACCTGAAGCGCTCCACGCGCGAAGTGACGGCGGCGTTCATCGCGGCGGGCGTCGATCCCAAGCGGCATATCATCTTCAATCAGTCGCAGGTGAGCGCGCATGCCGAACTCGCCTGGGTGCTGAATTGCGTCGCGCGGATCGGCTGGCTGAACCGCATGACGCAATTCAAGGACAAGGCCGGCAAGGATCGCGAAAACGCGAGCGTCGGGCTTTACGTCTATCCCGTGCTGATGGCGGCCGACATCCTCGCCTATCGCGCGACGCATGTGCCCGTTGGCGAGGACCAGAAGCAGCATCTGGAGCTTTCCCGCGACATCGCGCAGAAGTTCAACAAGGATTTCGCGGAGACGATTGCGGCGGAAGGCTTCAACGACGGGTTCTTCCCGCAGCCCGAGCCGATCATTTCCGGCCCCGCGACGCGCGTCATGTCCCTGCGCGACGGCACGAAGAAGATGTCGAAGTCGGACCCGTCCGACCTTTCGCGCATCAACGTCGCCGACGACGCCGACACCATCGCGAAGAAGATCCGCAAGGCGAAGACCGATCCGGAGCCGCTGCCGACCGATCCGAAAGGCTTCGAGGGACGCCCCGAGGCGGAGAACCTCGTCGGCATCTATTCGGCCCTGTCGGGTGAGAGCGTGGAGAAGATCCTCGCAGAGTACGGCGGCTCGCAATTCTCGGCATTCAAGAACGCGCTCGCCGACCTCGCGGTCGCCAAGCTCGGCCCCATCGGCGACGAGATGAAGCGCATTTCGACCGACGCCGCCTATATCGACGCGGTGCTGGCGGATGGCGCGGATCGGGCTGACGTGATCGCCTCCGAAACGCTGCGCCATGTGCGGAACATCGTCGGCTTCGTTACGAAGGCGCGGCGCTAGAAGCCGCGCGCCATCGCCTCCTCAATCCGCAGACTCCGCCGGTGCCGTGGCCAACGGCTCGGCAAATCTTGTTTGCCAAATCGCAGATCGTGATAAGCTTTGCTCCAAGTGTGGCGCGAAGGCCCGGAAACGAGCACCGATTTCCGCAAGCCCCGATTTGCCGGCTGTCCAGCAGGGGACGCAAACATGGCGAACCGTGAGCCTCGCGATCTTTTCACCGCCGGTCACATGCGGAAATTCCTCGTCATCGTGGACGAGTCGCCAGAGGGCGAAACCGCACTCTATTACGCCGCGCGCCGCGTGCATCGCACAGGGGGCGGGCTTTCGCTGCTTTTCGTGATCGAGCCGATGGAAATGACGCATTGGCTCGGCGTCGAGGAGACGTTTCGCGAGGAACAATATCACAAGGCGCGCGCCGTATTCCGGCTCCGAGCGCGCAAACTGAAGACGTGGGGCTTCGAGGAAATCGTGCCCGAGGAGATCATCCGCGAAGGGCACCTCGCCGAAGAGATCGTGAAACTGATCGAGGAGGATCGCCAGGTCGGCATCCTCGTCCTCGGCGCCTCCACTGATCCCAAAGGGCCGGGGCCACTCGTGTCGTCGCTCGCCGGCGCGAAGGCGGGCACCTTCCCGATTCCCATCACTATCGTGCCCGGCAATCTCACCCTCGAAGAAGTGAACGGGCTCGCCTGAGGCAGAGGCAGTTTCCGACTTCGCCGGTCGGCTTTTCACTTGAAAGGCGGCGGCAACCCTGCCTTATTAATCGGCGGTTGGGTGATGGCGCCGGGGGAAAGGGCGCAAAAGAGGAAAAACATGTTCATTCAGACAGAGATGACGCCGAATCCGGCGACGCTCAAATTTCTACCGGGCCGCACGGTGCTCGAAGAGGGCACGCGCGAGTTTCTCACGAGCGACGACGCCGAGGGGGTCTCGCCGCTGGCGGCACGGCTGTTCGAGGTCGAAGGCGTCACGGCCGTGTTCCTCGGTTCGGACTTCGTGTCCGTGACAAAGGATCGCGGCGACTGGGAGAGCCTCAAGCCTCCGGTCCTTGGCGTCATCATGGAACACTTCATGTCAGGGCAACCGGTGCTTTCGGACGAGAGGCACGTTGCGGAAGACGAAGATTTCGACGATGCCGACAAGGAAGTTGTTACGACAATCAAGGAGTTGATCGAAACGCGCGTGCGCCCGGCCGTGGCGAACGATGGCGGCGACATCACCTTCAAGGGGTTCCGCGATGGCGTCGTCTACCTCAAGATGCAGGGCGCATGCTCTGGCTGTCCGTCCGCGACCGCAACGCTTCGCCATGGCATCGAAAACCTGTTGAAACACTTCGTTCCCGAGGTTCAGGAAGTCCAGCCCGTCTAGTGCTCCGAGTCGCGATCCTCTATATGTTGTGCTGCCCTTGGTCGGGGCACACAATAAGAGGTAATACATGGGGCGCCCCATCGTCGCGGAATGCCTTGACCAGATTTTTCTGAAGGCCCGCACACACACCAAATGGCAGGACAGACCCGTCGCGGACGATCTTCTGCGACGGATCATCGATCTCACGGTTCTCGGGCCGACGAGCGCCAATCAATCGCCCGCGCGCTTCGTGTTCGTGAAATCGCCCGAAGCCAAGCTCCGCCTCATCCCGCTTTTGTCGGAAGGTAACCGCGCGAAGACGCTCGCCGCGCCCGTCTGCGCGATCATCGGTTACGACATGAAATTCTACGACCATCTCCCGCGACTTTTTCCGCACGAGAACGCGAAAGCATGGTTCGAAGGCAAGGGCGCCTCGGTGCTGGAGACGACCGCGCTTCGCAACGGAACGCTTCAGGGCGCCTACTTCATCATCGCCGCACGCGCGCTCGGCCTCGACACCGGCCCAATGTCGGGCTTCGACCAGGCTGGCGTGGACCTCGAATTTTTCGGCGGAACGCCCGTCAAATCGAACTTCCTGTGCAATTTGGGCTATGGCGACCCGGCCGCGCTACGCCCGCGTTTACCTCGCTTCGTCTTCGATGAGATTTCAGCAATCGTATAATCGTATTCTATCCCTCCATCGATAGGCTCCCTTATCGTTCCCGCCAGTAACAAGAGTTGTGTCCATAAGTCGTGAGAGTTCTAGCAATCGAAACAAGCATGGGCCGCACCTCGGTCGCCGTGACATCCGCGCGGCAAGGTGAGGCTGCGCGCGTCAAAAGGCTTGAGAGCGTGCGCGGGCAAGCCGAGCAGCTCATTCCGCTCATCGGGTCGCTCATGGCCGAAGCAGGTCTGGCCTTCGCGGGCCTCGACCGCATCGCGGTGTCGGTCGGACCCGGCGGCTTCTCCGGCATCCGAACGGGCGTCGCTGCGGCGCGCGCTTTCGGGCTTGCCGCAAAGCTTCCCGTCGTGGGCGCGACGAGCTTTACGATCATGGCCGAGGCGTTCGAGCAAGGCAGCCATGCGAAGGGTGCCTACGGCCTTGCCGCGCCTGCGGGCGTTAACGCGGTCTTTTGTCAAATTCTGAAGCCGGGCCGAGAAGCCGTGACCGAAATCGTGGCCCTGCCGCAAGCTGATTGCGCGGCCTTCTTCAACGGCAAAGCCGATGTCCTTTCCGGTCCCGCCGCCACTGCGCTGATAAACGGCGGCTTCGTTGCCCTTCCCATCGCCGCGCCGGATCTTTTCCCGGATGCGCTCACTCTCGCCGAGCTTGCGCCAGCGCTTGACCCCGCGCGCGACCTCCCCACACCGTTCTACGTCCGTCCGCCCGACGCCAAGCCCCAGACGCGCAATATCATCGCCCGCAAAGATGAGTAAGCGATCTGATTTCCTGATCGGCCGCGCATCGCCCGAGGACGCAGCCACCATCGCGGCGCTCCACGCGGAAGCCCTGCCGCCCGGATGGCCCGAATCCGACTTCGCCGAATCCGCCCTCGACGCGAATCGCGCCCTTCTGAAAGCCACGGATCGCGACCGTCCTTGCGGTTTCACGCTGTTCCAGTTCGCCGCCGACGAGGCCGAAGTCCTCGCCATCGCAGTCGCGCTGGACGCGCAAGGTCGCGGCCATGCAACGCGGCTGATGCAAGCCGCTTTCGAGCTGTGCCGCGAGCGATTCATCGCTTGCATTTATCTGGAAGTGGCGGAAAGTAATGGCAAAGCGCGCGGCCTTTACGAAAAACTCGGTTTCCGCGTCGTCGCGCGGCGTGACAACTATTATCGGCACGAAAGCTCTGCGTCGGAAACAGCCCTCGTGATGAGGCTGGATACAGTGCGTTCGGCCGTTGACCCGGAGATAAGCAGCCCGTAATGAAGCGATCGTTGAACGCGCTCGGAAGTGAAGGCGGCATGGATACTCTCGTTTTTCACGGCTTTATGATGCGACTGCTCGGTTCGATCAGGGCGACGGTTCTGCTTGCCGCGTTCATCGCCGTGACGTTGCCGCTCATGCTCTTGCAATGGTTGTTCCTGAAGCTTGGGCTCAAGCAGGCGAAGACGCTGCCGAACAGCTATCACAAGCTTGTCTGCCGCATCCTCGGCATCCGGGTGCATGTCGAGGGCAAGCTCGCCAGCGATCGCCCGGTGCTGCTCGTCTCGAACCATATTTCGTGGCTCGATATTCCCGCTCTGTCGACCGTTGCGCCGCTGAGTTTCGTCGCCAAGGCCGAAGTGGGCGTGTGGCCCTTCGTCAGCCTGCTCGCTAAGCTTCAGCGCACGGTGTTCGTGGACCGCACGCGGCGCACGCTCGTGAAAGACAAGGCGGGCGAGATCGCCGAACGCCTCGCCACCGGCGACACCATCGTGCTCTTCGCGGAAGGCACCAGCAGCGACGGCAACCGCATCCTGCCGTTCCGAAGCTCGCTTTTCTCCGCCGCCTCGCTCGCGCCGAATGCCGCCAACGACAACGGCCCGGAACCCGTGGTGCAGACTGTTTCCATCGCCTACACACACCTTCACGGCCTGCCGATCCTTCGCCATGAGCGCCCTTTCATCGCGTGGTACGGCGACATGGACATGATGAGCCACGCGTGGAACGTGCTGAAAAGCGGCCCCATCGACGTGACCGTTCGCATCGGCGAACCGGTGCGGCTTGCATCGTTGCGCGACCGGAAGGCTCTCGCCGCGTTCTCCGAAGCGGAGGTTCGCCAGTCCTATGTCGAACAGGTGACGGCGCGTCCGCGCGCGGCTTGAGATATGCAGGACGCTTGCGCCCCCGGGATTGAACAAGACGCGCGGCCCACCGCTAACGCGCCCGAAAAGCGCGTCTTCATCAAGACGTTCGGCTGCCAGATGAATGTCTACGACAGCGAGCGCATGGCAGACGCGCTGGGCGCGGCCGGTTTCGTCGAGACGGGCGCGCCGGAAGACGCCGACCTCGTCATCCTCAACACGTGCCATATCCGCGAGAAGGCCGCCGAAAAGGTATTCTCGGAACTCGGCCGCCTGCGCGTGCTCCGCGAGGCTCGCCGCCAGGACGGCGGCGGCAACCTCATGATCGCGGTCGCGGGTTGCGTTGCGCAGGCCGAGGGCGAGGAAATCGCAAGGCGCGCGGCGGTTGACATCATCGTCGGCCCGCAGAGCTATCATCGTCTGCCCGAACTGATCGAGCGGCGGGCTAGCACGCGCGGACCGGTCATCGAGACCGAATTTCCCGCCGCCGAAAAATTCGCAAGCCTGCCCGCGCCGAAGCTTCGCGCCGCGCCCTCAGCCTTCCTCACCGTGCAGGAAGGCTGCGACAAATTCTGCACTTTCTGCGTGGTGCCCTATACGCGCGGCGCGGAATATTCGCGGCCCGTGGCGCAGATCATCGAGGAAGCGAAGCGCCTCGCCGAGCGCGGCGTCCGCGAGATCACCCTTCTCGGGCAGAATGTGAATGCGTGGGCCGGGGAAGGCCCGTCGGGGAAGACATGGACGCTGCCGGACTTGCTGGCCGCGCTGTCCGAGGTCAACGGCATCGCGCGCCTCCGCTTCACGACAAGCCACCCGAACGACATGAGCGACGCGCTCATCGCCGCGCATCGCGACCTGCCGAAGCTGATGCCTTATCTGCATCTGCCGTTCCAGTCCGGCTCGGATCGCATCCTGAAGGCGATGAACCGCAAGCACCGCATGGAGGATTACCTCCGCATCGTGCACCGGCTGCGTGACGCGCGCCCCGACCTCGCGCTGTCGACCGACATCATCGTCGGGTTTCCCGGCGAGACGGACGCGGATTTCGAGGAAACCATGCGCATGGTGGAACGCGTTCACTTCGCGCAGGCTTATTCATTCAAGTACAGCCCGCGCCCCGGAACACCCGCCGCCGACCGCGCCGCGCAGGTGCCGGAAGACGTGAAGTCCGAGCGTCTCGCGCGGCTTCAGGCGCTGCTTTTCGCGCAGCAGACCGCCTTCAATGCCGCGATGGTGGGACGGACGCTTTCGGTGCTGTGGGAATCGCGCGGGCGCAATGAAGGACAGGTCGTCGGCCGCTCGCCCTACCTTCAGCCGGTGTACGCGGAGGGCGACCCGGCGCTGATCGGACACATCGCCGATGTGGAAATCGTGGCTGCAAGCCAAAATAGTCTTCGGGCTGTCATAAAAAATCTGGACGTTGACGCTACATAAAGGGACAATAGTGAGAGAGCGCTCGGCAAGCAGAATGCGGAGAAATACTTTTTGCCAGGTGTCGACATACCGCCACGGCGATCGATGAGCGCAACCTCGCGTCAGGCTTGGCGTGCCGGCTCGAAGCCGTCGCAATCGTCTCAATCCCTTTACCGGATTGAAATCACGTTCGACGATAACCGAAAGCTCGCCGATGTGTTGGGCGAGTTCGATGTCAATCTCGCCCTCATCGAAAACAGGCTCGGCCTTCGCGCTGTGGTACACGGCAATGTTGTCGTGCTCGACGGCGAAAAGGATACGTGTCTTCAGGGGAAAACGGTGTTGGAAACGCTGTATGGCCGCGCCAAGGGCGATGGCACCCTGTCGCAGGGCGACGTCGACGGTGCGATTCGCCACCTGACCGGCGGGCCCGGTTCAGGCGGCTCTGGGCTTGCGGTGGCGCAACCTGTGCCGAATGTCGGCGAACTTAAGACACGCAAGCGCACCATCGTCGCGCGAACGCCCGCGCAATCAAGCTATATCAAGGCTCTTCAGTCCCGCGAAATGGTCTTCGGCACCGGCCCGGCGGGCACCGGCAAGACGTACCTCGCGGTCGCCCACGCGGCGGGTTGCCTCGAACGTGGCGAGGTCGACCGGCTGGTGCTTTCGCGCCCCGCAGTGGAAGCCGGTGAACGCCTCGGCTTCCTGCCCGGCGACATGAAAGAGAAGGTCGACCCGTATCTTCGTCCGCTCTACGACGCGCTTTATGACGTGCTCCCCGCCGAAAAGGTGGAACGCGGGCTTGAGACGAAGTCGATCGAAATCGCACCGCTCGCCTTCATGCGCGGCCGCACGCTCGCGCATTCCATCGTCATTCTCGACGAGGCGCAGAATTGCACCGTCATGCAGATGAAGATGTTCCTGACGCGCCTCGGCGAGGGCAGCCGCATGATCATCACCGGCGATCCTTCGCAGGTCGACCTGCCCGCTGGCCAGCATTCAGGCCTCGCCGATGCACTCGGCGTGCTCGACGGCGTGGAAGGCATTGCGCATATTGCTTTCACGCGTGCGGACGTGATTCGTCACCCGCTTGTCGGGAGAATTATTGAAGCATACGAAACAAAGCGCTAAATCAAGAAGACCATGACACCGCATATGACAGTTTCCGAAACGAATACCTCCTCGGACCCCGATCCGAGCGGGGAAGGCGAGCCCTACCGAATAGGCACGGATATCTCGATTGAAGACGATCGCTGGGTATCCGTTGATGGGTTGGAAGACCTCATCCCCAAGCTCGTAGCCGAAACCTTGCGCGAGGCCGGTCTGACGCCGGAGGACGCCTGCGTCAGCGTGGCCCTCATGTCCGGCGAGCAGGTTCGTTCGCTGAACAAGGTGTTCCGCAGCAAGGACGCCGACACCAACGTGCTGTCGTTCCCGTCGCCCGAAGCTGCACGCTCTGCCGTTCTCGAAGATGAACCCGCGTTCCTCGGCGATGTTGCGCTGTCTTACGACGCGGTCGTGGGCGAGGCGCAAGCACAGGCGAAGACGCCTCTCCAGCATACCGCTCATCTCGTGGCGCACGGCGTTCTGCATCTGGTCGGCTTCGACCATGAAGCCGATGCCGACGCCGACGCAATGGAAGCCGCCGAGCGCGTCATCCTTGCCCGCTTCGGCATTCCCGATCCTTATCGGGATGATACGAGCAACTCCGCTCAGACACTTTGACCTCCATAACAGGGCTCACACACCTCAAAGCCATGCCTCCACAAATATTGCTCGACACGGGGAAATCGAAGCCTTCCGCTGGATGGTTGCAGCGGATGGCGGCCAATCTCGGGTTCGCCAGCAACGAGACGTTGCGCGACACGCTTGAAAGCGCCATCGCCGAAAGCGTAGGCGAAGACGACAAGTCAATGTCGCAGCAGGAGCGCATGATGCTCCTCAACGTGCTGGGATTCGGCGAATCCAAGGTTTCCGAGATCATGCTCCCGCGCGCGGACGTGGTGGCGGCTGAGGAACAGCAAACGGTCGGCGACCTGCTCGCGCTTTTCGCGCAGGAAGGCCACGCACGTATCCCCGTCTATCGCGAGAGCCTCGACGACGCCATCGGCATGGTCCACATCAAGGACGCCATGGTGTGGGTGATGAAGCACGGCGCCAAAGAGGGCCAAGTGGACCTCAGCCAGGACGTGCTGAAGACGACCATCGCGGATTCGAAGCTGGTCCGGGAGGTTCTGTTCGTGCCCGCTTCCATGTCGGCGCTGGCTCTCCTTGCGAAGATGAAGGCGAAGACGACGCATCTCGCCATCGTGGTGGACGAGTTCGGCGGCACCGACGGTCTTGTCACCTTGCAGGATCTGGTGGATTCCATCGTGGGCGACATCGCCGACGAGCATGACGATGCCCATCAGTTCTCCATCGCGGTCAAGGACGAAACCTTCGTCGCGAGCGCCCGCGCACCGATCGAGGATGTGGAGCAGGTGCTCGGCCTGTCCCTTGCCACGCCCGGCGTGACCGACGATGTCGATACGCTCGGCGGCCTGATCCTCGCAATGGTTGGAAGTTTCCCGAAACGCGGGCAGCTCATTCACCATCACTCGGGGGTCACGTTCGAGATCATGGAAGCCGGGCCGCGCCGCCTGCATACCGTGCGCATCTTCAAGCAGCGGGTGCTCAACGGACCGGAAAAGCCGCTTCTGCTGCCCGCACCCGACGGCGATGTCAGCCATGGCGGTGAGACTGCCACCCGCACGGAGCTTCGCGACGCAAGAGCCGCTTAGAGCGTGAGCCGCAGGTTGGCGCGAATTGCCCTAAGAACAAGCTTGGAGCGCGCTTTTGGGAAGCCGCTCCTTGAGCTTTATCGGCTGACTATCCGCAGCGTGATCTAGCGCGGCGTAGCGAGCCGCTCGAACAGCGCTTCCCACTCACCCGTGCGTGCATCCCAGGTCGCGAGCGCGCTGTCCGCGAGGCAAGCGCGGTGCATCCTTGTCCACAGCGCGTCATCGGCGAGAAGCGCTGCGCTGCGTGCGATGAACTCGTCCCTGTCCTTCGCGATAAACCCCGTTTCGCCGTCGCGCACGCGTTCGCTCAGCGAGCCTTCACCGAGCGTCACCACCGGTACCCCCGATGCAATCGCTTCGGCTGCGGCGAGGCAATAAGTCTCGTCGCGATGTCCGGGGATGAGCTGAACGCGCGCGCTCGCCAGTTCCTGCACAAGCGCACCGCGTGCGACGCTGCCCCGGAACAGGACGCCCTCCAGCGCAGCCTTGGCGGCGTTGGCGTTCGCCTGATGTGCCTTCGGTGCAAAAACGTCGAACCGCGCACCCGGCACCCTGGCCCGCACCTCCGGCCACAGACCGAGAAGCCAGTCGAGGCCGCGATAGGGCTGCGAGGTGAAGATCGCGCGCGGCTGAGGCGCTGCGTCGGTGGTGCCTTCCCGGTGAAACTCGTCGGCGATACCGTGATGGATGATGCTTCGACCGCTCGACGGTAGCCAGCGCGGGACGTTGCGCGAATGATAATCGCCGAGAAGCACGAAATGCGGCCGCGCCTTCAGCATCGGCAGCACGGTGCCACGGCGAACCTGCCGAAATCCCTTCAGCGGATTGTGCAACCACAGGATGGAGACGCGGAACGAGGTCGTCCAGAAAGCCCTGGGGGCTGCAACCGAAATCCCCACGTCGCCCCGCGTTTGCCCGCGGGCATCCTCGATCGGCAGGTATTCGACGCCGAATGTGCGCTGTCGGCTCGCGACGCCATTGAACACGCGCACGTCGTGCCCGCGCTCCGCGAGCGCCTCCGCAAGATGCACGACTGAGCTTTGCGTGCCGCCCATCGAGCCGGTCCTGAGCGTTTCGCCGGTGTAGGCGCTGCCTGGATGCAGGAAATCGATGCCAGAGGCTGCGCGGCCGACGCGCTCCCATAACGGAAATTGCTGGGCCGGCGCGGGACGCGCCCGCGCGTCGGAGAGCCTTAGAGTGATCACCATGTCCGATGGATACCAACCAACGCATTACCGAAGCTTGCGACATGGCTATTGTGCTACTTTTAGTTGAATGTTAATAACCGCACATTTCACGGAGGGATCGCAGCCTGATGCCGCAGTTGCCGGTTTTCCTGCTTAACCTTGACAGCGCTCCGCACCGCCTTGCCGCGATGAAGGAGCAACTCGACGCGCTCGGCCTCGCGTTTGAGCGCTTTCCCGCCGTCGCCGGCAAATTGTTGAGCGCGGACGAGCTTGAAGCCGTCGCACCGTCGCACCTCTGGGAAGGACGGCGGCGCCGCAATCCGGGCGAGATCGGCTGCTTCCTGAGCCACCGTGCGATTCTCGAAACCATCGTCGCGCGGAACCTGCCCCTCGCTTGCATCCTCGAAGACGACGTGCACCTGTCGCCCGATTTCGCGACCATCCTCGACGCCGCACGGCATCTGCCCCCGCAGGTCGATGTGCTGAAGCTGGAAATCGCGCTGCCCCGTGCGAAAATACCTTTCATCGAGGTATCGGCTTTCGCTGGTCGCGATCTTGTGTTTCTGCCGTCAGGCGGCTGGCCGGGAGCCGCCGCCTATATCGTGACACAGCGTGGAGCGAAGGCGCTGATAGCTCGCATGCCGGTGATGATCGCCTCGAACGACCGCCAGGCGTTCGACCCGCCCGCAAAGGATCTCGCGATTTTTCATCTGTTCCCGCTCCCTGCGGTGCAGGAGGGAGAAAGCGAGATGGGCCGCGCACCGAATCCACCGAAAGCGCCAAAGCCGCACCGCCCACCCGCTCGCATGCTGCGTGATGCCCTTGGAAAGGGCGTGCGCTCGGTCAACAAACGCGCCGCGCAACTGCGCTTCCAGATGAGCCTCCTCGGTGCGAGGAAAGCGCTGCTCGGTCGCCGCACCCGCAAGCGCGCCGACCTCGTGCGTATCTGAGGCACATCCCGCGAACGGCCGTCCGGCAAAAGCTGCGTTGGCGCGCAGCCGCTCTACGAAATCTTCCGCCGGAATAGCCACCCCGCCGCAGTCAGCGTGAACACCGCGATGAACAGCATCGGCCAGATGCGCTCGGCGACGAGCGCCATCGGCATGTCGCGCAAAAAGACGCCGCGCACGATCACCAGAAAATGCGTCAGCGGGTTCATGAGCGCGACGGGCTGGAGCCAATCCGGCATGTTCTGCACCGGGCTTGTGAAGCCCGAGAGCATCATTGCTGGCATCATGTAGACCATGGCGCCCAGCATCGCCTGTTGCTGCGTCGAGACGAGCGAGGATATGAACAGGCCCACGCCGATGATGGCGAGCAGGAACACGAACAGCCCCGCATAGAGCACCAGCGGCGAGCCGAGCATCGGGATGTGGAAAAACTGCGTCACGATGAGCATGATCGCGGTCGCCAGCACGAAGCCGACGATGAGGCCCGGCATCGCCTTGCCGATGAGGATTTCATGCGGCTGAAGCGGCGACACGAGAAGCTGCTCGAAGGTGCCGAGTTCGCGCTCCCGCGCCACCGACATCACCATGATCATGAGCACGGTGGTCATGGTGAGCGTCGCGACGAGGCTCGGCACCATGGTCGTGGCGTAGTCACGGTTCGGGTTATACCAGGAGCGCTCCACCACGGTGCTGATGTCGGGCGGATCGGTGCCCCCCATGGCCTGATCGATCGCGAACTGGGTCACGATGCTGCCGATATAGCCGTTCAGGATCTGCGCGGTGTTCGACCTCCGCCCGTCGAGGATCACCTGCACGGTCGCCGGTTCGCGCGCTGCCACCAGTCGCGAAAAGTCCTGCCCTATGCGGACGACGGCCACAACGCGTTGGCTGTCGATGACGGGCACGATCTCGCGATCGCTCTTGAGCCAGAGGATCGGCGCGAAGGCGGACGAACGCTCGAAGCGGGTCACAAGCTGACGCGAGGTTTCGCCCCAGTCCTCGTTCAAGACCGCGATGGAAGCGTGCTTCACCTCAAGCGTCGCGGCGTAGGCATAAAGAAACACCTGCATCAGCGGCGGAATGATGAATGCAATGCGCGCCTTCGGGTCGCGAAACGCAGCGAGCAGTTCCTTGACGATGAGTGCGAACAACCTCGGCGGCATCTCAGTCGAGCCTCATTTTCGAAAAACGCGCAGTCAGAAGCATCAATACCAGGCTCATGAAGGCGAGGATCAGGATCGAAGGCACGAGCACTGCGGCGACGTCGCCCGCGAGGAAAATCGTCTGGAGGCTCCGCACATAATACTTCGCGGGGATGATGGCCGAGAACGCTTGTAACGGGGTGGGCATGCTCGAAATCTCGAAGATGAAACCCGAGAAGAACAGCGCGGGAAGGAAAGCCGTGATCATCGCGATCTGGCTCGCGAGGAACTGCGAACGCGCGAGCGAGGATATGAGAAGCCCTGAACTCAGGGCCACGAGCAGGAAGGCCGTCGAGGCTGCGAGCAGCGCCCACATCGAGCCGCGCATCGGCACGTCGAACACGAAGATCGCGAACAGCACCGAGACCGCCATCGCGCATAGCCCAAGCACGAAGTTCGGCACGACCTTGCCGACGAGAAACTCCGTCACGCTGGCAGGCGTAGCAAGCAGCGCCTCGATAGTGCCGCGCTCCCATTCCCGCGCCACGACGAGCGCCGTGAGCAGAGAGCCGATCATCATCAGGATCAGCGCGATGGAGCCGGGCACGAGAAAGCGGCGGCTCTCAAGCTCCGGGTTGAACCAGAAACGCGGGTCGGTGGAGATGGGCGCCGCGCCTTCCTTGCCGCCCGATAGCGCGGATTGCAGGAGCCAGCTTTGCCACGCGCCCTGCGCATAGCCGTTGACGAGCGAGGCGGTGTTCGGGTCCGTGCCGTCGGTGATGATCTGCACGGCGGCGGAATCGCCCCGGCCGAGCCGCTCGGAGAAGTCGCCCGGCAGCACGATCACGCCTTCGAGGCGCGAGGCGGTGAGATCGTCGAGAAACGCGCGCCGGTCATGCGCGACTTGCACCCTGAACCACGGCGTATTGCTGAGTGAAGCCTCGAACCGCGCCGTTTCAGGGGTCGGCTCCTCGATGACGAGGCCGATGCGCATCTTCGTCACGTCGAACGACACGCCGAAGCCGAACAGGAACAGGAGGAGGATCGGCAGAACCACCGCAATCACGAGGCTGCTCGGGTCGCGCACGATTTGCAGCGTCTCCTTGCGGATGAGCGCCTTCATGCGGCGGAAGCGGCCGCTGCGGTCGCGCAGCGCTGCATCGGGTTCGGCTGGTGCGGCTGCCAAGGGGGCCGCGTCTATTGGTGTGCGTTCGAGCGTCGTCATGCCGCCGTCCCGAGGCGCGCTCCCGCGCCTTCCGCCTGCCGTTGGCTATCCTGCTCTTCGACAAGCGCGATGAATGCATCCTCGAGCGTCGGGTTAGGAAGCTCGGGCGTTTTCACCCGCGCCTGCAATGCATCCGGCGTATCGAGCGCGATGCAGCGGCCGCGATAGATCAGCGCCACGCGGTCGCAATATTCGGCTTCGTCCATGAAATGCGTCGTCACCATCACGGTCACGCCGCCGGACACCATGGCGTTGATCGTGCCCCAGAACTCGCGCCGCGTAATTGGATCGACGCCGGAGGTCGGCTCGTCGAGGAACAGCACGGGGGGGTTGTGCAGGATCGCGGCGGCCAGCGCGAGGCGCTGCTTGAAGCCGAGCGGCAGTTGCCCTGCATTGCTGGAAAGGTGCGGGCCGAGGTCGAACGCGGCGATGGCGCGCTCGATGGCTTCGCTTTTTGCGCGTCCCATGAGTCCGTACGCGCCGCCGAAGAAGTCGAGGTTCTGGCGCACGGTCAAATCGCCGTAGAGCGAGAATTTCTGCGCCATGTAGCCAAGGCGGGACCGCGCGGCCGCAGGCGCGCTGTAGAGGTCGTAGCCGTCGACGCGGGCGGTGCCGGACGTTGGGCGCAGGAGCCCGCACATCATCTTGAATGTGGTGGACTTGCCCGCGCCATTGGGGCCGAGCAGTCCGAAGATCTCGCCGCGCCGGATCGAGAAGGAAATGTTGTCCGCGGCGGTGAAGTTGCCGAACCGCCGCGTGAGGTTCAGCGCCTCTACAGCGGGGCCTTCGCGGTGCTCGATCTGCTCGGCGGACTTCATCTCGCGTGTGCGCTTCGGCTGGCCGCCGAGCATGACGACGAATGCATCCTCAAAGCGCGGTTTCGCGGGCCTGATGGTGATCGGCTGCGCCGTCTCGATGTCCTCGGGCGTCGGCGGCAGCGCTCCTTCCTTCGTCACGAGGCGCACGGCCGCGCCTTGCAACACGCCGTCGATGATGTCGGCCCTGGCCAGCGCGCGTTCCAGCACGACACGCCGCTCCGCCCCCGCGCCTTCGAGCAGGAAAGCACGGTCGCCGATGCGCGCCGTCATTGCCTTCGGCTCGCCCTGATAGAGCAGCTTGCCCTCGTTCAGCACGATGACCTCGGCGCAATTCTCCGCTTCGTCGAGATAGGCCGTGGTCCAGACGACGGCGACGCCCTCGCCCGTCAGTTCGTGCACCATCTGCCAAAGCTCGCGCCGCGAAATCGGATCGACACCCACGCCCGGCTCGTCGAGAAGCAGGATGCGCGGCGCCTTCAGCATGGCGCAGGCAAGCCCGAGCTTCTGCTTCATGCCGCCCGACAGCGCGCCCGCGAGGCGGTCGGTGAAGCGCGCAAGATCCGTGAAGGCGAGGAGGCGCTTGAAAGTGTCGTCGCGCTCCTTGCCGACGACGCCGCGAAGGTCCGCGTAGAGCGTGAGATTTTCGAGAACGGTCAGGTCCTCGTAGAGGCCGAAGCGCTGCGGCATGTAGCCGATGGACTGATGCAGCGCGATACTGTCGCGGATCGTGTCGAAGCCGCAGACGGTGAGCGAGCCTGAGGTG
The DNA here is from genome assembly GCF_000166055.1 of Rhodomicrobium vannielii ATCC 17100. Taxonomy (NCBI): domain Bacteria; kingdom Pseudomonadati; phylum Pseudomonadota; class Alphaproteobacteria; order Hyphomicrobiales; family Hyphomicrobiaceae; genus Rhodomicrobium; species Rhodomicrobium vannielii. The sequence continues at coordinate 1,308,810 of NC_014664.1, forward strand.
GGCGTCAAAAGCCCCGCCATCAGCCGCATGAGCGTGGTCTTGCCTGCGCCATCCGGCCCCGCGACGCCTGTCACCTGCCCCGGCTTGATGGCGAAGGAGAGCGTATCGAGCGCTGGCGGCCCGTCCGGCGTGAAGCGCTTCACGAGGTCGCGCGCAATCGCCATCGGAGCCGCGCCCGGCGCTTTCGCCTCGATGGCGGAATCGCCCGTCATGGCGCGCGGCTCGCAACCGGCGTGCCCTCGGAGGCAGGCGCAAGTTCCACCGTCACCGGCATGCCCTGCCGAAGTTCTTCATCGTTCCCGTCGACCACGACGCGCAAGCGATAGACGAGTGAGGTGCGAAGTTCGTCGGTTTGCACGGTCTTCGGCGTGAACTCGGCCGCCGTCGAGATGAAGCCGACCTTGCCACGATAGACCTTGCCGCCCGGCGTGTCGGTGTGAACCGTCACCGGCATGCCCGGCCTGATGCGGCCGAGGTCTGGCTCCGTCACGTACGTGCGCACCCACACGGGACTCGTGAGGCTCACGACGAAAACCGTTTCGCCCGGCTGCACGATCGCGCCGACCTCGCGAACGCGCGAGAGCACAGTTCCATCGCCGGGTGCGATGAGGTCCGCATCGGCAAGCTGCCGCTCGATGGTGGCAGTGACCGCCTTGCGCTCGTCGAGTTGCGCCTTGGCGTAGGCGATATCTTCCTTGCGGTAGCCCGCTTCCTGAAGCCTCAGCGCCTCACGCGCGGAATTGAGCAGCGCCTCGGCCTGCCGCTCCGCCGCCTGCGTGTCGTCGAACACTTTCTGTGATCCGGCGGGGGTCTTCAGCAGCGACTCGGCGCGCTTGCGTGTGATGGTGGCGTTCGCAAGCGTGGCCTCGCGCTCGGCGACCGCAGCGCGTGCCTGCGCGATTTCCTCAACGCGGTAGCCCGCCTTGAGCTTCGCGTAATTCGCCGCCGCCTGATCCGCCTGCGCGCGCATCTGCGCCAGCGATTCGCGGAAGTAGATCTTTTCGAGCGAGGCGAGCGTCTGGCCGGTATGGACCCTGTCCCCCTCGTCAACCGCGAGCGTCTCGATGCGCCCCGCCACCTTGAAGCCGAGGTTCACCTGCCGCACCTCGACATTGCCATGGAGGCGCAATTCGCCCGTGGTCTCGTGGCTTACCCTGTACCACCAGTAGCCGCCGCCTGCCGCGACAATGGCAAGAGCGATGAGAAGGATGCGTTTCATTCCGGCTTCTCCTTCGTGACGAGGCCGAGCAGATCCCGGTGGGCGTTGACAGCGGTCGCGACGTCGAGCGGGTCGAAACGTCCGAACAGCGACCGCCAGATGACAACGCCCAGCAGCGGCCAGAAAAACAGCTGCGGGCATTTTACCAGTGCGTCGCTGCGAAGTTCGCCCCGCTCGAAGCCGCGCTTGGCCACCGCGCGAATTGCCGAAAGCCCCCGCGAAACCACTTCGCGGTGATGAAACTCGGCGATGCGCGGGAAGCGCGGACCTTCCGAGATGAGAAGCTGAAGCATCTTCTCGCGCTCCGTCCCGAGGATTTCGGTCTGAAACAGCGCGATGATGCGCTCCAGAATCACCGGCGCGGGCACATCGGGCAGGACCGCGATGGCATTGATGCGAGAGAGCAGCGGGTTGGCGAAGCTTAGCAGAAGCTCTTCGAACAGCGCTTCCTTGTCCGGGAAATAGAGATAGAGCGTGCCCTTCGCGACGCCAGCCTTGCGGGCCACGTCTTCGAGACGCGCGGCGGCGAAGCCATGATCGGCGAAGACCTCGAAGGCGGCGGCGAGGATTGCCGCGCGGCGCTCGTCCTGCGAGGGACGTTTGCGCTCCGTCGCGGCCGTGTCCGCCTCGCTCCGGGAGGCTACGTTTTCGGGGCGATCATCTTGCGTCATTGCTAAGCTATTTGATGTTTTGTCGCAGGCAACAAGAGCGGCGAAGCGAGAAAGGCGTTGCGAGCGGGCAGAATGAGTATAAAGTGACTCCAAGGTAGTGCTTCGGTCAGGTGCGGGTTCGCGGGCGAGCTGCGCGCGTTGCGGAGGGTCGAAATGAACATCATGGATCGGGTTTTCGAAGCCGGCGGAAGCGCTGCCCTTCGCGCGGAAATCCGCAAAGCCACCCGCGCGCCGGAATCCGACATTCTTCCGCCACTTGTCGCCCGCGCGCGCCTTGACTCCGAAACAGCCGCGAAAGTTGCCGCCCTCGCGCGCCGCCTCGTGATCGAGCTTCGCGCGGAGAAGAAGGGCGGCTTCGGCGTCGAGGCGCTGATGAAGCAATTCGCGCTGTCGAGCCGCGAGGGCGTCGCGCTGATGTGCCTTGCCGAGTCGCTGCTTCGCATCCCGGACGCGAAGACGCGCGACCACATCATCCGCGACAAGCTCGCGAAAGGCGACTGGGGCGCGCATGCCGGCAAAAGCTCGTCCTTCTTCGTGAACGCGTCGGCCTGGGGGTTGCTTGTGTCCGGGCGGCTCGTTTCCGCGCAGGAGGCGGAGGGTTTCGGCGCGGCGCTGACGCGTGCTGTTGGGAGGGGTGGCGAACCGGTCATCCGCAAGGCGCTGGATCTCGCGATGCGGCTCGTCGGTCGCCAGTTCGTCACCGGGCAGACGATCGAGGAAGCGCTCGACCACGCGGCGCCGTTCGAAGCCCAAGGCTTCAGCTATTCCTTCGACATGCTGGGCGAGGCGGCCATGACCGACGCCGACGCGCTGGCCTATCTCGCATCGTACGAGCATGCCATCCGCGCCATCGGCGGGAAGCGGCAGGGCCGGAGCATATACGAAGCGCCGGGAATCTCGGTGAAGCTCTCTGCGCTGCATCCGCGCTATACTTACGCGCAGATGGACCGCGTCGGGGCTGAGCTTTACCCGCGCCTCTTGCGGCTTGCGACGATGGCGACGGAGCGCGACATCGGCTTCAACATCGACGCGGAAGAAGCCGACCGGCTGGAACCGTCGCTCGACCTTATGGAGCGGCTCGCCTTCGACCCGGCGCTCGGCGAATGGCACGGTCTCGGCTTCGTCGTGCAGGCATATCAGAAGCGCGCCGCGCCCGTGATCGACTGGATCGTAGACCTCGCGGAGCGCTCGGGCCGCCGCATCATGGTGCGGCTCGTGAAGGGCGCGTACTGGGACAGCGAGATCAAGCGCGCGCAGGTGGATGGCCTGCCGGGCTTCCCGGTCTTCACGCGCAAGCCTTATACCGACGTGAGTTATCTCGCCTGCGCGAAGCGTATGCTGGCGGCGCGCGACCGCGTGTTCCCGCAATTCGCCACGCACAACGCGCATACGCTGTCGGCGATCTACCACCTCGCGGGGTCGGATTTCCGCGTTGGCGACTATGAATTTCAATGCCTGCACGGCATGGGCGAGGCGCTTTACAGCCGCGTCGTCGGCGGGGACGCGCTCGACCGCCCCTGCCGCATTTACGCGCCCGTCGGGACGCATGAAACGCTGCTCGCCTATCTCGTGCGGCGGCTTCTCGAAAACGGCGCGAACTCCTCCTTCGTGCATCAGCTCGTCGACGAGAGCGTGACCATCGACGACCTCATCGCCGATCCGGTGGAGGACTCCGCCCGGCTCGGCGGCGCGCCGCATCCCGAGATCGCCGCCCCTGCCGAGCTGTTCGCGCCGCGCCGGAATTCGCGCGGGCTCGATTTTGCCGACGCGGGGGAACGAGACGCCTTTGCGCGCGCCATCGAGGCAAGCCGGGCGATAGCGTTCGGTGCCGCACCCGCTCCGGCGAGCGAGGCGAAGGACGCAGACGCGCCCCGCGCCATCGTCAATCCCGCAGACCCCGCCGACATCGTGGGTCATGCCGCCGACGCAACCGCCGCCGACATAGAGGCCGCGCTCGCCAAAGCCACCGATGCGGCTGAACGCTGGGCCGCGACGCCCGCCGCAGAACGCGCTTCCATGCTGGAACGCGCCGCCGACCTGATCGAAGACGCACGCCCGCACCTCGGCGCGCTCATCGTGCGCGAGGCGGGCCGCACCATGCCGAACGCGGTGTCGGAAATCCGCGAGGCTGCGGATTTCTGCCGGTATTACGCCGCCGAAGCCAGAAGGCTCGCCGCCGCGCCGCTCGGCCCCGTTGCCTGCATCAGCCCGTGGAATTTCCCGCTCGCCATCTTTACCGGCCAGATCGCGGCGGCGCTCGCAGCAGGCAACATCGTGCTCGCCAAGCCCGCCGAACAAACGCCGCTCGTCGCCGCCGAAGCGGTGCGCATCCTCCATGAAGCGGGCATACCGCAAGATGTGCTGCACCTCCTGCCAGGCGCGGGCGATGTCGGCGCGGCGCTCGTGTCGGACGCACGCGTGAAAGGCGTCGTCTTCACCGGCTCAACCTCGGTCGCGAAATCCATCGAGCGCACGCTTGCCGAGCGCGGGCCGGTGCCGCTCATCGCCGAGACAGGCGGCCAGAACGCGATGATCGTCGACTCGTCGGCGCTGCCCGAACAGGTGGTGGCTGACGTGCTCGCCTCCGCCTTCGACTCAGCCGGCCAGCGCTGCTCGGCGCTCCGCGTGCTGTGCCTTCAGGACGACATCGCCGACGATATGCTCGCCATGCTGCAAGGCGCGATGGCCGAGCTTCGCGTCGGCGACCCGGCCCGAATCGAGACGGATGTTGGCCCGGTGATAGACGCGGAGGCGCGCGACGCACTGGCGGCTTATATCGACCACAAGCGCGACCGCGTGCTCTGTCAGACGCCGCTTCCCGAGACGGCAAGCGGCACCTTCATAGCGCCGACACTCCTCCGCATCGACCGCATCGCCGACCTCAAGCGCGAGGTGTTCGGCCCCGTGCTTCACGTGCTGCGCTTCCGCCGCGAGGATACCAGCGCGGTGCTCGACGCCATCAACGCGACCGGCTACGGCCTCACGCTTGGCGTTCATTCGCGCATCGACGAGACGCAAGCCGCCATCGCGGCGCGCGCCCTCGCTGGCAATATCTATGTGAACCGCAACATGATCGGCGCGGTGGTCGGCTCGCAACCATTCGGCGGCGAGGGGCTGTCCGGCACCGGGCCGAAGGCGGGCGGGCCGCTTTATCTGCGCAGGCTGGTGAAGGACGCTGCCCCGCCCCGGCTTGATGGCCCACGCAACGAGGAAAAGTTCGCGGCGTTCGACGCACTGGCCGCGTGGGTGCGCTCAGGCGCGGGCGGCCTTCTCGGCACAGCGGATCGCGCGCTTCTCTCCGGCGTGCTGCACGCCTATCGTGAAGCAACGCCGTTCGGGCGCGAAGTCGCCCTCCCCGGCCCTGTCGGCGAAGACAACCGGCTTGGCTTCCATCCGCGCGGGCGCGTTCTAGGCGTGGCCGAGACGGTTATGGATTTGCTTCACCAGTTCGGCGCCGCCCTCGTTACCGGCAATGATTTCTCATCCCTCGACATCAAGGCGGCTCATGCGCTCTGCGATAAAATTCCGGGCGAGCTAGCGGCGCATTGTACGATGGCGCGCTCGATCCGGGGGATCGATATCGCGGCGGTGCTCGCCATCGACGCGAGGGCGGCAGAAGCGGCGCGTGCGGCTTCGGAGCGTGAAGGGGCGATTGTGCCCGTGTTGGCCGGTCCGCCCTACCCTCTCGCGATGCTCGTGCGTGAAAAGACCGTATCGACCAATACGGCGGCGGCGGGCGGCAATGCGAGCCTGATGGCGCTCGGCAAATGAACTGTCGAATCTTACTAAAAGCGCAGCACCGGCACAGGCGGGAGCGTTAAAGCCTCCGCCTTACGCTCCACATTCCGCAGAAAACGGAGTGTCCCATGAAGCCTCGCGCCCTTGCCCTGCTCGCCGCCGCGTTCGCGCTGACATCGGCGGGAACGGCGAGTCCCTGCACACGCATCCTGTTCACCGGCGAAGACAAAACCGTGCTCACTGGCCGCACGCTCGACTGGATGGAGGACATGGCCTCCGACCTGTGGGCGTTCCCGGCGGGCCTTGAGCGCGACGGCGCGGCCGGACCGCGTTCGCTGAAATGGACCTCGAAATATGGCAGCGTCGTCACCGCGAGCTACAACGCGGGCAGCGGCGACGGCCTGAACGAGAAGGGTCTCGTCGCGAATTTGCTCTATCTCGCGGAGGCGGATTACGGATCGACGGACAGTCAGAAGCCGCTTCTTTCCAACGTCGCCTGGGCGCAATACGCGCTCGATAATTTCGCCACCGTCGCCGAAGCCGTCGAGGCGCTCCGCAAGGAGCCGTTTGCCCTTCTCGCGCCGACCTTCCCGAACGGCTCGGCCTCCACGCTGCATCTGTCGCTTTCCGACGCCTCGGGCGATTCCGCGATCTTCGAATATGTCGGCGGCAAGCTCCTCATCCATCACGGCAAGCAATACACCGTAATGACGAACTCGCCGACCTACGACAAGCAACTCGCGATCAACGGCTATTGGGAGGATGTAGGCGGCTATGCGTTCCTGCCGGGCACAAGCCGCGCTTCCGACCGTTTCGCGCGTGCATCCTTCTTCCTGAACCGCCTGCCGAAGAAGATCGACCCGAACTACATCAAGAGCGTGCCGGACCATAGCTTCGAAAATCAGGCGGCCGCGAGCGTGCTGAGCACGGTGCGCAGCGTGAGCGTGCCGCTCGGCCTCGCCGCGAGCAAAGACGAGCCGAACATCGCCTCCACAATCTGGCGCACCGTCGCCGATCAGAAGGACCGCGCCTATTATTTCGACTCCGCCACGCGCCCGAACACCTTCTGGGTTTCGCTCGACAAGCTCGATTTGAAGCGCGGCGCGCCGGTTAAGAAGCTCGCGCTTGCGAATGGCGAGGTTTATGCGGGCGAGACTGCGGAGAAGTTCAAGGACGCCGCGCCGTTCAAGTTTCTCGAAGCGACGGCCACGGCCCGCGCCGATACGGGTGAAAAACGCAGCGACACCGCGAAGCGGCGGGATGATCGCAGCGACGAACGCCGCCCCGTCGAGCGCGTGCGGTAGTCCCGACACCTAAGGCGCGGGCGGAGCGGCGTCGCTCACCGCCCCGCTCAATCGTCCTTCGAGAACGTATGCCAGACGCCATCTGGGCTGATCTCGACGCGATACCAGCCGTATTTTCCGGCTGCCGCCATTTCCTTCACGCGCGCGGGCGAAACAAAGCGGTAGATCTCCACCTCCTGGCTCGGCGTCAGCTTGTCGAGCGAAAGCGCGGCGTGATAGGGCCACACGATCATCTCGTCTTTCGTGCCCTGGTTCTTGATCGCGTAGCCGGTCGTCAGAAGGCTGTACAACACGGCCAGCATTTCGCGGCCGTTGCCGTCGGCCGAAGTCCCCTTCAGATATGCGATCCGGTCCGGCGTGCGTTCCTTGGCGAACACGGGCGGCAGTTCGTTCATCTCGATGGGAAGGCGCAGCGCCTCGATGTCGCCGCTCGTTACTGCCTGAAGGATCGCCTGCCGCATGCGTTGGACCGGCTGAGGCAGCTTCGTCGCGTCACGTCCAAGCTGAACCTCGGCAGCAGGTTGAGCGGGCTTCGCCCCGGCGAGCGCGCCAGCGTCTTGCGAAAGCGCAGGCGGAGCGGCAAATGGCATCAGCACAAGCGCGAGCGCCGCCGCGAATGCCGCTGAACGCGGGAGTAACCGGCCTCTCATCCTAAAGAAAATTGTTTCCGGCGATGCTTTCACGTTCGTCTCCTGTTGCATGACGTCCCCGTTTCGCGGCATGCATGTGTGCTTGCGGGCGCTGCGAATCCGGTGTGACCTCGCGAGCGTTTTTGGGCGCGAGAATGGCGGAAGCGCTCCTTCTCGTGACACGGGACTTATCGAGGGCTAGAAGCGGGCCTATGTGGGCAGAGTCGATCATCGATCCGACGCGATTTGCCATCATCGGCCTTGTCATCGGCGTGCTGATCGCAGCCCCCGTTGGGCCGGTGAACATCGTGTGCATCCAGCGCACGCTTGAGCGCGGCTTCTGGGGCGGTTTCGCCGCCGGGCTCGGGGCTGTGCTGGCGGACGGGCTCATCGCATCGGTGGCGGCCTATGGCGCGACGGCGATCTCCGGCTTCATGCGCGCGCATCAGCTCAAGATCGAGCTTGTCGGCGGCATCATTCTCGTCGCCTTCGGCTTCAGCATCTACCGTTCGCAGCCGAAGATCGTGGCGACCGCGACGACCAATATCGCGCGGCTGCGGCGGCTGTCGAACACGATCCCACCGTTTTTCAGACCCGCGCTGCGCTTTCGCATCTGGCGAATCGTGCCGCATCTCAACATCGTGCCGCAGACGTTTTTCCTCACCATCACCAACCCCGGCGCGATCCTCGGCCTGTTCGCTCTATTTGGCGGGGCGACGTCGATCATGGGCGGCATCGACACCTGGATTCAGGCCGTAACGGCTGTCACCTCGATCATGACGGGAAGCCTGTTGTGGTGGATGGGGCTGTCGCGGCTCATCAGCCGTGTGCGCCACAAGCTGACCGAGAGCCGCCTGAAGCGCATCAATCAGGCGTCGGGCGTGGTGCTTGTCATCTTCGGGCTGGCGCTGTTCGCGCAGTTCGCCTACGGCCTCGCGGGGCATCGCTTCGGCGAGTCCGAGGCCGGCGCGGCGCCTCCCGTCACGGCGTTCAGCATCCTGCGATAGGCGCGCGTGTCGCGGCAGGGGACAACCTCCGAAAAAGATCCGCAAATGCCTCGAATCAGGTTTAGCTTCGGAGATGTTAACTTTGGCAGGCGTGTTGCTGCCCGCCGGTTACAAACAGGCCTTGCTTGCGCAGGGACGGATCGCCTAAAAAGTTAATGATGCCACCTCAGATTTCAGATCAGGCGCGACTTGCAGCGCTCGCCGTGAACAGGGCGGGCCGGTCGGCGCTCAGGCTTGCGCTGAAATCGCCGTTCTCGCGCTGGATGTCCGGCATTCCCGCCGCCTATCACCTTCTCATCCTGCCGCACGACTTGCGCACCGGTGACCCGAGCTTCGCGGTCGAGCTTTACGACGGGTATATCGGGCTGGCCGGAGCGACTGCGCCCGTCGGCTCCGAATCGCCGTTCCTCGTGATGCCGCCGACGGTTCCCTGGCAAAAGGAGCTTTACGGCTTCGGCTGGCTGCGGCACCTGCACGCCGCCGAGGACCAGATCGCCCGCGAGAAGGCGCGCAAGCTCACGCTCGACTGGATCGCCTTCGCAAGCAGCGCGCCGCCGCTCGGCCGCGACCGCGACATCACCGCGCGGCGTGTGATCGCGCTGCTCTCGCATGCGGCCTTCCTGCTCGACGGCGCGGAGCCGGACTTCTACGACGCCGTAATGCGCATGCTCTCGCGCGACCTGCACGACCTCACCGTCGTCTATGGCGACGGGTCGGGCGTGCCGAAGCTCAGGGCGCTGACGGCGATCCTGCTCGCCGGGCTTTGCATCGCCGAACACGAGACCTATCTGACGTCCTATCTACCCACGTTCTCGGCTGAACTGGACCGGCAGATCCTTGAAGACGGTGGCCACGTCTCCCGCGATCCGGGCGAACTCATCGAACTCCTGCTCGAACTTCTGCCGCTTAAGCAGTGCTTCGTCGCGCGCCAGCTCGAACCGCCGGAAAAGCTTTACTCCGCCCTGAAGCGTATGCAGGCCATGGTGCGCTTCCTGCGCCTCGGCGACGGCAGCCTCGCGCGGTTCAACGGCATGGGGCCGACCTTCCTCGATCAGGTTTCGGCCGTTCTCGCCTATGACGATCTTGGCGCCACCTTCCCCGACCTCCACGCGCCGAATTCGGGTTATGCCCGGCTCGCGGCGGGCGAGGTCGTCATCATCGCGGATGCGGGCGCGCCGCCGCCGCTGCATCTCTCGGCGCGGGCGCATGCCGGTTGCGGCGCGTTTGAAATGAGCGTCGGGACGGAGCCGCTGATCGCCAATTGCGGCGCGCCTCAGGACGAGACGGGCGACTGGTACGTCGTTTCGCGGTCCACGGCGGCGCATTCGACGCTCAGCATCGACGATCTGTCGTCGTCGCGGCTCATCAAGGCGCAGGAAAGCTTCGTCGCGGGGCGGGAACTGTTCTGGCTGTCCGGGCCACGCAGCGTCCATCACGAGATCATCGAAAACGACGCGTCCATCGGCGTGCGCATCGGCCATGACGGCTACCGCGAGCGCTTCGGCATGAACCATCGCAGGCAGATCGCGCTCCACAAATCGGGCAATGAATTCGCGGGCCACGACCAGCTCATGCCCGCCAACCAGACCGGCATCGAGGCGAACGCGCACTTTGCCATCCGCTTTCATCTGCATCCGCGCGTCGCGGCGCAGCTTTCGCGCAATACGAACGCCGTCACGCTCACCTTGCCCTCGGGCGCAACGTGGCGCATGGTGGCGGAAGGTGCGGACCTCGACATTGAGGAGAGCATTTTCTTCGCAGATCCGATCTGCCTTAGACGCTCACTTCAGATCGTCCTCAAGGGACCGTGCTCGGCGGCAACGTCCGTCCATTGGAAATTCGAGAAGGTGGCGCAGCAGCAGAAGCCCGTAATTCAGGGCGCCTACCCTCGCCGTCTCGTCTGATCTTGATCTTATCTCGCAGCATCACACTTACGAGCCATGTCCGCACAATCCACGAAACCGCAAGTTTTTCCGGTGCGCCGCGCACTGATTTCCGTTTCCGACAAGTCGAATCTTGCGGAATTCGCCAGGAAACTCGACGCGCTCGGCATCGAGATCGTCTCCACGGGCGGGACCGCCGCCTTCCTGCGCGACAATGGCATCGCCGTCGTGTCGGTCTCCGATGTGACGAAGTTCCCGGAGATCCTCGAAGGCCGGGTGAAGACCCTGCATCCCGCCATCCACGGCGGCATCCTCGCCAATCTCGAACAGTCGAGCGCGCGCGAGGCGCTGGCGCAGCACAACATCGCGCCCATCGGCCTTGTGGTCATCAACCTCTATCCGTTCGAAGAGACGCTTAAAAAGCACGCGGCCCATTTCGACACGATGATCGAGAATATCGACGTCGGCGGCCCGGCCATGCTGCGCGCGGCGGCGAAGAACCATAATTGCGTGACGGTCGTCACCGACCCGGACGATTACGACGCGGTCGCAGCCGAACTCGCGGGCGAGGCACGCGCGACGAGCGACGCAACGCGCCGCAGTCTCGCGGCCAAGGCATTCGCGCGCACCGCCGCTTACGACACCGCGATTGCGACGTGGTTCGCGGGGCAGACAGGTGCCGCGCCGTCGTCCTGCACCATCACGGGCACGCTGAAGCAGAGCCTGCGCTACGGCGAAAACCCGCACCAGAAGGCCGCGCTTTACGAATCGGCCGACCGGAGCGGGCCGGGTATCGTCGGCGCCGAGCAGGTGCAGGGCAAGGAACTCTCCTACAACAATCTCACCGACGCCGACGCCGCCTTCGAGCTGATCTCGGAATTTCCGGGCGCCGAGCCTGCGGTGGCGATCGTCAAGCATGCCAATCCGTGCGGCGTGGCGCTCGGTTCGTCGCTCGTCGAGGCCTACAGCAAGGCGCTCGCCTGCGATCCGGTCAGCGCGTTCGGCGGCATCGTCGCCTTGAACGGGCGTCTCGAAGAGGAGGCGGCCCGCGAAATCCTCAAGATCTTTACAGAAGTCGTGATCGTGCCGGACGCATCCGATGCAGCGCGCGCTGCGTTCGCGGCAAAGCCGAACGTGCGGCTTCTGGTGACGGGCGGCCTGTTGCCGGTCGCGCGGCAGCCCTATTTCCGATCCGTCGCGGGCGGTTTCCTCGTGCAGGATGCGGATGTCGGCGGCTTCGAGGGCAAGACGTTGCGCACGGTTACGAAGCGTGAGCCGTCCGAGGCCGAGCGCGCCAACATGGTCTTCGCCATGCGCGTCACGAAGCATGTGAAATCGAACGCCATCGTGTTCGCGAAAGACGGCGCGACGCTGGGCATCGGCGCGGGCCAGATGAGCCGCGTTGACAGCGTGCGTCTCGCCGTGTGGAAGGCTCGCGAGGCGGCCGAGCACGCCGGGAAAAACCCCGACGAAGCGCTGAAGGATACCGCCGTCGCATCGGACGCGTTCTTCCCCTTCGCGGACGGGCTTCTCGCCGCAGCCGACGCGGGCGCGACTTCGATCATCCAGCCGGGCGGCTCGATGCGCGACGAGGAAGTGATCCGCGCGGCCGATGAACGCGGCCTCGCCATGGTGTTCACCGGCGTGCGACACTTCCGGCACTGATCGGGCGCGTCGGCCAATTCAACGCTGACGCACCTTTTAGTCGCGATCCATTCCCTGCCTTGTAAGCTTAGGCGTGCAAGGCAGTTTTTATTTATTATCCGAAATTGCAATTATCTTGGCAAATATTGCGCCTCAGAGCGTCATGCGCCAATGCAATATCCACATGCGCCGGGTTTGGAATTTCGAGTTGCGCGTGTGCGGCTTTTGCTTTTTCATCTCTAGGGGATGATGAATTGTCTCGTGCCAACTTGCAACTTGTCTCCAGACCAGTTGTACCTGATTGTTTTTGAATGCACGCTTCAGCACAACCAATGTTTAGTCCATTGATCGATATCCGTCTTGATTCCCTTTTGGGGCTCGCTCTCGACCAGTTCCTCGCAGGATTTGCCGTTTCGCTCGCCGATGGCGAACTGGTGCACGCAAACAGTGCCGCGCGCGCGATGGCGGAAGCCGGCTGGCCGATACAGATCGCGGACGGTCGCTTGCGCGCGCAAAGTGCCGAGCACTCGGCGCTCCTGCTGAGAGGGATTTTCGAGGCGGCGCAGGCGGCATCCCTGGCGCGGGATAAGCCGTTCGAACGCGAGTTGCCTCTCTCGGCGATGCCGCATCACGGCTCCCTGGCCATTGCAATGATCGCTCCACTCGATGCGGCGCTCGACGGGCGCGCCTTGGTGGCAATCCACATCGCCACTTTCCCCTCGCTGAACGATTGCGAACTGCCGGTCGTGACGAAATGCTTCGGGTTGACCAAGGCCGAGGCGCGGACGCTCGATCATCTCGCGAAAGGCCTATCGGTGGCGGCAGCAGCGACGGCGCTGTCGCTTTCCGTAAATACCGTGAAGACGCATCTGCAAAACATCTTCGCGAAGACCGGCACCGCGCGCCAGAAAGACCTGATGAAGCTTGTTGACGACCTCCGGTCGCCGCTCGCTCATATCTAACGCCTCCGAAGCAACCTGACTGACTTTCTGCGTGTACTACGCAGCTACTGTTGCCGGAAATCAACAACACAGCTCATGTGATCGCAGCAAATCATTGTTGCAAAAGTGCTCTTTCTTGCAACACCAGCACTGTCACTCTCGCAAAACGACAATTCACCAAAAATACAACTTTAAGTTTAGTATTTTTGCGAGTATCGCAAGACTAGGCGTTCGGCGTTGATTCTACTGGCAACTCAAGCGAGAGAAGAGAGAGATGGCTCTCAAGCACACGATTCTGGCAGGCGCCGCCGCAATCGGCGCAGCGGCAATCGCTGCGATCCCGGCTCATGCAGACGGCATTCCCGCCAGCTACAAGGATATTGCGCCTCCGCCGCCGCTTTGGACGGGCTTCTACGTCGGCGCGCATCTGGGCGGCGGCTGGACCGACTTCGACCTGGGCCGCAACAGCTATTATTATTGGCCAACCTCAACGACGTACGACCGGTACGACTACAATGGCGGCCTGAGCGGAACGGGCATCTTCGGCGGCCTCACCATCGGCTATAATTGGCAGTTCGGCCAATGCTGCAACTACGTCTACGGTATCGAACTCGACATCGGCGGCTGGCGGGACGACGCGAGCAAGACGATCTACATCGATGACGACCGGCGCGGCCTCGATCCCGACGCTTCCACGCGCATCCGCTTCACCAACAAGGGCGGCTTTTACGGCGACATCACGGGTCGCATCGGCTACGCGGCGGGCAACACGCTGATTTACGCCAAGGGCGGCTTCGCGTGGCTGAACAACTCCTTCCGCGTCGGCGTGCTTCGCGAGAACGGCGCCACAGGGTACAACTACGATTGGAGTTCCACGACCGACAACGGCAACACTCTTGCCGGCTGGACTGTGGGCGGCGGGCTCGAATACAAGTGGAACTACAATTGGTCCGTGAAGGCCGAATATCTGTACTTCAATTTCGGCGAGCCAAATGTCGGCGGAAACTGCTGCTATGACTATAGAAACGGCATCTCGGCAGATGCGCAGACCGAGCGACGCTACAGCGCCGATTTCAAAAACCTCAGCGATCTGACAGCCAACTCGGTGAAACTCGGCGTGAACTATGCCATTTTCACGCCTCCGGCTCCGCTGAAGTAGCGGTCCGGCTACACTCGCTGCCAGTATAGGGCGCCGTGCGTTTCAGTCGCGCGGCGCTTTTCCGTGGCTGAAGCTGCCCAAGCCGAGCGAGACGCAGTTCGCATGAAGAACGCGCGCCAACCGGGGGGCGGCTTGCGGATCGATCAATCGCCGACGATTTCGGGCGGCGGTGACCGATAGCCCGCGAGAAAGAGCAGCGTGCCCGCAACGCCGAAAAGCAGGAAAATTGGCAGCACGAGCAGCGGTTCGACAATACCGTTCCACAGATAAGACGGCGCGTTGTCCAGAAAGAACCGCTGGAGCGCATCGTGAGCATCGGGCGCTCGATCGAGTTGCGCCGAGAGCGACGTGAGCGGCAGGCCCCGCCCCGGACTGCCGACCAGCCGAATGCCGTCATAGACGAGCGCCGCGAAAGCGCCGAACAAGAGCGTCAATCCTGAGACACGCAGAAATAGCATCGCTTCCATCCGAGCCTTCGCCGTGGATTTAATACCGACGCCCATAAGACGCAAGCGGTCTGGGCTGGCGTTGAGTTGCGGAAGCAGCTGGCGGCGACGACCGGCGGCCTTTGAAGTGCGGACTCTTTGCCAAAGCCGCGTTCAGCGATTGTGGTGGGCGCGGCAGGACTCGAACCTGCAACCAAGCGGTTATGAGCCGCTAGCTCTGACCATTGAGCTACACGCCCGTTATGCGAGACATCGCTTTCGTCCGGCCGGTCTCGGAGAAGCCTACTGAAACTTAATGGGCGGCATAGCTAACGCTGCCCGACGCAAAGTCTCATATGCAGTGCCGGTTATGATTCTTAGCGAAGAAAGCACCATGAGAAAAGCATTCCTTGTTCCTGTTGCGGCCTTTGCAGTCGCCTTTTCGACAGCAGTATCGGCAGAGCCGCAGGAATTGAGCCTCCCCGCGCAGAAGATGCCGACGATCGAGGTCTCGGGCACGGGCGGCGTGCAGGTCAAACCCGACATCGCGGTGATCCGCATCGGCGTTGCGACCGAGGACGCCAACGCCGCAACGGCCGTCGCGAAGAACAGCGCGGCCACGGCGAAGGTGCTGTCCGAAATCGCAGCCGCTGGGATCGAACAGAAGGACTTGCAGACCTCGCAGTTTTCTCTCTATCCGCAGACGGCGACGGCCAGTTACGCGAGCAAGGGAGCGTCCGGCACGTTCACGTTCCGCGCCTCGAACACTGTGAGCGTGACCGTGCGCAAACTCGACCGGCTGGGGGAAATCCTCGGCGCGTCAGTGGCGGCCGGGTCGAACCAGATTTCCGGGCCGGACTTCGCCGTGTCGGAGCCCGAGAAATATCTCGGCGACGCTCGCCGCAAAGCGGTAGAGCACGCGCTTGCGAAGGCGAAAACCTACGCGGAAGCGGCCGGGCTGAAGCTGGGCGCCGTGCTTTCCATCGTGGAAGAGGGCGCCGGAGGGCCTGCGCCGGTTTTTCGCGGGGCCGCATACGCGAAGGCACAGTCCGTGCCGGTCGAAGTCGGTGAGGAGACGCTCTCGGCGCAGGTGCGCATCGTGATCGAACTCGTCAAGCCGTAGCGACGGGAGGCGGAATTAGGCCGCATCGCCTATCCCCCGAAGATCAGATGCCACGCGGCGGGGATCAGCAGCGCCGACGCGAGCGCGTTCAGCCCCATCGCAAGCCCCGCGAACGCGCCCGCGACCTCGTTCACCTGAAGCGCGCGCGCCGTGCCGATGCCGTGCGACGCCGTACCCATGGCGAGACCGCGCGCGGCCCAGTCCTTGATGCCGAGCGCATTCAGGAGCGGCGCGCCGAGCATCGCGCCCGTGATGCCGGTGAGGATGACGAACATCGCCGTCAGCGTCGGCAGGCCGCCGATCTGCTCGGTTATGCCCATGGCGACCGGCGTCGTCACCGATTTGGGCGCCATCGACACGAAAGAATCGCGCGTGCCGCCGAGCACCCACGTGATGAACACCGCACTTGCCGCCGCCGTGATCGAGCCAACGAAGAGGCTCACCGTCACCGCGAGCGCCGACTTCCTAACCCGCGCGACCTGACGATATAGCGGGATCGCGAGCGCCACCGTCGCCGGGCCGAGCAGGAAATGCACGAACTGCGCGCCCTGGAAATAGGTCTGGTAGCTGGTATGCGTCACGAGCAGGATCGTCACCAGAATGATGATCGCGATCAGCACCGGGTTGAAAATGGGATTGAACTTCCGCCACCGATAGACCGCGTAACCCGCCTGATACGCCACGAGCGTTAGCGCGAGATGCAGGAGCGGACTCGCGGAGAGGTAAACCCAGATGTCGGCGATGCTGGTCATGAGCGCGCCTCGGGCTCCGGCGCGGCTGGCTTCGGCTCCGGTGCATTCCCGGATGCCTTGCGCGACAGCCACGCCATCAGCGCCGCCGTGACCGCGATGGTGAGAAGCGTACTCAGGATGAGCGACGCGCCGATAGGCAGCAAGTCGTGTTCCAGCACGCCGAAATGCAACATGACGCCCGCGCCCGCTGGCACGAACAGCAGCGACAGGTTGGTCAGCAGGCCTTCGGCCGTTTTCGCCAGGCCGTCGGGCACGCGTCGGTAGATGACCAGCGCGAGAAACAAGAGCACCATTCCGCACACAGGGCCCGGCACGGGCAGCTTCGTCGCCGCCGACAGGACTTCCCCCGCGAGCTGGAAAACAACGAGGACGGTGAACCATTCGACCATGGCAAGGCTCCTGTTGGCGGGAAATTCGGCGAGAAGGGTAAGCACAACTGCAAGGCGCGGTTCAAAGACTAATTTCCGGGGGAATACCTCACGCCCGCCCAATTCATGATGGAAAGGCTGTTCAAGGATCATCTCGGTATAATTTTGTTCGGGAAGTCGCCGCGGCGGGCGATGGGGCTTGGGACGGCATGAATGGGCAGGAGACGCGGGCGCTGTTCGACATGGGCCGCGCGGCGTGGAACGACTGGGCTTCGCAGGTCCTGAAATCGAAGGCGAATTTCGAGGAGGCGGGGACGCTTTCGCTGAACTGGTTCGGCGAGGGCGACAACGACGAAACGCGCCTCTGGCTCAAGGTGGCGAAGGCGGACTTCGCGAATGAGCGTTTCGAGGACGCCGTCGATTTCGAGGGCTTCATATTCCCCGGCCCGGTGAACCTGACCGGCGCGGTGTTCGAGCGCCCGGTTTCGTTCGCGGGCGCCGAGTTCGGGCTTTCCGCCACTTTTGCGCGCGTGCATTTTCAGGCCGACGCGACCTTCAAGGCTGCGAAGTTTTCGGGGCAAGCGGTTTTCGACGACGCGCTTTTCGACGGTGTGGCCGATTTCGAGCGCGCGGAGTTCCTGAAGGAGAAGAACGGCCCGCTGAGCCACGGCGTGAAATTCCAGCGGACGCGCTTCACGGGCAAGGCCGATTTCCGCTCCAGCCTGATTTCCGGCAGCGCCGACTTCTCCAAAGCGCAGTTTGCCGCCGCCGCGCGGTTCGATGAGGCGCGCTTCCTGTCCGATACGATGTTCGAAGGTGCGGTGTTTTCCGGCTCGGCCGGTTTCAACGCCGCGCAATTTCTTGGCAATGCCGGGTTCGCGGAGGCGCAGTTCACGGGCGAAGCGCGGTTCGCTGAAGCCGCCTTCAAGGGCGAGGTGCGGTTCGATCGCGGCCAGTTCTGGAACGACGTTTCGTTTCGCGACGCGCGGTTCGATAAGCCCGCGTCCTTCGTGGACATGCGCGCGGAAGGCAAGGCGCGCTTTCCCGGTACGAAGTTCGCGCTCGACGCAACCTTTACCGACGCGCGCTTTTCGGGCGAGGCCGATTTTTCGGCCGCCGAGTTCGGCGCACCCGCGATTTTCCGCCAGTCCGGGTTCACGGGCGGCGTGACCTTCGCAGGCGCGCGCTTTCTCAGTCAGGCGGATTTCGCGAGCTTCAGCCTCGGCAAGACATCCACCTTCGCCGAAAGCCGGTTCGAGGGCGAGGCGGTCTTCCGCGAGGCGCGATTCGAAGCGCCGGTTTCGTTCGCCTCGGCCGCCTTCCTCGCAAAGGCCGACTTCAGCGCCGCGCAGAGCCGCGTCGCGTTCGTTCTCGCAGGAGCGAATTTCAAAGCCGTGCCGGATTTCCTGGAGGCGAACTTCCACGAACCGCCTCGCCTCGACAACATGACGGTGGCCGATCCGCTGAAGCGCTTTCACTCGTGGAAAAAGGCGGGCATTTCCGATCCGCGCGGGCCGTTCTTCAAGGCCGCGAAGGTGTGCAAGGACCCGGACGCCTCCGCCAAGTTCCGCCGCCTGAAGAAGCTGGCGTCGGAGGCGCAGGATCTACCCCGCGAGCAGGAATTTTTCGCGCAGGAGTTCCGCTGCCGGAGGTTTTGGAGCGACAAGCCGTTCGGCTCCGGCATCGGTCGCTTCTGGCTCGGCTACATTTACGGCGGCGTTGCGAATTTCGGCCGCTCGCTGCTGAGACCGGCGGCGCTGTGGCTGCTGTCCGTTGTGGTGTTCGCGTGCTTCTATCTCGCCGCGCGCGGGAGCGCCGCATCGTTCCTGAAATGGCCGCCCGCCGCAATCGGTTCGCCCTGCGCCTCGGGCACCTCGAACCCGATCCTCGAAGCCATCTATCTCTCGCTTAGAAGCGCGTTCCTGCAAATCGACTGGCACGATTCCATTAACGCCCGCCGCGTGTTCGGCTGCCTCTATGGCGTCGAGCCGGGCGGAACGCCCATCATGCCGCTCGTCGTATCCTCGCTGGCGCTCTTTCAGGCGATCCTGAGCGCGGCGCTGATCTTTCTTTTCCTGCTCGCGCTGAGAAATCTGCTCAAGGTTCGCTGACCGGGCGGCGCAGCGGCAGCAAAAAAGGGCGGCTCGTGGCCGCCCTTGCGAGATTCGCTATCGGTGCGTGGCTATTTAATGCCGCCGCCAGCGCAGATATTCATCGAGGCGCACGATGTTGGCTTCGAGCGACATCGGCGTTTCCATCATCGGAGACGACGCCACGGCGCGCGCGAGTGCGGGCTCCCTTACCGGCGCGAAGGCCATGCGCGGCAGCGGCACCGATGCGCGCCACAGCGCCGAGAAGCTCGCAATGGCTTCGGCGAGCACAACCGGCGTGCAATCTTCCACGCGGTCGATCGCGCTGCGCGTATCCTCGGAGCGGCGCATGGAATCGCCCGTCCAGCACAGCGTGCGGCCCAGCGTCAGGCGCTCATGCGCATCCAGAAGCGCGCGATTTTTGGCCCAGCGGACGATGATTTCGGGGGCTTCTCCGCAGGCGTTGGCGAGCGAGCGCACGAAGGACTCAAGCTCGTCGGCGGGCGCGATCTGCGAGAAGATGACGTTGACTTCGACGGAGCGCGGCTGGAAGCGGGCGAGGTTCAATGCCAGCGCCTTCGCACACGGGGAAACAGGGGAGCGCGCTATCAGAGTGACGGTTCGCTGCACCTCGTCGGCCTCTTGCTTGAGGCTCAGGCCGTAAACGTCGAAATAGGCGTCGAAGCGGCTGGCCGCTCCGAGCAGGCCCTCGGGAGTAGCGTCGTAATCTGACATAAAGCTCATGGTTTTATCCACTGATGCGGCATGGGACGGGCTAAATCGGTCTGGCATCATTGGTAAACCGGTAAGGTTAAATATCACTTTCGGGACGGCCCTTTTTACTGGAAAACGCCATCACTAATTTTAATGGTTACTGAAGGATGAAGTAATCGTAAGTATTTCGTGAAGGCGCGGCGGGGGCCGGAGACTGCCCCGCCGAGGCCGTTTTACGACGCCGAAACAACGCCCTCGCCCTGCCCGGCCGCCTGCACGGCGGCGACGATCTCCGCCACGACGCCGCTGATGAGCGTCTGGTCCTCGCCCTGCGCCATGACGCGAATTAACGGCTCGGTGCCGGATTTGCGGATCAGGAGCCGCCCGGCCCTTCCGAGGCGCACTTCCTGCGCGGCGATGACGCTTTTGACCGCCTCGCTTTCGAGCGGGCTCGGGCCTGAGAAGCGAAGGTTCTTCAAAAGTTGCGGCACCGGCTCGAAGCGGCGGCAGACCTCGCTGACGGGCTTGTCGCTCTGGATCACGACGCTCAGCACCTGAAGCGCGGTCACGAGGCCGTCGCCCGTCGTGGTGAAGTCCGACAGCACGACGTGGCCGGATTGCTCGCCACCGACATTGTAATCGCCGCGCCGCATTGCCTCGACCACGTAACGGTCGCCAACCTTGGTGCGGATCAGCGACAGGTCGAGCTTCTCGAAATGGCGCTCCAGGCCGAGATTGGACATCACCGTCGCGACGACGCCGCCTCCGCGAAGGCGTCCCGTGTTGCGGAAGTTTTCTCCGATGACGGCGAGGATCTGGTCGCCATCGACGATCTGGCCGTTTTCGTCGGAGATGATGACGCGATCGGCGTCGCCGTCGAGCGCGATCCCGATATGTGCGCCTGTCTCGAGAACCTTGCGGCAGATGTGATCGGGCACGGTGGAACCGCATTCGCGGTTGATGTTGCGGCCGTCCGGCGCGACGCCTAGCGCCACCACCTCGGCGCCGAGTTCCCACAGCGCGGCGGGCGCGACGCGATAGGCCGCGCCGTTCGCGCAGTCGATGACGATCTTGAGGCCGGAGAGGCTGATCGTGCGGTCGAGCGTGCGTTTGGCGAATTCGATGTAGCGGTCCACGATGCCGTCGATGCGCCGCGACTTGCCGATGTGGTCGGGCTCGGCGAGCAGCCTGTCGATGTCGCCGAACACTTCGGCTTCGATCTCGGTCTCCACCTCGTCCGAGAGCTTGTAGCCATCGGGGCCGAAAAGCTTGATGCCGTTATCCTGATAGGCGTTGTGCGATGCGGAGATCATCACGCCGAGGTCCGCGCGCAGCGACCGCACGAGCATGGCAACAGCGGGCGTCGGGATCGGGCCGAGTTGCACCACGTCCATGCCGACCGACGTAAAGCCGGAAACGAGCGCGTTCTCGATGGTGTAGCCGGATAGCCGCGTGTCCTTGCCGATCACGACGCGGTGGCGACGGCCGCCATTCGTGAACATGTGGCCAGCCGCCATGCCGACCTTCAGTGCAATCTCAGCCGTCATCGGCCAGGTGTTTGCCTGTCCGCGAATGCCGTCCGTGCCGAAGAGTTTTTGCCGCATGTCCATTCCCAAGAAGTCTGTTATCCCACCAAACCGATGGCCACCCGGTGCCGGCTCACCATTATATTTAAATATTTGACGGAATTGAGCCTGGTTGTTCCAAGGCTACAATGAATACTAGCGGTGGTGTCTCGCATACAATCCGCGACCGCATCCTGCAAGCGCTTCAGAAGCATGGCAGCCGCCCATGCGATCAAATTCACTGCACTATGGATTGCGGCCGTTGAGCCAGCGCCAGACCGCGAGCGCCTGCGCCGTGGCTCCGACATTATGCATACGGACGATCTGCACGCCCCGCGAGGCCGCGTCGAGGGCTGCAGCAACGCTCGCGGCGTCGATGTCGCCCGGAAGCTCGGCCACCGCCACGCGCTGAAGCGACCGCTTGCGAGAAGTGCCTACGAGCAGCGGCACGCCGAGACCGTGGAACAGCGCGATGCTTCGCAGCAGGGCCGCGTTGTGGGCGAGCGTCTTGCCAAAGCCGATGCCCGGGTCCGCGACGATCTTCGCGCGGTCGATCCCCGCCGCAACCGCCGCCTCGATCCGCGCTTCGAGCCAGTCGAAAACATCGGTCACGACGTCGGCGTAGGACGGCGCGTCCTGCATCGTTTTCGGATCGCCCTTGGCGTGCATCAGCACCACGGGCTTGCGGAGTTCGGCCGCCGTGGAAAGGCTGTCGCTTGAAAAGGTGAGCGCGGACACGTCGTTGATGATGTCGAGCCGCGCTCCCGCCACCGCGCGCATGACTTCAGGGCGTCGCGTATCCACGGAGACCGGCGTCTGCCATGCGGCGAGTCCTTCGAGCACGGGCAAGATGCGTCGCACCTCTTCCTCGACGTCCACCGGATCGGAACCGGGCCGCGTCGATTCCCCGCCGACATCGATAAAGTCGGTGCCATGCCGCACCAGATCCGCCGCATGCGCCAACGCCGCATCCGTCGCAAAATGGTAGCCGCCATCCGAAAAGCTGTCCGGCGTGACGTTCAGAATGCCCATGATGCGCGGGCCGTCCATCGGCACGCCTGCGATGTCGGCGCGGGGTTCTATGATGCGCGCGAGCAGATCTTTCACACGCGGCTCGCTCAGCTGCGGCAGGGCCGATGCGCGCAGAAAGATGTTGCGGATGCCGCCGGGCCCGCCCTCCTGAAGCCGCGCCGCCGAGAACGCGATGCGCGGGCTTCCGGCAAGCGGCAGCGCCTCGCCCGCCGCAATCGCCTGGCGCGCAATCTCGCCATAAAGGAAGCCGGTCGGTTCCAGATAAAGTCCGGGCATCTCATCTCCAGAGAGGGAAGCGGTGTGACCGCGCGCTCGTGAAAGCGGCAGCCATCGGAAGCGACGGCGCAATGACGGCAGAAGCCGAAAACGCCGCGAGTGTTCGACAACCCAATGGTCGCCTTCTGCTGGCGCTTGCGGGTGAACGTCGCTCGAACAATCGCGATGCGCGTATCGATACTACGCTTCAAGCGTTTGACAAGACGGTAACGCGGTATGGCGAGCCACAGGCGCTATTGCGAAGGCTTCGGCGACAGCGCGCCAGATCAATTGATCGAGTTCGTGGGCTCGGCTGCGAGCTTCAACGCGAGCCACTCATAAGCCTGCGCCACATCTTCAAGTGCGTTCTTCAGCCAGATCTCTTCGAGCGCATCGGCCTGGTCGCGCGTCTGCTTCGCGCGGCGAATGAGCGTGTCGGGCGAGCGGTCTTTCGACATGATCATCATCCTCCGTTGGAAGCGAGCAAGGTGCACCCATCTTTCCGCGGGAAAAAGCGCAATGTGAATAAATCGTTAAGGAGCGCTGACGCTAGAACGGCATTCCGGTGCGTGTGCCTCCCCCTCCCGGGTGGCGAGGTAGCCTGTTCGTGATCGTTACAACTTTAGCGATAATCTGTACAAAGTGCCGCGGAGCATGTTAGGAAAGCGCCAGCAATTGCGAGCGAGGGAAAAAATGCGCAAGGTTGCTTTTGCAGGTCTGGCCGCGGTCGCGGTTTCTCTTTTGACGCCGGTGCAAGTGTGGGCGTGGTCGAGCGAGCCCGTGCAGCAAAACAGTGATGCCGCAGCCGCTCTCAACGACGATGACAAGCTGAAAGCGCTTCAGGACAAGGTCGACGGCAAGGGCGAATTCAAAAGCGGATTCTACGTGTCGGGCGGCGCGGCGAGCGGGTCATTTGCGAGCCCCTTCGGCTCCCAGCAGAACACGATGAACAGCGGAGTGCCCTACGGATATTCGCCGATGCCCGGCTTCCGCGGAATTTCTCGCTAGGCCCGCCCGATCAGCGACGGCAACCGACCAGTGCCGTGAGTCTTGATTTGATTCACGCCCGCTGGGGGTGCCGTCATCAAATGTAAAATTTGAAACCGCAGTAGAATCAATCGGCGGCTAGTGCTCCGCCGCATATTTTTGCTGGAAAGCGTTCAGCAACGTGTATGCGCCAAGGCACTAGCACCGCCAACGACCCTTCCCTCATCGGTATGGTGACGCGATCGGGCGACAAACGCGGCCGTGGGTGGCGCAGCTTCATGGGCTATCACGCGCTACGGCAGGTGCTGACGCAGTGAAGCGCGTTCGAGGCTAGGGCGGAAGCTTCAAGGATCACCCCGCATCGAGCGGAGCGCTTTGCGTTTGCGCTCGCAAGCGTCGAGCGCGGCGGAGCGACGACACCAGAACGCGGCGAAACGCGCCCCCTTGCGGTACATGGACGGCGTGTGCACCCTCGTGACGCCGTCAGGCGCGATGCCCCCCGCCCCATCCAACGCCGCGCGAATCACATCGCCTCCAGACGTATTGCCCCCGCGCTGTCGGCAACCGTTACGGTTCGTATCAGAAAACGTTCGTGAAATATGGCATACCTGTATGCCAGTCGCCTCATTCTGTAAGAATAGTTATAATTTTCAATAAATTAAACCCAGGGTGGAGACAAACTCCGGTCTTATAAAAGGCTTTCCCGACTGCTTTCGGTCAATTTGCCGACAATCAAATCAGCAAACGTAATCCCGTTGCTAATCTCTCTTATTTCCGGCTGAATCGGAAGAATTCGTGCGTCCTATATTGGCGACGGTTCTTCCATATCTGGAGAGAACAATGGGCTACAAAGCCATTCTTACGGTTGTAACACTTACGGTTGCAGCGACGGGCGGGGTTAATGCTACGGATATTGCCAAGTCGGCACCGGGCGGCTTGAAGGATGCTCCTTACGTCGAGGTACCATGGAACTGGGCGGGCGCCTACTACGGCGCCACGATCGGCTACGGCTCCGGCGGCTCGAAAGCGTCCGTCACCGCCAACGCCAACGATGAGCATGGCGTCGATACAAACGACCCGGACGGCGTCCTCCTCGGCGGCACCATCGGCTACAACTATCAGATCGCACCAACCTGGCTGATCGGCGCTGAAGCCGATTTCAGCTGGCTCGGCCTGCAAGGAGATCAGGGCAAGGCTGTTTTCGACGGGCATTACTGGACGGGCGGCTGGGACGGCCTGTTCACGTTGCGCGGCCGCCTCGGCTACACGATGGGCCGCACGCTCATCTACGGCACAGCGGGTTACGCGGCGCTTCACACCAACGAGACGATTTCCGGCAACAACACGAACGAAAGTTCGTTTGGTACGGACTGGCGGTCGGGCTGGGTGGTCGGCGGCGGCGTGGAGCACTTCCTGACCGAGCGCCTGTCGGTGAAGGCGGAATATTTGCATGCGGGCTTCGAAGACCTGACCGGAGCCACCGGCTTTCCGGGCAACTATAGCGCGACCCAGAATTACAAACTGGAAAGCGATCTCGACCTCGTCCGCATCGGCTTGAACTACAAGCTGTGAGGCACAGTTCGGCCCCCTGCCAGCTCTGGTATCGAGGACCGATCGGCGAATAGCGCGTCTTCAAGCAGTTGAAGCGGTTTCAGGCGAAGCGGCATACCGGCTCGCGGGAAAATCGTGAAGGCATGATTGACGACGCGACAACGGCTCCGCGCCCATAGAGGGCGTGCGAGGGCTGGCGGGTCTTCCCACGCCCGCCAGCTTCGCTCTTCCAAGGCAGGAGGGCGCCGCTCGCGCATCACGACGCTTCGGCGGCCGAGTTATTCGGGGACGACGGCGACATTATCGATGAGACGCAAGCGGCCGAGATAGACGGCGGCGAGCACGCGTGCGGGCTGGCTCACGATCCCTTCGAGGGGGAGCAGCGTCTCGGCATCGCGAATTTCGAGATAGTCCACACGGAAACCGGCGCTTTCGAGCCGCGCGACGCCCTGCGCCAGCGTCTCATCAACCTCGCGCTCGGCGACGAGATCGAATGCCATATCCTTGATGACGGCATGAAGCTGCGGAGCGAGCCCGCGCTCGCGTGCATCGAGATAGACGTTGCGCGACGACATCGCGAGGCCGTCCGGCTCGCGGAGGATCGGGCCGGGCACGATGACGATGGGGAAGTTCAGATCCTTGACCATGCGCTTGATGACGAGAAGCTGCTGGTAGTCCTTCTCGCCGAACAAGGCGACGTCCGGCAGACATTGCAGGAAGAGCTTCGCGACGATCGTCGTCACGCCGGAGAAGAAATGCGGTCGCGAGATACCTTCGAGCGTCTGCGTAACGCCCGCCACCTCTACGCGCGTGGCGAAGTCGCCCGGGTAGATTTCGTGCACATTGGGCGCATACATCGCGTCCGCACCGCCAGCGGCCAGCTTGTGCCAGTCCTGCTCTTCGGTGCGCGGATAGGAATTGTAGTCTTCATGGGGCGCGAATTGCGTCGGATTGACGAAGACGGAGACCACAACGCGATCCGCGTACTTCTTCGCGAGCTTGATGAGAGACAGATGTCCCTCGTGCAGCGCGCCCATGGTGGGCACGAGCGCAACCTTCTCGCCGTGCTTGCGCCAGCCTTGAACGGTCTTGCGCAGTTCGCCCGCAGTCCGGACCAACGGTAACCGATTGCTCATGTCGCCCGCCCCTCACAATGCGGCATGCTCGCCGGAGCGGGAAGCGCCACGGCGGCGCCAGATCTCAAATTGTCGCGCAACGGAAACGCTGCACTACAAACGCGCCACTCGGTCGTAGCCGAGCAATGTGCGGCGGGCGAAACGAGCCGCCAGCCGCGAAACTTTTTGCGTGAAGTCTGCTCCGAGGGCGCGCGCGAAGACCGGTGGCTTTCGCTTGCCCCCCCTCGAAGCACAAACGGCGGCACCGCGGCTTTCGCCGCGATCCGCACCGCGCGCTTCCTTATTCGCCCGCGTCGATCACGGACACGAAGGTCCGGCCGTTGCGCTTGGCCTTGAACTCGACCACACCCTCGCGGATTGCGAAGATCGTGTGGTCCTTGCCGAGGCCGACGCCATTGCCCGGATGCCACTCCGTGCCGCGCTGGCGAAGGATGATGTTGCCCGAGATGACCTTCTCGCCGCCGAATTTCTTGACGCCGAGGCGCCGGCCTTCGGAGTCGCGGCCGTTACGGGACGAACCGCCTGCTTTTTTATGTGCCATTGTCCTGTGCCTCTATATCTGCGCCGCGATTACTCGGCCTTGTCCGCTTTCTTGGCGCGGGGCTTCTTCGGAGCCTCCTCGCCGCCTTCCGCCGGAGCGGCTTTCGCCTTCGCGGCCTTCTTCGGAGCTTGTTCCGCAGGCGCGGCTTCGGCCTTCGGAGCCTCAACGGCGGCCTTCACGGGAGCGGCCTTGCCGTCCGTCAGGATGTCGACGATCCGCACAGTCGTCAGAAACTGACGATGGCCGTTGCGGCGGCGCGAATTCTGGCGACGGCGCTTCTTGAAGATGATGATCTTCGGGCCCTTGCCCTGCTCGACGATCTCTGCGGAGACCGCCGCGCCACTGACGAGCGGCACGCCGAACTTCGGCTCGCCTTCGCCGCCGCCGAGCGCCAGCACTTCCGCGAAGTTTACCGAGTCGCCCGCGGCCCCTTCGATTTTTTCGATCTGCAGCACGTCCTGCGGCGCAACCTTGTATTGCTTTCCGCCCGTGCGAATAACGGCGTAGACCATGGTTTCCCTATCGTTGTAAGCGCACCGATCGGCGCCGCGTCACTTGAATGTCAAGGTCGGCGGACTTGGTTTCTCGGATGAGAGGGGGCCTTAGGTCGCGCGGATTTCACGTATCAAACGCTAAGCGGTTTATATCCGGCGTTTTGAAGGGAAAGTCAACTTGCCGGTTGAGGCTCGCGGCGCGCTTTTCGCATGGCTTCATCAGGGAGCATCCCGGAGCGTCGCGCCGGCACGCTCCTCGAAAGGCTTCCGCGCGGCAGCGAGGTTGCACGCGGTATTGACGAGCGCAACATGCGAGAACGCTTGCGGAAAATTGCCAAGCATCCGCCCACGCGCCTCATCATATTCTTCGGCGAACAGCCCGACATCGTTGCCGAGCGTGACGAGGTAATCGAAATAGTCCTCGGCCTCGGCGAGCCGTCCCTGAAGCACGAAATTGTCCGCATACCAGAACGAGCAGGCCAGAAACGCGCCCTCGCCGCCGTCGAGCCCGTCATCCGTTCGCTTCGTATCGTATCGGCGGATCAGGCGGCCGCTGCGCAGATGATCGCCAATTGCGCGGACCGTGGACTGCACGCGCGGATCGCACGGCGGCAGAAAGCCGACGATCGGGATGAGAAGCGCGCTTGCATCCAGCGCCGTAGACCCATAGCTCTGCACGAACGCGCCCACCGTCCCGTCATACCCCTCCGCGCAGACCTGTGCGTGGATTTCATCGCGCGCAACGCGCCAACGCTCCACCGGCCCTTCCACGCCGAAGCGCTCCACCGACTTGACCGCGCGGTCGAACGCAACCCACGCCATGACTTTGGAATGCACGAAATGGCGCGCGCCGCCGCGCACCTCCCACAATCCTTCGTCGGGCAAACGCCAGATCCGCTCCAGATATTCGACAAGGTTGCGTTGCAGGTGCCAGGCTTCGCCCGTCGGTTCGAGCCCGCATTTGCTCGATTGATACAGCGCGTCCATCACTTCGCCGAAGATATCGAGCTGCAACTGCCCGGCCGCCGCGTTGCCGATGCGCACGGGCCGCGAATTACGGAAGCCCGGCAGCCACGGAATGGTGCTCTCCACGAGATGGCGCTCGCCCGCGATGCCGTACACGATCTGTACCTGCTGGGCGCTGCCCGCCACCGCACGCATCAGCCATGTGCGCCATTCCTCGGCCTCGAAGCGGAAGCCGGTATTCATCAACGCGAGCAGTGTGAAGGTCGCGTCGCGCAGCCAGCAGAAGCGGTAATCCCAGTTGCGTTCGCCGCCGATGGCTTCGGGCAGGGACGTCGTCGGCGCGGCGACGATTGCGCCCGTGGGCTGGTAGGTCAGGCCCTTGAGCGCGATCAGCGAGCGGCGGACGATCTCGGCGTGCGGGCCGTCATAGATGCACTGGCCGGTCCACTCGCGCCAGGCGGTTTCGGTCTGGTCGAGCGCCTTGAAGGGATCGATTGCCGGAGGAACGGGCTGATACGAAGCCCCGTGCGCGAGGACGAACGGCACCTTGTCGCCCGCCTTCACGGTGAACGAGCCGAACAGCCGCCCCCCTTCGGCCGCGATGGGCGCCCCCGAAGTCAGCACCGCCTTGTCGGGTCCGGCGATAGCCTCGAAACCGTCGCCGTCGACGCGCGTGATCCACGGCACGATGAGCCCGTAGTCGAAACGCAGCCGGAACCCGGTTTCCATATCGACCTCCCCGGTAAGGCCTTCCACGATGCGCACCAGGCGGCGCGTATTGCCGGGGCCGAGCGGCATGAAATCGATCACGAGTGCGCTGCCGGTCGCTGTTTCGATGACGGTATCGAGAATCAGCGTCCCCTCGCGGTAGGCGCGCCGTCGCGATTTTTCATCCTTGGCGGCGAGACGCCAGCATCCATTATCGTCGTCGCCCAGGAGCGACGCGAACACCGCGCCGGAGTCGAACCTCGGCCAGCACAGCCATTCGATGGTCCCATCGAAACCGATCAGCGCCGCGCTTTCGCAATCGCCAAGCAATGCGTAGTCTTCGATGCGTTTCGTCATGAAATAAAGTTGGTTAACCCCCAGTGAAGGTGACAGCGAAACACGCCGCGGCGTCCATGGTTTCTTCGCTACGAACGGAACTCGATACGCGCATCGTTAGTGCATCTGCGAATTTACACAACCCCCGCCGCTTGCGAATAGGGCGCCGAGACACCAAATCATCAAAATCGTTAAGAAGCGGCAGCCGATGTCGGGTCTGCCGCCTGGATCGGCATGATGCGCGTGCCGCCGACGCGCCGCCTGTCGCACGCGGAGCGTTCTGGATCACAGCGAGCGGTCTAATCCGCGATCAGGGCCGACCATTTGCGTTTTGCACGAGTGAGCAAGAACAAGGACATCCCTATGGCCTCATCCACGAAAACGAAAGCCGCCGATCGCTTCGCTGCTCTTCAGAAGCGCGATCAGGCCGTCAGACATGATATCGAGGCTGCGGCCCGGCTGCGCGCCGAAAAAATGGCGAAGCTCCGCGCGTTGCGGCTGGCGAAGGAAGCGGAAGAGGCCGCCGAGCAGAAAAAGCAGGCTGAGGCGAAGGCCGACGCAGCAGCGGCGAAGGCCGACGCCGCCATCGCAAGGAAAGCGCCCAAAGCTTCAAAGGCCGTCGCCGCCAAGGATGCGAAGCCCGCAGCCGTGAAAGCGGCTACAGTAAAGACCGACGCGCCCAAGAGAAGCCGGGCGCGTACCGCCGCTCCGGCGCCGCATTGAGGCTGCGCCGCGGTTGTTGCCGAATCGTTCGCTAGTGTGCCGAGTGCCGCTGAGGCGGCATCTCGTGCGATAGCCGCGCCTCACAGCGTACAATCCAGCGCACTGACAGATGGCATCGCGCCTTCCGTTCACCCCCGCTCACCCTGGCGCGTTTTTGCTCCCGCTTCGACAGTTGCGTTCGGATGGAGAGCGGGCCCCGGTGTCGCGGGATAAATTATTCTCAAATCGACAAAAATTCTATCTGGCATATAAACCGGTTGCATACCCTTCTGATTGCATTGGCTTGCAATATTTCTCGTAAAAGTTGCTACAATTAAGGTGATTTTTACTGATCGCCTCTAGGTTGCGTAAGAGGCTCCTATACAACTCAGGATGGTTGGCAATGATCGCCGATTTCGTACGCGTCCAGCCGGACGACCAGTCGTTGAAATCCAATTATCTGGTGACGCTGCGCATGATCGAGCGGCTGCACCGTCTTCTCCTCGATCTCATCAAGGACGAGTTCGAGCGCGTCGGCCGGACCGATGTCAACAGCGTGCAAGCGCTCCTCCTGTTCAACATCGGCGACGTTGAACTCACCGCAGGGGAACTCAAGACACGTGGCCTCTATCTCGGCTCGAACGTGTCTTACAACCTCAAGAAGCTCGTCGAGAGCGGCTACATCCATCATCAGCGCTCCCGCACGGACAAGCGCTCCGTGCGCGTGAAGCTGACGGACAAGGGCAAGGCCATCTCCGAAATGGTGAACCGCCTGCTCGAACGGCAATTGAACATGCTCGAAAAGGTCGGCGGCGTTTCTGTGCCGGACCTCAAGCACTTCAACCAGATTTCGGTGAAGCTCGAGCGTTTCTGGGGCGATCAGATCCGCTACCAGCTTTGAGCGTTTCGGGTTTCCTGCCGCCGAGCCTCCGAGGCAGATCAAAGACACCCATCCGACACACCCCGGGGCAGAAAATCCCCGGCGCCCTGCTTGCATCGCCATCCGCCCATTGCGATTTCCGCCGCCGCCGCGCTAATTGCGAAGGTCAGCGTCCCGCGCTGGGCATACGGTTCGGGGCTTTTCTCGTTGACCTCGGCTCAACGGGAAATAGCCCCTAACCTCTTAATTTAAAAGCGTTTTTTATTTACCCCCAACGCATCGTACCTTCAATTGTACCTCAATTTGCGAGTGATCGGGCGAAGTCGCTTTTAAAATCGACGATCTTCGACAGGGTTACACCGCCGATGAGGATGCCCTTCGATTTCTCCTCGACTTCGATGTCCGTTGATGGACCTCTAAGGACGCCATGGCGCTCGATGAGCTGCGGCGGGATGAGGTACATGTCGATTGAGCCGATGCCTGTCTGCACTGCGCCTATGACCATGCACCTTTGATATTCGTTCGTGACGCTGAAGCGGAGCTTTCCGTTCTCTTGAGGCTTCGCGAGGGAAACGGCAAGCGAGCGCTGGCGATTGCCAAGGATGGCGTAGACGTCAACGAAGCTGTTTGGGTCGTCCGCCTCGGGGAAGGCGCAATGGCCGCCAGCGAGCTGGATGAAGCCTGCGACGAGATTGGCAGCGGCGCTTTCTGCGAGCACACGCACGGTCCGCTTCTCCACATCGAGTTCGGGCCTTATCCCGAAGGCAAGCCACCCATAATCCACCGATAGAAGCTCGGCCAGCGCCTTCATCTTGTCGTTTCGCGGGATGGTTTCGCCGGTATGCCACTTCCGAACGGTTTCTCGCCCGACAATTATGCCGAACCGAGCCTCGAGCTCATCGCGAATCCAGCGATAACGCCCTCTTGAAAATTCTGGAACTTCCGGATGGTTCTCGCAGACGTTTTCAAAACGCTTGGCGAAGGCTTTGTGGGGAGGATCGTCCCTTTCAGCTGGGCCTTCCTGCATCGGTCTTCTCCGTGTCACACCGGATGCGACATAGAAGAGATGCCTCAATGTGTCAATTATAACGTGTTATTTGCATTGATTGGGCAGGCAATAATATAGCACAGCGTTCCAAGTCTGCCCTTTTTGTCACGTTTATTGGCGTCGTAAGTTGACTATACCCCTTTAAGGTGACATACGTCTCGTCAAAACGGCGTGTAGAGACGAGTGGCCAAATGGCTCGTTAGAGGGAAGCGAGACAGCCGAATCGAGTCTCGGATTCTTCCTTTTGGCTTCCGACTCTACGCTGACCGTAAGAAGCTTACCCCGCACATCAACTTTGGTTGAGTGGGCGCAAGCCCGTCATCGTCGATAAAAATCTGGGTATGGATAAATGATCGAGGAAGTAAAACCTCTCGTCGAGGCCGGTTTCTCCGTCCATTTACTGCGGCCTAAGTCGAAGATACCTGCGAATGACGGTTGGTCCGAGGCTCCGGTCTACACGTTCGACCAGTTGCGGAAGCTCTATCGGGATGGTCAGAACGTCGGAATCCGGCTCGGGAAGCCGTCGAAGGTCGAAGGGCTATACCTACATGCCATCGACCTCGATATCCGGGTTCCCGAGGCCAAATCCGAGGCTCTGGATCGCCTCGACGAGCTGATTTCGGACGGGGATTTGAAGGAACTGCCGTGCGTGCAGTCGGGTTCGGGCGGGGCCTCACGCCATTTCTACTTTCTGACCGAGGACGCCTTCCGATCCAAGAAACTCGCCCACAGCAAGCACAAATTCACCGGCGACGACGGCAAAGAGCATTGGGAATGGGAAATCGAGCTGTTCGGGACCGGAAAACAGGTCGTCTTGCCGCCGAGCATCCATCCCGACACCGGCAAGGCTTACAGATGGGTGCTCCAACCTGATCTGAAGCGCGGAATACCGCGAATCTCGGCCGACCTCATCGACGAGTTGGTCGGCGGCGACGAAAGCACCGGCTTCTATGAAAATTCCGAGCCGCTGAACCTCACCATCAACGAGGCCCGCGACTATCTCGACGCGATACCCGATTGGGCCGATGACCGGGACAGTTGGGTTCGCGTCGGAATGGCGCTCAAACACGAATTTGCCGACGACAAGGCCCTCATCAAGGAAGCATGGGAGCTGTTCGACGAATGGTCACGACGCGGATACGGCTACAACCGCGCCAAGAACCTCGCCCAATGGCGGGGCTTCACGTTCGACCGGGAGGAACTCGTCACCATGCGCTCCATCGTTGCCGAGGCGAACGACCGCGCCCTCTACGAGACCATCGAAGAGCTTGACGACGAGGACGAGGAACGCCCGCCAGCGCCGCCGAGCGCGAAGGTGCTCATGTCGATGTTCGACGATCTCGACGGTCCTCCTACGCCGCCGAGAGACCAAGACGCAGACCCCTACGCCATACTCAAGCGCGAGGGCGTTCCCGATCACGTGCTAAGCATCCCCGGCGTGCTGCAAGAGGTCGTCGACTATTACAACGCCACAGCGATCAAATCTCAACCGCAGTTCGCCGTACAGGCGGCGCTCGCCTTCGGATCGGTCGTGCTCGGCCGACACTGGTCGACGAACCGCAAGAACTTCACGAGCCTCTACTTCCTCAATCTAGCGCCTACGGCGGGCGGCAAGGAGCACGCCAAGCGAGTCATCGAAGAGTTTCTGACGGAGGCCGGTCTCGACACCCTCACCGGCCCGAAGAACTACGCGTCAGAGGCCGGTGTCTTCTCGACGCTCCTGACCAAGCCGAGACACATCTGCATCACCGACGAGTTCGGTCGATACCTGTCGTCGGCGCGCGGCGGGGCGGGAAACGCCAACAAGTCCGAAGCTCAAAGCGCGCTGATGGAGGTGTTTGGCCGTCTCGATGGGACGTGGCAGACGAACGGCTACAGCACGCGCGGCATGACGAAAGAGCAAGCTGACGCTCAGAACAACGCGAAGGTCGTGCGACCCGCCCTGACGCTCCTCGGCATGACCACACCTCAGAGCTTCTACGATGCCCTCGGCCAGAAAGACATCCTCGACGGCTTCCTAAACCGCTTCCTGATCGTCGAAAGCCCGCTCGGACGACAGTCGAGTCGCGAGGTCGATGGCAGCTCCTTGCCGAAGCGCGTCGTCAGATGGGCACGGCAGAAGGCATGGGAGATCGGAGGCGACGATGATGACCTCGAAGGCATGCGGGCGATGGTCGAGCCGTCGTTCGCGCCTGAGCCGATCCTCGTCCCCTTCTCGAAGGCGTGCATGCCGATCCTTGCCGAGATGGAGCAGGCTGTGAGCCGGGAGATGGATCGGCTCGACGCGTGCGGCATGGCCGAACTCTACGGTCGAACGCGGGAGATCGCGATGAGGATGGCGCTTATCGTGGCGGTGAGCGACGGCTGCGACGTGATCAAGCCGAGGCATGTCGAATGGGCGCGCGACTACGTGTTCTTCTATCAGGCCCGGATGGCGAAACTGTTCGAGGGCAACATCGGGAAGACCGACATCGAAAAAGCTTGCGATGCAGTCTGCGAATATCTTGAGACGTGCGGGGACGACGGCGCTCCCGAGCATCAAATCTCCCGTCAACGGCGAAAGAAATTCGGGAAATTGTCGACGAGGGAACGCGACGAGGTGTTCGCCCTTTTGCTCCGCGACCGTCGAATCCGGGTGACGGATCGCACCGCGAAACGAGGTTCGAAAAAGCCGTGGTACGCGCTCGTGAAATCCTGACGAAAACAACCCCGCTTCGGCGGGGTTTTTGCTATTTCATCAGTTTCACCTAATTAGCGCTAGTTATTCTGGTGTAAACCATTGATTTATAAGGGTTTTTTCGATATTAGTGTATTCGTGCAAATTGGTGTACCACTTTGGGCCTCCGAGGGGTCCGATGGGCTTCTACGATGAATTTCAGGGATGACAGAGGGTGTGGGCGCTAATTACACTAATATAAATAAAATAATATATTTTTCCTTATGAATCAAGGATCTAAAGCTTAAAAAACTAGGGTAAAAACTAGGGTAAACTAGCGCAAACTCACGCAACGCGTTTGCACACTCGAAATATCGCGATTTAGCCCGTTCGCACACTCGAACATCGAAGTGCTGCCCGAGAAATATTTAAAATTTTAATCGAAAAGGCTCGAATACCGGGCTCGGTGCGCGCCCCCGGTCGACCCATTCGACGGGAAGGACCCGGAGCGGCCCACCTTGACCCGCTTCGACCTGCCAAGGCTCAACCCGTCCCCGCGCGTTCCACGGCTCCACGGCTGCGCCTATCCCGATGCATCCCCATAGACACGGCGACGTTTCAACCCGTCCCATGGGACGCCCTGAGACAGCGGCCAAGGCGCAGCACCAAGGCGTAGCACCACGCGGCGCAGTAGCCATCTACACGCGGATCGAGACAGCCAAGCTGGATACAGTCGATCTCCGCGCCTAGCTCCCCATTGTCCTTACGCCGGCGGCGCGCGCAGCCAGGCGCATCGCTGACCTCCTGTCAAGGAATGAAAGCCGGCCGCATTCGCAAACTGCCTGAATGCCTGTCTCCTCGGTCCTGGGGATGCTTACGATGTGACGCCGCCCAAGCCCTGGCGTTCTGTATACCACGAACAGAGAAGGTCGCGACGCTCGATAGAGGTCTCAGTATCGTGGCCCACTCAGATTGATTGGTTGTGGAAATGTCGAATAATACCATACGGGAGGAACACGACTTCTGGCATTATTGTGCTTACTTTAATAATATCGTAGCGACATGTTTTTTGCTCATTCCTCAAAAGACGCCAGCAAGTGCGATTGGCAATCCCTTGCGCAGCATTTGTCGGAAGTTGCGGCGCTTGCTGCGCAATTCAGTGCCCCGTGGGGAGGAGATCGAGCGGCCCGCATAGCCGGGCTGTTGCACGATCTGGGCAAATACCATCCCGATTTTCAACGCCGCCTCGAGGGAAGCGACATCCGTGTCGAGCATTCGATTGCCGGTGCGGCATATATCCTGACGAACGCTGCGTCTGGCGACAAGGCGATGGCCGAACTGATCGCCCATGCCGTCGCAGGCCATCACGCTGGCTTGCCGGACCGCATCGGCGACGGGTCTTCCCTGAATCAGCGCGTGCAGGACGCCGATCCGAGCCGCCTAAATCCGGCCTGGCGCGGTGAACTGGCCATCGATCTGGGCAACCTCAACCCAGCCTTTTCCTTCAAGAGCAAAGAAGCCACCGAGTTCGGGCTTTCGTTTCTCGGGCGCATGCTGTTCTCGTGCCTGGTTGACGCCGATTTCAAGGACACCGAAGCGTTCTACAATCGAATCGAGGGGAGGAAGGCAGATCGCGACTGGCCAGCGCTGCGTGATGTTCTGTCCGCGCTGAGCGAGCGGCTTGATGCTGAACTATCGCGCAAGGCAGCGGTTGGGAGCGACACGCACGTCAACCACTTGCGTCAGCAAGTGCTCACACATGTGCGCGGCAAGGCAAACGAAGCGCCTAGCCTTTTCACGCTCACGGTGCCGACCGGTGGCGGCAAGACGTTAACCTCGCTCGCCTTCGCGCTCGACCATGCCCGCGCCCATGGCATGCGGCGTATCATTTACGCGATCCCCTTTACGTCCGTCATCGACCAGACTGCCGATATTTTCCGCAAACTCTTCGGCGACGACATTGTGCTCGAGCACCATTCTGCCATCGACGAGGAGAAAGTCAGAAACCTCTCCAGCCGCGACAAGCTTCGCCTCGCCATGGAAGACTGGGCCGCCCCCGTGGTCGTCACCACGACGGTGCAGTTATTCGAAAGCCTGTTCTCGGCGCGCCCGTCGCGCTGCCGCAAGCTGCACAATATCGCGGGGTCGGTGATCGTTCTGGACGAGGCGCAGACGCTGCCGCGTCACCTGTTGATCCCGATCATGCGGGCGATTGAGGAACTGGCGGCCAATTACGGGTGCACCGTCGTTCTTTGCACAGCGACGCAGCCTGCACTCGGCGCGCGGGAAGGCTTCCCCGGCCTGCCGCTGGACGGCCGCGAGCTTGCGCCGGACCCGGCTGGCCTCGCTCGCGAACTCCGGCGAACGCGGCTCGACTTTGCGGGGCCGAAGGACAACGCGGCGCTAGTGGATGCGCTTGGCCGCGAGCGACAGACGCTCGTCATAGTCAACAGCCGTGCCCATGCGCTCGACCTCTATCGCGACGCAGTCAAGGCCGGGCTCGACGGCGTTTTGCATCTTACCACGCGGCAATACGCGGTGAATCGGCGCGAAATCCTGAAATATGTGCGCGCGCGACTGGAGAACGACCTTTCATGTCGGCTGATCGCTACATCCCTGGTGGAGGCCGGTGTCGACGTCGATTTTCCTCGTGTCTTCCGGGCCGAGGCGGGGCTGGACCAGATCGCGCAGGCCGCCGGGCGCTGTAATCGTGAAGGTCGCCGCGACCCCGACGCGAGCGTCGTCACCGTGTTCGAGGCTGTGGGCTATTCGGTGCCGAGCGAGATCAAGGGGCTCATCGGCGATTTTGGACGTATCAGACACAAGCATGCTGATCTGTTCGCGCCCGCCGCCATTCAGGACTATTTCGAGGAAGTTTTTTGGCGCATGGGCGACAAGCTCGACGGCAAGAACATCCTCAAACAGTTCATCGTCGACCGCACAGGGACGCATTTCCAGTATCGCACGGTCGGCGAGAAGTTTCGCATGATCGAAAGCGGTCTCTTGCCGGTGATCGTGCCGCACGACGATGATGCAGCGAAAAGGGCGGTCGCCGATCTCGGCAATGCGGCAATTCCCTCGGGCAAACTCGCCCGGCAGTTGCAGGGCTACATCGTGCAGGTGCCGCCGGATGCCCGCGCGCTGCTGATGGCGAACAGGCATGTGGCGCTCAAGGCTGAGGACATTCGCGGCGACCAGTTCGCGGTGCTCCAGGCGCCGCATCTCTACACGAAGGAAACAGGGCTGCTCTGGGAGGATGGCAGTCTTCTCGGAAATGACCAGACGTTCATCTAGGGGAAGTGAGCCCAAATGCCCTACGGCATCCGACTATTAGTATCCGGCGAACGTGCCTGCTTTACGCGCCCCGAGATGAAAGTGGAGCGCGTCTCCTATGATGTGATGACGCCGTCTGCTGCGCGCGGCATCCTCGAAGCCATTCACTGGAAGCCCGCAATCCGCTGGATCGTCGATGAGATCCACGTGCTGAAGACGATCCGCTTTCAGTCGATCCGGCGCAACGAGGTGGGCCACAAGGTGCCGGCTGGCAGGATCAAACAGGCGATGAACCGGGGCGATCTGGGCGACTTGCAGATTGTGGTGGACGAGGATCGCCAGCGGCGCGCCGCGACCGTTCTGGTCGACGTCGCCTACGTGATCGCCACGCATTTCGAACTGACCGAGCGCGCTGGCCCCGATGACAATGAGGGCAAGCACCTCGATATCTTCAACCGCCGTGCCGAGCGCGGCCAGTGCTTCCATCAACCATGCCTCGGCACGCGCGAGTTCGACGCTCGCTTCGAGCTTCTGTCACCGGATGCGCCGACGCCCCTAGCCGCTTCGGAACACCGTACGTCCGCGCTTGGTTTCGGCGCGCCGCGCGACCTCGGCTTCATGCTGTTCGACATCGACCACGCCGCCCCCGGTCGCCCGTCGCTTTTCTTCCGCGCCGAGCTCCGGGACGGTGTGATGACGGTGCCGCATCCCGACGCGCCGGAGGTACGCCGATGAGCATTCTCGCTTCGCTTGCCAAGGCCTACGGGCGGCTGCCCGACGCGCCGCCTTTCGGGTTCTCGTCCGAGAAGATCGGCTTTCTTATCTCGCTCAACGAGGACGGCACGGTGGCCTGCCCGCCGGTCGACCTGCGCCAAGACGACAAGAAGCGGACGCCGCGCACAGTCGCGGTTCCGGCCTCTTTCAAACGCCCTGGGATCACTCCCCGTTCGTTTTTCCTTTGGGACAATAGTGCCTATGCGCTGGGAGTGACAGGCGCCGAGAGCAAGGATGCCGCTTCTCGGCACAAAGTATTTTGCGAGTGCCACCTGGGAGCGCTTCGAGATACGACTGATCCTGGGCTCAAAGCTCTCGTCATTTTCTTGAAGACGTGGTTCCCCCGCCGTTTCGACGAATATGGCTGGCCAGAAGAGATGAAGGACCAGAACATCATCTTCTGTCTTGAAGCCGACCGAAGGGCGAATATCTGGTTGCACGACCGACCGGCGGCAAAGGCGCTGTGCGCGCGGCTTTCAGCAGAGGGCGCCAAATCGGAAGCGGTTTGCCTCATTTCCGGCCAGCGCGCGCCCGTTGCAAGGCTGCATCCGGCGATCAAGGGCGTTTGGGGGGCACAGTCGGCGGGCGCCTCCATCGTTTCATTCAATCTCGACGCCTTCAGTTCTTACGGCCACGAGCAGGGTGATAACGCTCCGGTGTCCGAAGCGGCCACATTCGCCTACACGACCGCGCTGAACCGCTTCCTGGAAAAGGACAGCGGGCACCGCATTCAGATCGGCGATGCGTCCGTCGTCTTTTGGGCCGATGCGTCCGCCGCGAAGGCCGCCGAAGCCGAAAATATCTTTGCCGGTTTCTGGGATGATAGCGGCGACGAACCGCTCGGCGTCGATGAAGGAACACAGGCGCAGATCGTCGGCGCAAGGCTGAAGCAAATCCGCAATGGCGAGCCGCTCAGGAACGTCGCACCCGACCTAGCCGAAGGGGTTCGCTTTTACGTCCTCGCGCTGGCGCCCAACGCCGCGCGCCTCTCCATCCGCTTCTACTTCGAGGACGATTTCGGCGCCATCGCCGCAAATTATCAGCGCTTTCTCGCCGACATGCAGATCGAGCCGCCGCCCCGCGACGGCCAGCCAGCGCTGTGGAAATATCTCGCTGAAACCGCCGTGCTCAAGAAGCGCGAGAACGTGCCACCCAATCTCGCCGGCGAATGGATGCGCGCGATCCTCGGCGGGACCCGCTATCCGCAGACGCTGCTCGCGACCGTGCTGATGCGTCTTCGCGCCGACAAGGACGTCAACGCGCTTCGGGTGGCGATCTTGAAGGCGCTCCTCATTCGTAATAACAACAGGAAGGATACGCCCGTGGCCTTGAAGCCCGATTATCCAAGCAAAGGCTATCAGCTTGGCCGCCTGTTCGCTGTCTACGAGCGCATCCAGTCGGACGCTCTTGGCGCCAAGGTGAACGCCACCATCAAGGACAAGTTCTACGGTTCTGCCTCGGCGCAACCCCGCAAGGTTTTCGGACTGCTGGAGAAGGGCTCAGCCAATCATCTGAGCAAGATCGGCAAGCAGTCGCCGGGTCGCAAGGTCAACCTCGAAAAGCTTGTGGGAGAAATCATGGGAGCGATGGACCCGTCCGCCGACCCCTTCCCGAACGCCTTGTCGGCTGAAGATCAGGCCCTTTTCGGCCTCGGCTACTACCACCAGCGCAACGAATTTTTCAAATCCACCAAGAACGGTACGCCCGTCGAGGAGACCGCCCCATGACCGCCATCGCCAATCGCTACGATTTCGTCCTGTTGTTCGATGTTACCCGCGGCAATCCCAATGGCGACCCCGATGCGGGGAACATGCCGCGCATCGACCCGGAGACCAATTTCGGTCTCGTCTCCGACGTCAGCCTGAAGCGCAAGATCCGCAATTATGTCGAACTCGCCCATCGCGGCGAGGAAGGTCGACATATCTATGTGCAGGAAAGCTCAATCTTGAACGAGCAACACCGCAAAGCCTACAAGGCGGTGGCTCCCTACAAGGACGACCCGAAGACCGACAAGGCCGCCAAGCTCAATCCCAGGACCGATGATGAGGCGCACGCGCTCACCGCGTGGATGTGTGCCAACTTCTATGACGTCAGAACCTTCGGCGCGGTCATGTCGACCGGCATCAACTGTGGGCAGGTGCGCGGCCCCGTGCAAATCGCCTTCGCCCAGTCCATAGAACCTATCATCGCGCAGGAAATCTCCATCACGCGCATGGCCGCCACGAACGAAGCCGAAAAGAAGCAGAAGGCCGAGGGCGACGACAGCGTCGACCGCACCGACAACCGCACCATGGGGCGCAAACACATCGTGCCCTACGGTCTTTATCGTGCCCATGGCTTCATTTCGGCGAAGCTTGCCGAGCGGACCGGGTTCGACGAGGGCGATCTCGACCTGCTGTTCACTGCGCTCGCCGAAATGTTCGAACATGACCACTCCGCAGCACGCGGGGAGATGGCGAGCCGCAAGCTGATCGTATTCAAGCACAATACCGCGCTTGGCAAAGCATCCGCTCATGCCTTGTTCGAGCGCGTCCGCGTCGGCCGCAACATCGACGGCGAGTTCCGCGATGTCGATGACCGAAGGATCGACAACGCGCCGCCAGCCCGCAAATTCACCGACTACAAAGTGGAGATCGATCGCACCAATCTGCCAGACGGTGTCGAAATCATCGACCGGCTGTGACAGAGAACGATGGCTCCGGTTCGCTGATGGAAGAGCGGGAGCCGATCCCGCTCTCAGCATTGCAGCACGCCGTCTACTGTCTCCGCCAGGCGGCGCTGAT
The DNA here is from genome assembly GCF_000166055.1 of Rhodomicrobium vannielii ATCC 17100. Classification (NCBI taxonomy): domain Bacteria; kingdom Pseudomonadati; phylum Pseudomonadota; class Alphaproteobacteria; order Hyphomicrobiales; family Hyphomicrobiaceae; genus Rhodomicrobium; species Rhodomicrobium vannielii. Next base: position 1,350,164 of record NC_014664.1, read on the forward strand.
CCATCTCGAACGTCTTTGGGAGGAGAACCGCTTCACAGCCGAAGGTCACGTGCTGCACGTCGCCGCCGATAAGCCAGGCGGTCGACGCGTTCGCGGCGTGCGGCGCGTGACGGCGCTTGCCATCGGCTCGTCGCGCCTCGGCATCGCAGGCGTCGCCGATCTCGTCGAGTTTCGTGCGGAGGGCGATCACGAGATTGCGTTTCCGGTGGAATACAAGCGCGGCAAGCCGAAGCCCCATCGGGCCGACGAGGTGCAGCTTTGCGCGCAAGCGCTTTGCCTCGAAGACATGACCGGGCACGCTGTGCCCATCGGAGCGCTTTTCTATGCCGAGACGAAACGGCGCGTCGAGGTCTCCTTCGACAACGATCTCAGGGCGCTGACGCTGTCCACCATCGAGGCGTTGCGAGATGTGTTCGCATCGCGCCTCACCCCATTGCCGACGCAGCAGCGCAGCCGCTGCCGCGCCTGCTCGCTCGCGGGTCTCTGCCAGCCGGAAATCGCCGGCCGCACCGTCCGCGACTGGCGGCGCCGAACGGTCGACCGCATGCTGGCGGGAGAAAGCCGATGAAGAAGCTGCTCAACACCGTCTACATCACCACCGAGGGAGCGAGCCTTCGCAAGGATGGCGAGAACCTCGTGGCGGAGGTGGACGGCGCGGAACGGGCGCGGGTGCCCTTCCATATGCTGTCTTCGTTGGTGCTCTTCGGCGCGATCTACATTTCGCCTGCGCTGATCGGTGCCTGCGCGGCTTCTGGGATAACCATTGTCCTTCTCGACCGTGCTGGCCGCTTTCAGGCTCGCGTGGAAGGGCCGGTGAGCGGCAACGTGCTTCTGCGCCGCGCGCAATATCGTGTCTCGGATGCGCCAGCGGAGATCGTCCGTTCGCTGGTGGTCGGCAAGATCGCCAACCAACGGGCCGTTTTGATGCGAGCCCTGCGCGATCACGGCGACGTGTTTGCAGTCGAACGAAGAGCCGCCATCGAAGGTGTCGTCGATCGACTTGCGCATATCGTCGCCCGCGTCGAGCGGAAGGACGACGGCGCCGATGCGATGCGCGGCTCCGAGGGCGAAGCGGCTCATCTCTATTTCTCGGTCTTCGGCGATCTGATCCTCAGTCCGTCCCCTGATCTTCGTTGGCGCGGGCGGTCGCGCAGGCCGCCGCTCGATCCCATCAATGCATTGCTATCTTTTCTGTACGCGCTCCTGACCCACGACTGCCGCTCGGCTGCGGAGGCCATCGGCCTCGATCCGGCCGTCGGCTTCCTGCACCGAGACCGTCCGGGGCGGCCATCGCTCGCTCTCGACCTCATGGAAGAATTGCGGCCGGTGCTGGCTGACCGGCTGGCGCTTTCGCTGATCAACCGCCAGCAGCTTCAGGCCAGCGATTTCGTGACCGAGGACAGCGGCGCAGTCCGCCTCAAGGACGACGCCCGTAAAGTTGTCCTGACCGCGTGGCAGGAGCGCAAGAAAGACGAGCGCGTGCATCCTTTCCTCGACGAAAAGGCACCGCTTGGCCTCGTGCCCTATTTGCAGACGCAAATGCTCGCCCGCCATCTGAGAGGCGACATCGACGCTTATCCGCCCTGGTTCTGGAAATAGGAGGCGCGCTTGCTTGTGCTGGTGACCTACGACGTCAACACGATCGAAGGCGACGGCAAGGCGCGCCTCAGATCGGTGGCCAAGGCTTGCCGCGATTTCGGCCAGCGCGTGCAGTTCTCCGTCTTCGAGATCGAGGTCGATCCCGCACAGTGGACGCGCCTGAAGGCGCGGCTTGAAGCCATCATCGACCCCAAGCACGACAGCCTGCGCTATTATCATCTCGGGGCGAACTGGCGGCACAAGGTGGAGCATGTCGGCGCCAAGCCGGCCGCCGACCTTGGCGGTACGCTCATCGTTTGATGAGATATCAGCTGCGCTGGCTCAAACCGTCGGTCAGCGCCTCTAACGGCGCGAACCTCAAGCGTGCCATCATTTACCGGCACGTTCGCGCAAGATCAGCTCTTTGAAATCGTGAGTAATCCCTTTCTGGTGAGGGGAAGCATGCGCCCAATCTTGCTCCGTGACCGGAGGTTCGCGCTTATCGTCGGCTTTCGAAAGTCGTGCCAATGCGTTAATTAGATGACAGTCGCTCCCCGTGCGGGAGCGTGGATCGAAACGCCGTGTTCGGCGTCGGATATAGGCGCAGCGCTCGTCGCTCCCCGTGCGGGAGCGTGGATCGAAACTGGGTGCCGTCGATGTCATGTGGGAGGTGAAAAGTCGCTCCCCGTGCGGGAGCGTGGATCGAAACTGCATCAACCTTTACAAGCTTTCGCAGCGTGCTCGTCGCTCCCCGTGCGGGAGCGTGGATCGAAACGACGCCAAGCTCATGCAAGTGCAGGACACGGCCTGGTCGCTCCCCGTGCGGGAGCGTGGATCGAAACGCCTGAATGCGGAGCACCTTGCGGCTCTGCTTGTGGTCGCTCCCCGTGCGGGAGCGTGGATCGAAACGTCAAACGTCGCCCATGTCGTCGGATCGCTCACAGTCGCTCCCCGTGCGGGAGCGTGGATCGAAACATTTCAAAGCCGTCATCCTCGCTCGTGTAAAACTGTCGCTCCCCGTGCGGGAGCGTGGATCGAAACAACATTCAGGGTATGATCGAGCTCTAACTTGTCGCGTCGCTCCCCGTGCGGGAGCGTGGATCGAAACAGGCCAGAGCGCTTGGCCTCTGTCATCGATGGCGGTCGCTCCCCGTGCGGGAGCGTGGATCGAAACGATGGGGATTAGTACCAAATCGGTGTCACATCGGTCGCTCCCCGTGCGGGAGCGTGGATCGAAACGCGCGACAGACAGGAAAAGACCTGTCAACAATGTCGTCGCTCCCCGTGCGGGAGCGTGGATCGAAACGCAGCCGGATACCCCGTCGCGGCGCTACTGGCGGTGTCGCTCCCCGTGCGGGAGCGTGGATCGAAACAGTTTAAAAAGAGTGCTTGATACTGTTTGCGAAGTCGCTCCCCGTGCGGGAGCGTGGATCGAAACGCCTCGAATGTCGCGCCATCACGCGTGAATGAGAAGTCGCTCCCCGTGCGGGAGCGTGGATCGAAACTGATACCGCCGCTCATGCCGCCAGCCTCATGACGGTCGCTCCCCGTGCGGGAGCGTGGATCGAAACATCAAACACAAGGCCCCGAACCGCGCCGCTTTCCAGTCGCTCCCCGTGCGGGAGCGTGGATCGAAACAATGCTCCGCAGTCGTGTAAAGCTGACGATACAGTCGCTCCCCGTGCGGGAGCGTGGATCGAAACCGTGAAACATGGCGCGCGGTTGAGCAAGCGCTATCGTCGCTCCCCGTGCGGGAGCGTGGATCGAAACACGCATGAACCAGTCGGCCACAAGACGATCGCGGTCGCTCCCCGTGCGGGAGCGTGGATCGAAACAAGCTGCTGGTGGGCGGAAAGACCGGCGCCTTCGGTCGCTCCCCGTGCGGGAGCGTGGATCGAAACGCTAACTCCAGGACCCGTAGCGGCCAAATAAAACGTCGCTCCCCGTGCGGGAGCGTGGATCGAAACCCGCTCCAAAGCTACCATCTCAGCCGCCCGTTTCATGTCGCTCCCCGTGCGGGAGCGTGGATCGAAACATGGCAGGCGTCACGACGCGCATGCGCGAAGGCTCAGGTCGCTCCCCGTGCGGGAGCGTGGATCGAAACCTACCCCTTTCCTCGTAAAACGCGTACCCGTGATGTCGCTCCCCGTGCGGGAGCGTGGATCGAAACTGGTCGACCGGGATAACGTGCGTTGGGGGCTGGACGTCGCTCCCCGTGCGGGAGCGTGGATCGAAACGCCGTTGTAGTTGCTGTCCAGCACTTCCCCCAGGTGTCGCTCCCCGTGCGGGAGCGTGGATCGAAACACGCTTGGCCTCCTGATCCTCTGCCGCGACGGCTCGTCGCTCCCCGTGCGGGAGCGTGGATCGAAACGCTTTGGGCCTGCTCTCCGTCTATGAGCACTATAGTCGCTCCCCGTGCGGGAGCGTGGATCGAAACGGCGACATCGGGCAACTCGACCGTCTGCCCGGCGGTCGCTCCCCGTGCGGGAGCGTGGATTGAAACATCGCGCGTAACAGTCACACGGTCAGGGTGTCGCGGTCGCTCCCCGTGCGGGAGCGTGGATCGAAACCCCTTGGATCGCGATTTTCTCATGTGGCGGATAATGTCGCTCCCCGTGCGGGAGCGTGGATCGAAACTCTTTGGAAATGACGCAATCCGCCCTCGCCGCCAGTCGCTCCCCGTGCGGGAGCGTGGATCGAAACTCTTTGGAAATGACGCAATCCGCCCTCGCCGCCAGTCGCTCCCCGTGCGGGAGCGTGGATCGAAACGCTATCGCCGCATAGTAGGCCGCGATTTTGTCCGCGTCGCTCCCCGTGCGGGAGCGTGGATCGAAACATCAGTTTGCCCTCCGCTTGGCTTCTTCTTCTCGCGTCGCTCCCCGTGCGGGAGCGTGGATCGAAACCACGGCATGCGCGGGAAATCACGCTGCACCTGTGGTCGCTCCCCGTGCGGGAGCGTGGATCGAAACACGCCAAGCTGATCGAACGGATAGGCCTCGCCACGTCGCTCCCCGTGCGGGAGCGTGGATCGAAACGACGCGAGCATAACACGCGCCGCCTTGGCGCGGGGTCGCTCCCCGTGCGGGAGCGTGGATCGAAACCTCGCGATGGCCGCGATTAAACAGGCGTTGCAATGTCGCTCCCCGTGCGGGAGCGTGGATCGAAACGGCGGTTTGCGCGGCATCGCCTGTATAGGCCAGAGTCGCTCCCCGTGCGGGAGCGTGGATCGAAACGCACTGTTTACGAGTGTGCTATAGATCCGACACTGTCGCTCCCCGTGCGGGAGCGTGGATCGAAACACGTTGAAGGTCTTGTCTGCGTCTTCGCCGTCGTGTCGCTCCCCGTGCGGGAGCGTGGATCGAAACGCAGTCGTGGCGATGTACATGGGCACCACCACAGTCGCTCCCCGTGCGGGAGCGTGGATCGAAACTCCGACAAGGCGCGCGCCGTCATCGTTGTGCGCTCGTCGCTCCCCGTGCGGGAGCGTGGATCGAAACGGCAGATCGTCAAGATTTAAGTCTTCGCTCATTGGTCGCTCCCCGTGCGGGAGCGTGGATCGAAACTTTTCCCCGAGCGGAAACTTGCATTGGCCGTGGAGTCGCTCCCCGTGCGGGAGCGTGGATCGAAACGCGCGTCATGAGGCGCGGCGCGTTATCGCCGCCACCGTCGCTCCCCGTGCGGGAGCGTGGATCGAAACGTCGCCTGTACGCTCGTGAGCAACTTCTGAGCCGCAGTCGCTCCCCGTGCGGGAGCGTGGATCGAAACACCAGAAGAACCGCGCCGGACGCCGCGCCGTCGCGCGTCGCTCCCCGTGCGGGAGCGTGGATCGAAACTAACCGTTAAATCCGCGAGAAAACCCGGCGGCCGCGGTCGCTCCCCGTGCGGGAGCGTGGATCGAAACTACCGAGGATACGGTTTAGCTCTTGATGAGGCATGGTCGCTCCCCGTGCGGGAGCGTGGATCGAAACTTTTATGGAGGGAGACCGATGGCTTTGAGCCCGGTCGCTCCCCGTGCGGGAGCGTGGATCGAAACCACGCAAGTGTGCGGCTACCGGTGGCGTCCTGTGTCGCTCCCCGTGCGGGAGCGTGGATCGAAACCACTTCAGCGGCTGCAAGAGGATGTGCTCAGGCGGTCGCTCCCCGTGCGGGAGCGTGGATCGAAACAACAGCCTGTCGCCATAGAGGTTGAGCAGCCGCGTCGCTCCCCGTGCGGGAGCGTGGATCGAAACCTCTGCGAGTACAAGGGCAATAGAGCGGCGGCGGGTCGCTCCCCGTGCGGGAGCGTGGATCGAAACATCAGGGCGATTGCGTCACTCAGCGCGTTGTGCGGGTCGCTCCCCGTGCGGGAGCGTGGATCGAAACTGTCAACATCACGCAGGCCCCGGCAGTTGCCGGGTCGCTCCCCGTGCGGGAGCGTGGATCGAAACTTGACCTGCGGATTGAAGATGGACCGAGCCACGACGTCGCTCCCCGTGCGGGAGCGTGGATCGAAACTGCATTCAGCGCGGCAAGCTCCTGAGGCGACAAGGTCGCTCCCCGTGCGGGAGCGTGGATCGAAACGCAGGCGTATACGTCACCTGTGCAGGCGCGGCGGGTCGCTCCCCGTGCGGGAGCGTGGATCGAAACGCCCTTGGCCATCTCACTGGCGACCGACGTCACGAGTCGCTCCCCGTGCGGGAGCGTGGATCGAAACCGGTCACACGGTACAAAGGGCTGGCGCAAGGGTTGTCGCTCCCCGTGCGGGAGCGTGGATCGAAACGGCAGTTCAGCCGCGACCGTCCGCTGGAAGGCGGCGTCGCTCCCCGTGCGGGAGCGTGGATCGAAACCGATCATCCTTGACATCATCGCCAAATCTCTTGGGTCGCTCCCCGTGCGGGAGCGTGGATCGAAACTTTCTTGTGTCGGCTCAATTGCCGTTAGATAGCGTCGCTCCCCGTGCGGGAGCGTGGATCGAAACAACTACAGCGTGGCAATGAGCGTGACTGAATATGTCGCTCCCCGTGCGGGAGCGTGGATCGAAACTGTACTTGAGCACAGGTTTTGTGGCGAAACCGCCAGTCGCTCCCCGTGCGGGAGCGTGGATCGAAACACCAGACGACGCGACAACATACGCGCGCGTGCTTGTCGCTCCCCGTGCGGGAGCGTGGATCGAAACGCAGCACTCATGCGAGCCAGCTTGAACCGCTGCGGTCGCTCCCCTTGCGGGAGCGTGGATCGAAACACCAGACGACGCGACAACATACGCGCGCGTGCTTGTCGCTCCCCGTGCGGGAGCGTGGATCGAAACGCAGCACTCATGCGAGCCAGCTTGAACCGCTGCGGTCGCTCCCCTTGCGGGAGCGTGGATCGAAACGTGATGATGAAACCCCTTGGTGCGCGACGTTCGTGTCGCTCCCCGTGCGGGAGCGTGGATCGAAACCCGTTTTAGCGATGTTGATTGACGGCGCTTTAGCTGTCGCTCCCCGCGCGGGAGCGTGGATCGAAACGGCCGTGACGCATCCAACCTCGCGCAAGCCCGCGTCGCTTTTGGCGCGCTATTCTGTCTGGTAATAAGCCCCTTGAAGTCGATGGTGACCCTCCAGCCTGCGAATGGTGAGCGCCGTTTTCGAAATATTCATAGGTTTGCTTCATTCGGCTTGGAATTATTATAAATTTAACTTCTGTAACGCAAATGCAATCCATCGGATTGCTTTCCCTCATGCCCAATAAGCTACGAATATCCTTGTGAGGTAACTTCGACCTGATCTACCTTGGGCCTTGCGAGAATTCGGAAGATCACGGAGATCGAATGCCGGTGCTCAGGGTAACAAATGTCACAGCGGGTTATGGCCGGCTCGTCGTCCTGCATGCGTTGTCAGCGAACTTTGGGCGTGGCCGGGTGACGGCGTTGGTCGGGCCAAACGGCTGCGGCAAGTCCACGCTTCTGAAGGCCATCATGGGGTTCCTGCCTGCAAGCGGTGGCGAGATCCTGATCGAGGGTCAGCCCATCAGGCTGATCGGGCGCAAGGCGCTCGCCAAGCGGATCGCCTACCTGCCGCAGGAGTGCCAATGTCCCGACTACATGACGCTCGGCGAGTTGATCGAACTGGCGGGATACTCGCGCTATTCGCTCGTCGGCGGCCCGTCAGCGCGCGACCGGCAGCTTTTCGCGGAGATCCTCGACCTCGTCGGTCTTGCGGATAAGGCCGGGTGCCAGGTCAATTCCTTGTCCGGCGGTCAGCGGCAGCGGGCCTGGATTGCCATGGTGCTGGCCCAGGAGGCGGACGTCATCCTGATGGACGAGCCGGTGAACCATCTCGACATGAAATATCAATATGCGGTGCTCGGTCTCGTGCGCGAGCTTTCGGCGCGCCATGGCAAGACCGTGATCGTCGTGCTGCACGATCTCAATCTGGCGTCGGCCTTCGCCGATGACGTCGTGATGCTGCGCGATGGCAAGGTCGTGGCCGCGGGGCCTGCGCAGGAAATCATGACGGCGGCGAACGTGGAGCGGGCATTTGATTTTGAAGCCGACATCTTCTCGCGTGACGGACGCGTCGTCTGCCTGCCGCGCATGTCGCACGCGGAAGCGGTCGCGGCATGACGCGGCGGAGCCGCGTTCTCGCGAGCACGCCTCTTGTCCTCGCACTCGCATTCCTCGCCAATATATCCCTCGGTCCCGGCTCCATTTCTCCAGCCGATGCGATCGGCGCGCTTTTTCGCATGGAAGCCGACAGTTATGAAGGGGCCGTTGTCCTCTACCAGCGGCTTCCGCGCGCGCTCATCGCGATCTACGTCGGCGCCACCATGGCGGTGAGCGGCGCGGTGCTGCAAGGGCTTGTGCGCAATCCGCTCGCCTCGCCCTCGACGCTTGGCATGAACGCGGGCGCGACAGTCTTCGTCGTCGCCGGTGCCTATCTTTTCGATTTCGGCATGACGGCGCAGGGAATTGCCGCGCTTGTCGGGGCACTTTTCGGGTTTTTCGCCTGCGTCGCCATCGCGCGACTGGCCGGCGGCTCGGCTGATCCGCGCGGACTCGCCCTCATTCTATCGGGAGCGCTCGTGTCGATCCTTTTCATCTGCATCGCGAATGCGTTCCTGCTGTCGGACCCGGCTCGGCGTATGGATTTCCTCGGCTGGGTGACGGGCAACATCAACCATGTCTACGGCGACCGCCTTTACGCATTCTGGTGGATCGGCGCCGCAGCGCTGGTGCTCCTCGCTGCGCTCTCCCGGTCCTTGACATTGATCCTTCTCGGCCATGAAAAGGCAGCTTCGGCGGGCGTGAGGGTCGATCTCGTCTCGAATCTCGCCATCGGAGCGACGGTTCTGGCCTCTGGATCGGCGGTCGCGATCTGCGGGCCGATCGGTTTCGTGGGGCTCGTCGTGCCGCATATCCTGCGTCCACTCGTCGGCTCCAATCTCTCAGCGCTCCTTCCCGCCTGCATGGTGACTGGGGCAAGCGTTTGTCTCCTCGCCGACCTTTGTGCACGCGCGGCCTTGCACCCTTATGTGCTGCACACCGGCGTCCTGATGGACCTGCTTGGCGGCCTGGTGTTCATCGTCATCGTGAGGCGGTTCTATCTGTCCGGCTCGGCGAGGGGGCTTGCATGAGGCGCGAGCGCGCGACCGACGGGAAGGCGGTGTTCCGTTTTTCGACCGGCCTCGAAATCCCGACGGGCAATTTGCTGGCCGCGTCCGGTCTCCTCGTTGCGGCAATTCTGCTCGCGGCGCTCTCGACAGGGCTCGGCAGGACAGACGCGGGAATTTCGGACCTCGTGCGCCTGTTCTTCGGTCGTGAAATGACCGACGAGCAGGTTTATGCCCTATGGACGGTGCGCCTGCCGCGAATCGTCATGGGCTTCATGGCGGGGTGGTGCGTTGCGCTCGCGGGCGCGATCCTGCAATCCATCGCACGCAATCCATTGGCCGACCCTGGCCTGTTCGGGCTGAGCCAGGGAGCCATGACGATGATCATGCTGCTCGCCGTCATCGCTCCCGGCGCACCCCGGGAATTTGTCGCGTTCGCTGCGATGGGAGGCGGGCTCGGCGTTGCGCTGCTGCTGATCTGGCTCGTAGGCGGCGAGCGGTCGAGCGGGCTTTCTATCCTGCTGATGGGCATCGCGATTCAAACCGTACTCTCGTCGGTCGACGCGCTCCTTCTCCTCTATACCCCGCCCGAAACCTCCTATGCCTTGTCCGACTGGATAGCGGGCTCGCTGTTCGGCGCGAGTTGGCCGGGGATCGCGAGCTTTGCGGTCGTCTTCGTTGCAAGCCTCGTCGGTATTTTTTTCGCCGGGCGCGCGCTTCAGGCCTACGATCTCGGAAGCGAGATGGCGATGGCGCTGGGCGAGCCGGTCGGCCGGTCCCGGCCAGTGTTCCTCGTGTTCGCCGTGATGCTGGCCGCGTCGGCCGTCACTGCCGTTGGTCCGCTGACATTCCTCGGAGTGCTGGCCCCGCATCTCGCGGGCTTCATATCCCCCGCAGTCGGTCGGCCGCGGCTACTGCTGTCCGGGCTGATGGGCGGCATTCTCGTCGTGGCGGCGGATGCTCTCGCTCGCAGCTTGCTCGGCAATCTTCCCCTGCCGATCGGCCTCAGCCTGACGCTTATTGGCGTGCCGCTTTTCATCGTCACGCTGTCCGTTTCAAGCAGGCGCAGGCGGGGATAGATGCGTTTAGCCTGAATTTCGCAGAAAAAGACGAAGCGTCGTGCCGTAATTGGACGGGGCACCCCGCGCGGTAGTTTTCTGTTGTCGAGCAGAGTCTTTGCGTCGATCGGGTCCAGGTCCAAACGCATGCCGATCTAGCGGCGCTTCTTCGCCCAGACCTCGATGGCGTCCAACGTGTGCAGCGCGCTCGCCACCGTCGGGGTCGTAACCTTCGACGAATCGAGAAACACCACATTTCCCTCGCGGACCGGCTTCGTGAACCGATCCCAACCCGGCACGATGCGGTCCAGGGCGGCGCGCGTTCCGGCTTCATCACGTGCGCCTATATAGGTGTTCATGACGATCAGAAGATCGGGGTTCGCCCGCGCGAAGACCTCGGGGTTCATCGGTGCGAGCAATGTCGAGCCCATGCCGGATGCGGACGATTGGGGCAGCTTCAGCGGCGTGTAGCCGAGATCCTCAATCGCCTGGATCGCGCCCGACATGTCGCCGACCGCGTTGAGCTGATCGGTGAGGAATACCGCGAGATAGGTCTTGCCGGTCGGATCAGTGGGCAGCACCTTTCGAACCGTCTCAAGGCGCGCGCGGTAGATTGCCATCCGCTCCGCGAACGCCTGCTGCCGACCGAGAAGGCGCGCGAGTTCTTCCTCGACGCGGATGCCGCGCGTCTTGCCGTTGCTGACCTTCTGGAGATAAACGGGCGCGACCGTCGAAAGCTGCGCCACCTTGTCGACGTCGATCTCCATCCCGATGATCAGGTCGGGGTTAAGCGCGCGCAGGCGTTCGAGGTCGACCTGTCCGAACGGTCCGATACCCCTCGGTTTGGGCAGTCCCATGCCGAGAACCGTGTCGATGAAATCGATGCTGACAAACTTGCCGTCATCGGTGCGGCCGTAACCGCCGACAACGCTGACGCCTAGGTCCATCAATGGCACGCCGAGCAGCGGCTCATGCATGACGACGATGCGCTTGGGTTCATCGGGGATCGTGACGGTTCTTCCGACGTCGTCGGTGACCGTGCGTTCTCCCGCGAAGGCGGCGGTGTTGATGGCGAAAACGAGCGCAAACAGGATCGGCAATCGCATGGATGGTCCCTTTTTTGAAACGAAGACGATCCGGGGCGCTCTGAGGCACTCCGGATCCTCCCTCTGAAAAGTCCCGCCGCACGCATCACCTGAACCGGCGGAAAACTTGATTTGGGCGTCAGAACTTGCCCTTGATGCCGACGCCGATCATGCGCGGTTCCAGCATATTCGCCGCTACACCGCCTATCGAGCGGTCCTGATACTTCCAAAGCGGGGTGCGCTCGTCGAAGACGTTGTTCACATAGGCGTAGAGTTGTGTGTTGTCGGTCCAGTCGTAGGAAATCCGGCTGTTGGCGACGGTAAAATTATCGACGTGGTAGAGTGGGTTATTGTCGTCTGCGGAATAGTAGCCGTCCGTATGGCGCACATCGATGCTCCACTTGACCTTCTCGATGATATCCCAATCGATGCCCGCGCTCAGCGTGTAGCCGGGAGCGTTTCCGAATTTGTTGCCCTCGTTGACCGCATTACCGGCCGCGTCGGTATATTCGCTGATCCGGGTGTGAAGCAGGCCAGTGCCCGCCCTAATGCGGAAGTCGTCTCGAAGTTGATAGGTTCCAGAGACTTCAAGGCCGTACGCCTCGGCGCTATCGGCGTTAACGACTATGGCACCATACAAAATGCTTCCAAGATAATCGTCTTGAAGTCTTTGGGCATTGGAATAGTCCGCGTAGAAAATGTTGCCGGTCAACGTAAGCTTGTTGTCCAGCATTTTGGCGCGAGCAAAAAGTTCATAATTGTTAACCGTCTCCGGATCGAACGTAAGATACTTACTGTTCGCAAAACTCAAATTTACGCCACCGGGGGTATAGCCCTTGTTGAACAGGACGCCGACCGTCACGTCCTGGATGAGCTCATAAGCGAGCGAGACCTTCGGTAACCACGCGTCGTAAGTTTCATCGAAGTTGAGATACTGACCGGGCGCGAAGCCTGCCGAACTGCCCCAACGTTGGGTATTGTCGCGCTGGTAGCGCAGACCGCCGGTTAGCGTCCAGCGATCCGTAAGCTTGTAGGTCGACTCGGTGTAGATGCCGACATTCAGCTTCTCGTCGTCGAAGCTGGATATGCCACGGTTGTTGAGCCAGTCTTCCGACGTGGTGTGGGCGATAAAGACACCTGTGACGCCGCTGAGCCGCGAGCCGACGTCGCCGTAAGTCACTCGCGCTTCGTTCGTGATGTTTTGCTGATCGATGGTCGCTGCGCCGAGAGTTTCCGGTATGATCGTGCGGGCGATATGCGAACTCGAAATCTGCGACTGATTGAAAAGCTTGATCTCACCGCCAAGATCGTAGGACAAGTCGAGGACGCCGCTGTCGGTATCCTGCTCGTAGGCCGGCATTGATCCTGTCCGGTTCTTGAGATCTTCATACGGAGCCGAGGCGGCTTCGTAGGTTGGACGGCTATTATAGGTGTGTGCATATGTCAGCTTAGCCGTCAAGCCGGGGATGTCCGTCGGTGTCCAGAGGAGTTTGGCGCGACCGTTCAAGGTTTTGAAATTGACGCCGTTGTCACCCGTCGCAAAAGTCGGATTGGTATAGTCGATGAAGGTCGAACGACTCCAGTAATCGAGAGTAAAGCGCGCGGCGAGTTCGTTGTCGATAATGGGACGGTTAACCATCAGCGACGTGCGGCGCTTGTCGTGGTTTCCGACTTCGACCTGATATGCCCCTTCCGTATTGAAGGTCGGATCGTTGGTGTTGACGATGATCGCGCCGGCGATAGCATTTGCGCCCTGAGTGGTCGTTTGCGGACCGCGAAACACCTCGATGCTCTTGACATCCCAGATCGAGGTTCCCCCGTATACAAGCTCATAGAAGTTCGAATAGTGGCCGTCGAGATTGACGGTCGCGCGCGGTATAGTGCCGCCGAAGAACGCCGTCGACCCGAAATTCGACCCTTGTGTATCCTGCCCGCGGATGATCGGTGCACCGACTGTGCCAGGATAGACAACATTGGGAATGTCGTTGATTGCATCGGCGACGGTTGCTGCGCTTTGCTTCTTGGCGAGATCCTCTGCACTTATCACGCTTACCGAAGACGCCGTCTCCATGATATCGCGCTCGATCTTTTCGCCGGTGACGGTGATCGTGTCGAGGGCGACCGTCCCTTCCTGCGCGAACGCTTGTTGTCCGCTTGCCGATACAACAACCAACGTCGACGCAAACGCCATCGTTGCGGCATAAGCCGCCCTGCTGCCCCACAACATGCCCAATTACTCTCCCAAGTGCCTGTTAGAAATGCCCGGCACAAAGGATGAATTGCGGAGACAATTATTTCAACTCTCTGCGATCAGTTTGGCGAAGGTTTCTTAGTTAGTGTGGCTTATATATTTATAATATTTTATAATTGGACTATACAACTATAGTTAAATTATTTCTATAATTGCTGCCACCATCAAACTATTTCATATGGAGCAAGCGATTTCACGGCAGCGACAACAGCTCCCGTTCTTGCAGCAGAAATGCCGCCTATTCGGCGGACGCTGGTCTGTCCGCCGATGGCGTGCTGATACGAAAAGGAGCTTTGCGTTGGATCTGGGCGCGATGTGCGCTCCCGGGTGCCTCAGTCGTCCCGCTGGGGCGTTTCCGCGACTTCTTCATCGCTCGCGCCTTTCCGCCAATAGGCGACGACGAGTTGCTGCCCTTTCTTCAACCCGCGCTCCTTGCGCAGGTGGGCGCGGATGGCTTTGAACGCATCGAATTCACAACCGACCCATGCGTAGACGGAGGAAGGATCGGCGGGGAACTCGATGCTGCGAACGGCATCGGTCAGAAGGGTCGTCGTGCCGGGAGCCTCGCCGTTGCGGTGCAGCCATCGCAGCTCGATGCCCGTGCGGTTCGCGATTTCCACTTCGCACGCTTCGTCCGCGACCTCGATCAGCGCTACGCCGCGCGCGGTCCCCGGCAGAAACTCAAGCATCCGCGAAATAGCGGGAAGCGCCGTTTCGTCGCCCGCGAGAAGATACCAGCCGCGATCCTGTGGAACCGAACTGCCGAAGGGGCCGGCCACACCGACCACGTCGCCCGGCTTGCAGTTTGCGGCGAAGGCCGCGCCAGGCCCGGCGTCGTCGTGCAGAACGAAATCGACCTCCATCGTGCCGGACTGCGGATCGCAGCGCCGCGTCGTGTACCGGCGTATGCCAGGCCGCGCCATCCCCTCGGGCCAGCACAACAAACCGTCCTTGCCGATCGTCGGTACAACCATCGTTGTACCCGGCTGCGGGATGACGAGGCCCATATGAAGATCCTCGTCTGAGGCGAAGCGGGCGAGGTCCGACCCCGCGAAGGCGATCCGCCGCATGTGCGGAGTGATGTCGCGGATTGCACGAACCCGGATCAGTCGGAAATTCGGCGGCGTCATGATTTCGCCTCCGTCGCCAGACCAGACGATGTCCGGCTCCGGATCGCCAGCCAGTTCCTTGACGTGGCCAGCGAGCGCCATCCGCATATAATAGAGACCCAGCATCTCGTCGGCTTCCGCGCGCAACGAGATCATGTCGAACTCCGCTGACAGATAGCCAGTGCCAAAGGGAAAGGTTACGACATAAGCGGCCTCTTCGCGTCGCACCTCCGCGTCATGATCCGAAAAATGTTCGCACACGCTTTCGATGACGCGGATTGGATCTTTGACAGTAGCCACTGCTGTCGCAACGAGGCGCATTCTTCCCCATGTCTTTAACGCCGAAATCATCTATCGGCGTTACAGCCTATCGACAACAATAATCACAAGCAACGATGTTCTTAGTTTCAGAATTACAATTATTTTAACTATCACAGGCGAATAACCATCGAGCATATTCGCAACATTTTAGCATTAAACGCGTTAACTTACGGGATGCGCGGGACCGAGGATCCTCAGGCTCTCTTGACTATTTTGTATCGCTCGACGGACCGCCTCTGTCGTTGTGGCGCTCCCGTGAAGAACCTGGACCATAGCGCATCCTTCCATCCCAACGAAAAGATTGCACCATCAAAACCTGGGATCAAACAGCTAAAGCGCTTTGAGGAATTCGATGAGTGCCTGGCGCTCTGCTGGCGTGAAGTTGAATTTTTTAACGAGCGGCGAGGTCTTCGCGGCAGCGCGCATGAGATCGTCCGTGGTTTGTTTGTCGTTGATGGGACGCGTCTTGCCGCCTCCAATCTCGTAGAAGATGACGACGCGCCGAAGATCCGGGATCAATCCGTTGTGCATGTAAGGCCCCGTCTTCGAGACATGCCGCAGGCTGGCTGTGCGGAACCGGCCAACATCGTCCTCAAGCCCTGTCACTGCTTGACGGCCGAGGTCGCCCAGCGGTCTGCCGAGCAGGGAAAGACCGAGATTGTGATAGCGCTCGTCGGTGAGAAGCGGGCCGCTGTGGCAGTTCATGCAACCGGCTTTCGTGCGGAAAAGATGCATACCCCACACTTGTTCATCGGTTAGCGCTGCCGTATCGCTCTTGAGGAAGCGATCGAAGCGCGTCGGGCGCTCAAGAGTCGTTTCGAAGGCGGCGACGGCGTCTGCTACCCATGCGATATCGATCTGATCCGAACCATAAATGCTGCGGAAGCGCTCTCGATAGATATCGTCCTTTCCGAGACGCGCGGTCACTGCGCTGAAATCGTGAACCGCCATCTCGATCGGATTCGTCATGGGCCCGAGCGCCTGCTCCTCAAGCTTGGTAACGCGACCATCCCAGAAAAGAGCCGGACGATAGGCGGCACTGAACAGCGGCGGCGCATTGCGCTTGCCACGCTTGCGGTTGTGGCCGAAAGAGGAACGCAAACCATCGCCCCAGCCGAGTTCCTGGTTATGGCAATTCTGACAGGCGATCTGCCCGGAGACGGACAGGCGCGGGTCTTCGAACAGCATTCGGCCAAGCTCGACCTTCGCGATTGCGATACCGCTTGGCTTCGGCCGGATTTCGAGCGGCGCGAATTCGGCGACTTTGGCGTCTGGAAGCAAGATGGGCGCGGGCCAGGCGGCCCGTGCCCTTTCGTAAGCCATGCGAACGCGACCGAGCGCTTGAGCGTCGGGATCGGCCGGAAAATCCGCTACCAGTTGCTCGGCCTCTGCCTTCAGCGCCGCAAATCGCGCCGCTTCCGTGCGGACGACCTCAGCCTTGTGGTCTTGTTCATGGGTGTGGATGAGGAACGACACGGCGACCGCAGCGGCCGCCACGCCGAAGAAGAGACGTCGGGAAAAGAGCATGTGTTTCATGTGATCGCAATCTTCAGAAGGTTGCCTTCGCCCCGACCCAGACCGTGCGCCCGATAATCCAGGGGCGCGCGTTGGTGGCGGTGGCATTACCCGTCTCGTTGAAGACGTTGTCGATACGCCCGTCGACGGTGAAGCTTGTATCGCCTTCCTTGAAGAAGGTGTACGCGCTCGCAACGTCCACCGTGAAACGAGAACTATAGTCAAAATCCTCGTATATATCGTGGGTTACACCATCGATACTGATTTTTTCTTCTGTGTCGCGAATGCCGCGGAAGGCAAGGTTGTAGTTGCCGAAGATATCGAATGACAACGCGTCGTCGAACCACTTGCTGGTGAAGCCCATCTGAAGGCGCATCGGAATATCGAGGTTTCCAAGCACAGCGCCGAACCCACCGAGTGAGTACGATTTGCCATTGTACCAGATGCGATCGTCGATAAGATCATCCACGTAATAGTTGTTGTGTGAAACCCTCTGGCGGGACCAGGTGAAAGACGCGTTGAAGGCGAGCGCGTCCATGTGCGGGATTGTCAAAGGATTGAGGCGCTTCAGATATTCGCCCGTCACCGACTCATAGAAGCCCTTGCCGTTATTCGTGAGAGTGTACGTCGTGCCGTTAGCGTCGGAGGCATATTGGTCGAACGACCGACGGTCGAGGAAACGGATACGCCATGAGCCGTCGAGAAGCGGTTCCTTTCCCGCCACGGAAATCGTGCGCTCGTCGCTAAAAGGCGTGTCGAGGCCGGACGCGCTGTTGGTGTAATTGCCGGTGATGACTCGTGCCGTCCAGCTGTCGCTGACAGTGCCAGACTCATGCGCTCTGATGTAGGCCTGCCCGCGCGGTTGCTGATCGCGGATGGCATAGGCGAGGCTGTTGGCATTATAGTATCGATTGTAGCCCGCAGATACGGATAAGTCCTCGAAAGGTGTCACGGTTGCGACCAGGCGAGGCGCGATGTCGAGATTGTGCATGTAGCTGTCGAGGCTCACACGCGCACCCGCCCGCACGTTGAACCACCGCCATGTCTGGTCCAGTTCCGCGTAGCTGCCGAAGTCGTGCAATTGGGCGTCGATGTCATAGGCGCGCCAAACCGTCTTTATGTTTGAGAACTGCTCCTTGCTGCATTCCTCGGACGTTTTGCTGCAATCGAACCGAGAGACCTTCGCGGTGTAAGCGGTCGTGTACTGGCTATAATAAATGAAGTCCTCGGGGCGCATGCGTTGCGCATCGGTATAGGCATAATCTGTACCGAAGGAGAACTTTCCGAGAAAAACATCGCCCGTTACCGCTTCGGACCACGAGACCTGTTTTTGTTTCTGAAGGGAATCTCCCCACGCGCCATCGTAGCAGAGGGTCGCCTGCTTTAGAGTTGGGTCTGTTCGACACCAGTCCGACAGCTCGGTAGACGTCCAAACGACTTTTCCGTTAGCGCCGGCCGGCGACCACTCGGTCTGCTTCATCTGGCGCGCAATATTGCCGCTGGCGTCGTCAGTTGTTTCGCTGCCGCTGTAGCTCATCCGCGAGGTGAGCTTCACATTGCCGAAACTGATGCCCGCAAACGCCTGATCTCCGATTTTGTATGTGTTTTCGAGCTTCGCCGTGAGCGTATCCTTGCCGATATCCATCTTGAAATCCCGGTAGGTGTGGCTCTCCCAAAGCTGCCGGTACGTATCGTAGATGACTTCGGCCGAGAATTCGCCGTAGCGGGTGTCCGCATTTGCCTTGAAGCGGTAGAAATTCTTGTCTGAATCCTCCTCCGCACGCTGGGAATAATACCGATACTGCTTATCCTTATGGGTGAGAGCCTCTTCATGCGAGACCTGACCCAGGATCGACAACCAGTCGTTGACAGGGCCGGAGACGGTGAGGCTCCCGCGCTTCTTGATAAAGTCCGGTTGCTGGACATTGTTCGGGTTGGTTTTGGTCTCAGTCTTGAGGTTGTATTCGGCCCAGTCGCTCGTCGAATAGTCGGTCGTGACCGTTGTACGCAGGCGATCTTTCGCCGGTTCGTTCAGTTTGTAGGATACGACGCCGCCCTGGAAGTTGCCGTACTGCGCGGACACGTTGCTATCCATGACCGTTGCGGTATCGAGAAACTCGGCCGGTACATAGACCGTCTGCGAATGAAGACCGTAGATGCGGTCTGCGACAGGGGTGCCATCAGACAGATCTTCATCGCCATAGCGTTCGACACTACCGGCGACGTTGTTGGTTGGCATGCCGTCGATTATGAAGTTGTTCTCGTAAACTCGCGCACCGGAGATGGACATTTCCTTCGGCTTGAGGTCGATCACGGACTGATCGTCATCGCCGCCATCCTTCTTCGCTTCGTTCTGATACTGCACGTTTGGAAGATTTTTCAGGATGGCGTTGGCATCGCCGGTTCCATCCTTCCTGACCTGCAGAAGGTCTCCGGACATGACGGTTGTCCCGGTGTCCGCTGGTGCCGTGCCGAAGAATTGCTGCCCTGCGCCATCCTCCACCACGATCTCGTCCAGCGTCTCACTCCCGTTGAGAGGGGTGACTGCTCCTCCAGCGACAACCTTCGCTGAGGTCGCGGAGGTAAAAGTGTAGGACAACCCGGTGCCTGCGAGCAGAGTGCGCAATGCTGCATCGGGCCTCATGTTGCCCCCTACTGAAGATGAGCGCTTACCCGAGGTCGCCGATGAAGGTGCGAAGATTGCAACCCCTGTTTGTCGCGAGAAAGCGACGAGCGCCGAAGCCAGTGGCTGCGCCGGGATGCTGATTTGTCTGCTGGCGCTTTGCTGCCCAGACTGCGCCAGAACACTCTCGAACGACGTTGAAAAGAAGAAACCGACCCCCGCGACGCAAGCCGCGATGGCTCTCGGCGCGCGCTTTGCGCGCACGCGTGCCTTACTCATGCCCCAACCCCTTGCCCAGTTTCGAGGAGGCGGCCCAGTGCCTCCATTTACGGAGACACCAGCCGCGGGCGGAGCAATTAGCGGCTGCGGTCTTTTTTTGGCGATATTATACTTGCCAAACCCGCCAGACTCAAACTAAGCATTTCCAGCTTTCAGGAGGTTCGCTATGACCGCGCCTGAAGCTGGGCCGCCCGTCCCATTTCAACCCTACGGGCTCGTGAGCCTGTGGGATATGTTGGAAATTGATGCTCAAGCCTTTGTGGTGGCTGTCGAGTCACTGAATGCAATAGATGCCCATTTGGCACATCTAGACCTTAGCGATGATAAGATCATAAACGACGAGGATACGATTGCAACCATTGCAAGTCTTCTGCTTGATCTCAATAAAGCGACGGATGCCATATATGCACCCGTAACCGAGCAAGCACTAGCTCGCCTAATGGAGCTATTAGTAAACAAGAAATGCAAAGAAACAGAGCTATCAGGAAAACTTAGTGACATCAGGCAAAGACTTAGAGATGAACTTAATGGCACCACTTTTTTTGTCCTAGAGGAAGTATACGCAGATCTTTATAACGGAACTATTGATTATTTCGGCTTCGACATCGGGGTAACTTTTTCGAGTCAAGCAGAGGCGGACATCGAAGAAGCTGGTAAGTGTTTAGCTCTTGGACGTGGAACCTCTTGCGTTTTTCATTTGATGCGCGCCATGGAAGCTGCGGTCAAGGTTCTTGGCTCCAAACTCGGTGTAACAAATACTGAA
The DNA here is from genome assembly GCF_000166055.1 of Rhodomicrobium vannielii ATCC 17100. Classification (NCBI taxonomy): domain Bacteria; kingdom Pseudomonadati; phylum Pseudomonadota; class Alphaproteobacteria; order Hyphomicrobiales; family Hyphomicrobiaceae; genus Rhodomicrobium; species Rhodomicrobium vannielii. Next base: position 1,370,315 of record NC_014664.1, read on the forward strand.
AAGGAATGGGGAAAGATTCTTAGTGATTTGGGGCGCAAGATTGAAGATATGCCTAAAGGACCATCGCGTGATGAATGGTCAGCCTGCCACGTAAACCTCTACCACGTTAAACAGGCGTGGCGAAATTCGACCATGCACCCGAAAGAAACATACACTGCGGAACAGGCAAGAGAAGTGCTTCTCTCCGTGCGTATTTTTATGCGCCAGCTAGCGACACTGGTCTGATGTTTTCTTCTTGGGCTTCGATAGCTTGTCAAAAGCCTTCTCAATTTCAGGAAGCCGCTTTTCTATTTCATGCTCTTTTGCGGCTTCCTGAAAGCGTTTGAACTGCTCTTCAGACGTGAGGTCAGGCTCTTTCTTCTTAGGCATCTTGTCCTTCTTGTCTATCCGGGGCTTGTGGTTTCTTACCCTTCTCAATGAGGGTGAAAACTGGAAAGGTGGTGCTATTCCAACTTGCCAATTCGTGTCCGCATACGATGCAATTGGCGCTATCCTTATCTCGAACGGGCAAGCGATGCTCTACAACTGAGTAGAGGGAGCCGCACTCTTCACAGGCCGTGGTTCCCTTATTGCTTGATCCCCAGACTTTAACCATTGAGTATATCCTCCCGCTTGGCTTCTCCCAGAGGCTAATCAGACAGGAATTTGCCAGAAAAGCTTACCTTTGAAACTACCGGCGTTCCAAGCTGCTCTTCAAGTGCTTGGCGAGCAACAGCGGCGACCTTGGCTCCATCCACGGAGGCAGCCTTGGTGTCTGCGTAGCCCTTGGTGTTGCGCTTGCGAATAATTTCTGTGCCAGCGCGCTCGGCAAAGGCCGTTATAACAAGTTCTGGCCCTGTCATCTCATCCCGCAGGTTAGCTTTCTCTGGCAGTCCCTTATACGGGGAGTTTGAACCCATTACATTCTGTAATGGTTTGGCTCGCACCTTCGGTCCTGAGCCGAGCCTTCATCACCCGCCAATAATTGGCTGGGTCGGCGCTGTCAGAAAGGACGCCGACGACATCGACAACGGCAAAATGCAAGTCCCCACCATGGTAGATAGCGCGAATAGGCTTCCCATCGAACTCCATGACGTGAATATCGCCATCATGGGCCTTCTTGGCTTGATATTCGGCGAGACCGTTAAAGTTGCGCACGCGCTGACGTTCTTTTTTCACAACAGGCATAGGCTTTCGTCTCCTCATATCTGGGGGCGTAGGCTTACAATGGCAGGGGGCAAGGACTTACAAACTTGGCGCGATACGCTAGGTGTTTGATCCCGGCATTTGATGGTGCATTATTCTCCCTCGGCTGGAAGGATGCGCTATGGGACAAATTCTTCATGGGAGCGCCACAACGACTGAGGCGGTCCGTCGAGCGATACAGCATAGTCAAGAGAGCTTGAGGGCCCTGGCCAAGCGCTACGGCATCAACACGAAGACGGTCTCGAAATGGAAGAAGCGCTCATCCGTCGCCGATGTGCCGACTGGACCGAAAGAGCCGAAATCCACGGTTCTGTCGGTCGAGGAAGAGGCGATAATCGTCGCCTTCCGCAAGCATACGCTCTTGCCGCTCGACGATTGCCTCTATGCGCTACAGGCGACGATACCGCATCTGACTCGCTCGTCGCTGCATCGCTGTCTTCAACGCCACGGTATTTCTCGGCTGCCGGACGTCGAAGGCGACAAGCCCGCCAGGAAGAAGTTCAAGTCCTATCCGATCGGCTATTTTCATGTCGACATAGCCGAAGTGCAGACGGCCGAAGGCAAGCTCTATCTCTACGTCGCCATTGACCGCACGAGCAAATTCGCCTTCGTGCAACTCGTCAAAAAGACCGGCAGGACGTCCGCTTCAGCCTTCCTCGTCGCCCTGATAGAGGCAGTTCCCTACAAGATTCACACGGTGCTCACCGACAACGGCATCCAGTTCACGTTTCCGCCGCGTTATGCCGATGGACCAACGGCCAGATACATGACGCACATGTTTGACATGCGATGCAGCGAGAACGGCATTGAGCACCGCCTCACCAAGGTCAAGCATCCCTGGACAAACGGCCAGGTCGAGCGAATGAACCGGACGATCAAGGAGGCGACGGTCAAACGCTATCACTACGACCGTCACGAGCAGCTCGAAACCCACCTATCGGACTTCATCAACGCCTATAACTTTGCTCGCCGACTAAAGACCCTCAAAGGCCTCACGCCTTATGAGTTCATCTGTAAATGCTGGACGAATGAGCCGGAAAGATTCAAGATCGATCCAATCCATCAAATGCCGGGACTGAACAGCTAGGTGCGCGCCCACATCGCCGCTGCTCGCGACGGATTGCCGCAACTATCCTGCTCAAGCTCACACGGAGTCAAGTGAGGCTGGTGCATTCCCAACAACCAATGTTTGCGTGTCTTCGGGTTCGGAATGCGTCGGGTTTGAACGACGCCTACGTCGTTGTGGTTTAGGAGGCGAAGCGCTGCTCGGATTTCCCTCAATGAGCTGTCGTTCGATAGGTGAGGCGCTTGCCGACGACACCTTCCACGATCTTTCCAGCGCGGGTTTCGTCGTTCACGCCTTTGGCGACGCGGTTATTGTAACGGAAATCGAACTCCGCGAGATAACGGTGCAAGTGCTTCTCGGCGCAATGCTGATAGACGCCCTTCATACCGCGCTTGAAGATGGAGAAGTAGCCTTCGAGGGTGTTGGTGTAGCACTCACCGCGCTTCCATACGTCCTTGCTGTGGTCCACAGCTTCATGGCCCGAAAACTCGCGGCCGATGGCGATGTAGTAGCCCGCTTGATCGGTCATCAGGCGGCTTTCCTTGTTGAGGTTCGCGTCAACAATCGGCTTGATGTTGGCGACGTCGGCCTTGTCAATGACGAAGCTGCGCACTTCGCCGCCGCGCTCAACCAAGCTGAGCACCGCCTGCTTGTGAGCATAGCCGCGCGCGTTCGGATGCTTTACCGCGCCTTCCTTCTTGCCGATGAAGGTTTTCATCCGCTTCAACGATGGAGCCGGGGCCTCCCATAGGAGTTGCAAGGCTTCCAGTGCGCATAGCCTCGCGGATGCGGTGAGACATGAACCAAGCAGTCTTGAGGGTCACGCCCAAGGTGCGGTGCAACTGGTTTGAACTGATGCCCTTCTTGCTGCCAGCGATTAGGTAGAACGCCTGAAGCCAGATGTGCATCGGGACATGGCTTTTCTCGAAGATGGTGCCCACCTTCACGTTGAACTGCTTGCGGCAAGCGTAGCATTTGTAAAGGCCGATGCGGGTTGCCTTGCCTTGCATCTTGCTAACGCGCTCTTTCTCGCCGCAATGAGCGCAAACCGCACCTTCCGGCCAAATGCGGGCTTCAACCCAAGCATAGGCCGCTTCTTCGTTTTGAAGATGTTCCTGAGAAAGCAACGACATAGCCGAAATCCCCGTGATTTCCCTATTATATAGCACGAGGTTTTGGGTTTGGCAAGTATAATATCGCCCTTTTTTTGGGGGCGGTGCTAGTTGGCCACGAGCGCGGTGAACAGGCTCGTTGCGCGGATCACGCGAAGATCGAGGCTTTCCGCTATGGTGTCGAGCGCATCGTCGATACGATTTTTCTCGAAAACTGCGGTGATCCTCTTCTGGCCGGCCACGGCGCTCAGGAGGTCGATGCGTCCGACACGATAGCGGCGCAAATCCGCCAGCACGGCTTCGAGCGGCGTATCGATAAAAACAAGCTGATCGCGCCGCCAGGCTTGAATTGCGTCGAGATCCGCGTTTGAAGCAGGAGAGACGGCTTTCTGGTCGAAGCGCACCATCTTGCCTTGCTGAACAGACGCGGTATTGCCACCCGCCGATGTGACCGACACGCTATGCTCGGCGACTGCGACGGCTACCGCGTCGGTGATCTTCACATTGAATGCGGTGCCCCGCACTTCGATCTCGCCTTGAGCCGTCGCAACGATGAAAGGTCGCGCAGCGTCTTTGGCGACCGTGAAAAACGCCTCACCTTCAAGAAGGCGGACTTCACGATGCGTGGGTGAGAAAGCCACATCGATAGCGGTCGCCGAGCCAAGCTCGATTTCCGAGTGATCGTCAAGGAGCACTGTGCGGCGCTCGCCGATGCCCGAACGGTAATCCGCGAAGCTGTGCGGCATCCATGCCCATATCAACAGCGCGCATAACACAAGCGCTGCGCCCGAAACCCTCGAACCGAAGGACAGCGCACGGCGGCCAACGACGTGGGGTGGCGGTGTATGCGAGGGCATCAGCAGCGAAACGTTTTCCCTGCCTGGCCTGCGCAGGCCTAGAGATTGTGGGGACACATGATCGAGATTGCTCCACAACCGCTCGATCTCACCCCATGCGCGGGCGTGAACCGGGTCGGCATCGCGCCAGGCAAGAAAGCGCTCACGATCCTCGTCGGTGGCGGAAGCGTCGCGAAGCACGAACCACTCAACGGCGTCATCTTCGACGGAATGTCCATTCTTCGCGGCCATAGGAATTCTCGGATAGCAATATGCATCAATGAAGTCGAAAAGTTTCAGTGTTCCTGGAGACACGCCCGGAGGCGGCCAAGTGCCTTCACCATATGCACCATCACGGTGTTTTTTGCGATGCCGAGATGTGCGGCGATCTCCGCATAGCTCAGCCCCTCATATTTGTGAAGCAGAAGGACTTCCCGGCAGCGCGCGGGCAGTTCAGATATAGCGGCTTCAAGCGCCGCTATTTGCTCTTGTGAAATTATCTTGGCATCGGCGAGCGGGGCCGCATCGGCGACATTGTCGTCAACCTCCGCGCGCGGATCAATGACCGCCGCCCCGCGACGCGTCCCTCGCATGGTATTGCTGGCAACCGTTTCAGCTACCCTGTTGATATAGGCTCGCTTGTCCTGAATATCGGCACCTGAAAGGCGCAACAGGCGAACAAACGCATCCTGCACAGCGTCGTCTGCGGACGACGCCGATAATCCTCGCCGTTGCAATTTGCGCTTCAGCCTAGCTTGCTCGTTCGAGTATAGAGCGGCGATACCGAAATGATCGATGGTCATGATAAGGAGGTGGCTAAACGCACAAAAACGATTATTGCGTGAATATCGCAGGAAAATTTGTTACGCAATATCAATAAATTAGAGCTATTATAATAGTACCTCGCTGTCAGCGCCAAGCCGATCGCGCGGCCTTCGGCGTCGACAAGCGCGTGGATCTTGCTCGTAAGCCCGCCTCGGGAACGTCCCATGCCCCGATCCATGCCCCGCTCAAGTGCCCCCTTTTTGCGGTCGCTCCGTGTTGATGGACGCGCACGCAGGTGGAATCGATCATGACGATGTGGCCGTCGTAAGCCTTTGAAACCGCATCGAGATCGTTGATGTTGTAGCGCCTCGCGAGTTCCGCGATCGGAGCTTCCGATCGCTGTAGTTTCGTTCGAACGGCGTGCGTTGTCGTGGCGCACCCGTGTAGAACCTGGCCCATAGTCCCTCCCGCTGTGACGGTGTTAACAACACACCATCACACGCCGGGACTGAACACCTAAGGTAAACTCCTCATACTTTCATATCCTTGGGAGTCACCCAAGGGATATTTCCCTTGTAGAATTCGGGATTGCTTTTTGATGGCGTCCCTCCTCCCTTAATCTCGACTAAAATCACCTATGAAAGCGCGCCTCACGCCAACGTCTCCTCAAGCGTGTTCAGCCCTTCGGAGATTCCGCCTCAATCGCCTTCAACTCCGCGATGATCGCGGCGGGGCTTTCATGCTCGACGTCCGCGTGCTCGACCTCTCTGTAGCGGTTGAGCGAGAGGTCGTAGCCGCCAGAAGCCACGATGTCGGCCTTCAACACCATGAAGCTCTGTGCCGTGCGCGGGCGCGCGGCCTCTGTCGCCCGATCCTGCCAGCGCGCCAAAATGTCGGGCAGGTTGTTTTTCGCGTGTTCCTCCGGCGTCAGCGCTTCGTCCGGCAGCGGGCCAAGCTTCGTGCCGTCGAGCAGCGCCGTGCGCTTGTCGTCCAGCGAATAGCCATCCGCCTGCATGTCGTAGAACCAGACGCGATCCGTGCCGCCGGATTCCGTCTTGGTGAACACGACGATGGCGCAGGACACGCCCGCATAGGGGCGGAACACGCCCGAGGGCAGCTTGATGATTGCGTCGAGCTTCTGATCCTCGACGAGGATGCGGCGGATCTCCTTGTGCGCCGTGGACGAGCCGAACAGCACGCCGTCCGGCACGATCACAGCCGCGCGCCCGCCGGTGCGCAGGAGGCGCAGGAACAGCGCGAGGAAAAGCAGCTCCGTCTTCTTCGTCTTGACGGTGGCCTGCAGGTTCTTGGCCGTGCTGTCGTAATCGAGCGAGCCCGCAAACGGCGGATTGGCGAGCACAAGGCTGTAATTGCCGGCGTCCGCGCTGTGCGCCTCGGCGAGGCTGTCGCGATAAGAGACATCCGCGTCTTCCACGCCGTGCAGCACCATGTTCATCGAGCCGATGCGCAGCATGGTGTTGTCGAAGTCGAAGCCGTGGAACATCTTCGAATGGAAGTACGTGGCAAGCGCACGATCGGCTTGCCGAGGCGCTGCGCCTTGTTTTCTTCGAGCGTGTGCAGTTCGTCGAGGCGCTTGATGAACAGGAGGTAGGTGATCTGCTCGATGACGGAAAGCGGGTTCGATACCCCGCCAGACCAGAATGTATTCCAGATTTGATCGATCTGGCTGCGGATGTGTCCTGTGAGCATGGAGACGGGTCTGCCTTATGTGTCCGCGCGCTGCCGCTTCAAACGCATCGTTGCCGGTGCGTCGGAAAGGCTTGCTGCACCGGCTATCGGCGACTGTCAAGGTTGGGGTTTGGGGCCTGCGGGGCGGCGCACAGGCGGGGGCCAATGACGCGGCGGCATTGGAGAGGCAACGGTGCAAGACGCAATGGGCTCAACGGGAGAGCCAGGAAATTGCGCACCCTAAGTTTTGTCGAGGATCGGCCTGTGGGGACGAGGCACGCCGCGGTCTTGTCGCCTACGAAGTGGCAGCCGTCGTCGCCTTGAGTGGCAGCCCATGATGGATATGGCAGAGCACGACTTCCAAATCCATCCCGATTAGGTTATTGCTGGCAGGGCCTCACGATCGGAGCCAAGGGATAATGGGCACACTCCGCGTCGATCATTTGCTTTCGCGCTTTTTTATACTGGCGCTGCTTTTTATCGGTCCTGCCAGCGCTGCTTTCGCCGAAAAGCGCGTGGCGCTGCTTGTAGGCGTCGACGCCTACGACAATCTAGAACCGCTGAAAAAAGCCGTCGGCGACGCTAGGGCGATCCGCGACCTGCTCACCGAACAGGGCGATGTCGAGATAGCAGCCTTCCTGACTAACCCATCGCGCAATGAATTCTGGAATGCATGGCAGGGCTTTCTCACCCGCCTTCGCGAGGGAGACGAAGCCATCGTCGCTATTTCGAGCCACGGCATTGAGATCGAGGGCAACAATTATCTCCTCGCGAGAGATGCGCCGCCATCGGGCGCAGGCCAGCGCGTGATCCAGCAAAACGCCATTCGCTTCGGCGATCTGATGGAAGACCTGGCGGCCAAAAATCCGCGGGTTGCCCTCGTCATCCTTGATGCCTGTCGCGACAACCCCTACCGCGCGAGGGGCGAAAGGAGCTTAGGCGGCGAACGCGGCCTAGGCCGTATCGATCCGCCGCGCGGGACTTTCGTGCTGTATTCGGCGGGCGCGAGCGAGACAGCGCTCGACCGGCTCGCCGAAACCGACCCAGAGCCGACTTCGGTTTATATCCGCAATCTGCTGCCTCTGCTGAAAACACAGGGATCCAAGATTCAGGATGTCGCCGTCGCCGTGCGCGGCAAGGTTTCCGATCTTGCCTATAGGCAGATGCGGCACCAGCAGAACCCTGCCTATTACGACAATCTGAAGGGAAGCGCGCCCTATTGCTTCGCGGGATGCGCCGCACCAGCCAAGCCACAAGCCGCCGCACCGGTTCCACTCCCAGCGCCACAAGCGAGCTTGGCTCCCGAGGAACCATCTGAACGCGGCACAGAACGCGTCGCTCCATCATTCAACTGCAACGGTGTCAATCTAAACTCAGTCGAGCTAAAAATTTGCCATGTTGCGCAACTTGCTCGCTTGGATCTCGAAATGCAACGCGTCTACGACAACTTGCTACGAGCTTCAAAATCAAATGTCACCGCTTTCAACACACTTGTATCAGATCAAAGGCAATGGCTAAAACTCCGCAGCATGTGCGGGCCAAGCGAAAACTGTATAGATGCTGTTTATAAACGCAGGCTGGAAGAATTGAATGAGCGGTTTAGCGTGTCGCTTCCCAACGAAACGGAACGCGTCGCTCCGTCATTCAACTGCAATGATGCTAATCTAAACCTAGCCGAAATCAAGGTTTGCCAAGTCGATCAGCTTTCCCGCTTGGATATCGAAATGCAAAAATTATACGATAATCTGATTCAAGATTTGAGGTCAAATGTATCCGCTTTCAAATTGCTTGTATCAGAGCAAAGGCAGTGGCTTAAGCTGAGAAGCATGTGCGGCGCAAATGAACTATGCCTAACTGATACTTATAAACGCAGGCTGCAACAGCTAAAATACCGGCTTGGCTAGGTGAGGAGAAAAATAACATGCGGGAATACGCAATAACTTTTGTGTTACTCACGCTTCTTTCAGGAACGGCGGTCGCTCAGGAAACACCGCCAACTTGTGATCGCGAAAACTTTAAGGTCGCTATCGACGTTGGCCACAGCGAACAAGCGCCTGGCGCGACAAGTGCAAGAGGGGTTTCGGAATTTTACTTCAATACAGAGCTATCAAAAAAAATAGGAGAAGCCCTCACTAGCAGCGGGTTTCGAAATGCCATCTTAAATGAAACAGGTGGCGGCGTAGAATCATTATTGAGACGCGCTCGTCGCGCTTCTGAACTGCAAGCAAATCTATTTATTTCGATACATCACGATTCAGTACAGAAGGAATATTTGAAAGCCTGGATGTTTAACGGGCGAACGCATTACTATTATGATGGATTTAGTGGATTTTCACTCTTTGTGTCGAAAGAAAATCCTGGATATGAAAGAAGTCTTGCATTTGCGAAGGAGCTAGGGGCGCAGCTTATATCGCATGGTCGGATATTCTCGCGCCATCACGCTGAACCAATAAAAGGAGAGAGTAGAGAAATTGTTGACAACAAGAATGGGATATACCGTTACGATCACCTTGTTGTATTGAGAAGAACATTGATGCCGGCGGTTTTGCTCGAAGCGGGTATCGTTGTAAACCGTGAGGATGAAACCCGCCTAGCTGATCCCGCTTATCAGGAGACCACAGCCCGCGCAGTTGCATCGGCTGTAAATGCATTTTGCAATAGTGTAAGCGGAGAGTTGAAGAACAGATAGACTCTTTGCTTTGCCCGCTACGCGTTCGGAGCCAAGGGATTACGGGGACACTCCGCGTCGGTCATGTCTGGTTAGCCTTTATATAATGATCGCGGAAGGACTGTTCCCCCCCAGTGGGAACGGCGAGCGCCCCTAACAGGCTGTTGAAAAAGCCGCTCGCGGCTAGGCTCAGGACTCATTATTTAGGCAACCAGAAGATGACGGTTGCGGCGATGAGTATGGCGGAAAAGAAGGTGTGGGCGCATCGATCGTATCGGGTTGCGACGCGGCGCCAGTCTTTCAGTTTTGCAAACAGGTTTTCGATCCTGTGTCGCTCCCGGTAGAGCGCCCTGTCGTAAGGGTAGGGCCGCTTGCGGCTTCTGGACGACGGGATGCAAGGCGAGATGCCTTTGTCTTCAAGGGCTTGCCGGAACCATGCGCTGTCATAGCCCTTGTCGGCGATCAGCGCGTGGGCATCCGGCAGCGCGTCGAGCACCAGCGCCGCGCCCTTGTGGTCGCTCAACTGCCCCTCGGTGAGAAGCAGGACGAGCGGCCGACCTTTTTCGTCGCAGACCGCGTGCAGCTTCGAGTTCAGGCCGCCCTTCGTTCGTCCGATAAAGCGGGGTAAAGCCCCTTTTTGAGCAGGCTCGCCGCCGTGCGGTGTGCCTTGAGGTGGGTCGCGTCGATCATGATGCGCTCTGGCCTGGGTCCCTCTCCGGCAAGGCTCGCGAAGATGCGGTCGAACACGCCGAGCCTGCTCCAGCGGATGAAGCGGTTGTAGAGTGTCTTGTGCGGGCCATACGCCTTCGGCGCGTCTTTCCACTGAAGGCCGTGCTTGATGACGTAAACGATGCCGCTCACCACACGGCGGTCGTCGACGCGCGGCACCCCATGCGACAAAGGAAAAAACGGCGATATCCGCGCCATGTGGCGCTCGCTCAGCAAAAACAGATCGCTCATCGAATCAAAGCCTCCTCGTCTCCGGCAAGGCTTTGAATCACATCTTAACGGAAATTAACAGGTCCTGAGCCTAGGTGTTCAGTCCCGGCATTTGATGGATTGGATCGATCTTGAATCTTTCCGGCTCATTCGTCCAGCATTTACAGATGAACTCATAAGGCGTGAGGCCTTTGAGGGTCTTTAGTCGGCGAGCAAAGTTATAGGCGTTGATGAAGTCCGATAGATGGGTTTCGAGCTGCTCGTGACGGTCGTAGTGATAGCGTTTGACCGTCGCCTCCTTGATCGTCCGGTTCATTCGCTCGACCTGGCCGTTTGTCCAGGGATGCTTGACCTTGGTGAGGCGGTGCTCAATGCCGTTCTCGCTGCATCGCATGTCAAACATGTGCGTCATGTATCTGGCCGTTGGTCCATCGGCATAACGCGGCGGAAACGTGAACTGGATGCCGTTGTCGGTGAGCACCGTGTGAATCTTGTAGGGAACTGCCTCTATCAGGGCGACGAGGAAGGCTGAAGCGGACGTCCTGCCGGTCTTTTTGACGAGTTGCACGAAGGCGAATTTGCTCGTGCGGTCAATGGCGACGTAGAGATAGAGCTTGCCTTCGGCCGTCTGCACTTCGGCTATGTCGACATGAAAATAGCCGATCGGATAGGACTTGAACTTCTTCCTGGCGGGCTTGTCGCCTTCGACGTCCGGCAGCCGAGAAATACCGTGGCGTTGAAGACAGCGATGCAGCGACGAGCGAGTCAGATGCGGTATCGTCGCCTGTAGCGCATAGAGGCAATCGTCGAGCGGCAAGAGCGTATGCTTGCGGAAGGCGACGATTATCGCCTCTTCCTCGACCGACAGAACCGTGGATTTCGGCTCTTTCGGTCCAGTCGGCACATCGGCGACGGATGAGCGCTTCTTCCATTTCGAGACCGTCTTCGTGTTGATGCCGTAGCGCTTGGCCAGGGCCCTCAAGCTCTCTTGACTATGCTGTATCGCTCGACGGACCGCCTCAGTCGTTGTGGCGCTCCCATGAAGAATTTGTCCCATAGCGCATCCTTCCAGCCGAGGGAGAATAATGCACCATCAAATGCCGGGATCAAACACCTAGGCTCTTGGCGTGATTCATTGTCTCCGAAGGGATTCGGAGACCGGTGCATGCGCGGCGACGACAAACGAACTGGCCAACTGTTTAGCTACGTCGATCTTGAGGCGCGGGTTCGGCGCGACCATTCGCTGCGAGCGATTCGAACGATCGTGAACGAGGCTCTCGGCGCGCTGGAGCGTGAGTTCGCGGCGCTTTATTCGACGATCGGGCGACCATCGATCCCGCCGGAGAAGTTGCTGCGGGCGATGCTGTTGCAGGCGTTCTACTCGATCCGCTCGGAGCGTCTGCTTATGGAGCGGCTGGAATACGATCTTCTGTTCCGCTGGTTCGTCGGCATCGGCGTCGATGATGCGGCCTGGGACCATTCGACATTCTCGAAGAACCGCGACCGCCTGCTGGAAGGCGACATCGCCGCCAAGTTCCTGGGCGCGGTTCTGGCCCAGCCAAGAGTTAAGCGGCTTCTGTCGAGCGATCACTTCTCGGTAGACGGCACGCTGATCGAGGCGTGGGCGTCGATGAAGAGCGTCAGGCCGAAGGATGGCTCCGGTGAGCCGCCGGTTCAAGGCGGTGGTCGCAATGCCGAAGCGGATTTCCATGGCCAGAAGCGGACAAACGAGACGCACGCCTCGACCACGGACCCGGAGGCGAGGCTCTACAAGAAGGGCAGTGGCAAGGAGGCGAAGCTCTGCTTCATTGGGCATGGGCTGATGGAGAACCGCCACGGCCTGCTGGTCGACGCCTGCCTGACGCTGGCCGACGGGCATGCCGAGCGTGTGGCAGCGCTGCATATGATCGAGCCTCTGGCCGACCGTCCTCGAAGGATCACGCTCGGCGCCGACAAGGGTTACGACACACAGGACTTCGTCAACGAGTTGCGCTCGATGAAGGTGACGCCGCATGTGACGCGGAACACCAGCGGGCGACGTTCGGCGATCGACGTCCGCACGACCCGGCACGGCGGCTATGTCGCCAGCCAGCGCATCAGGAAGCGCATCGAGGAGGCGTTTGGCTGGATCAAGACGATCGCCGGGCAGGACAAGACGAAGTTCCGTGGTCGCGACCGCGTCGGATGGGCCTTCACCTTCGCGGCCGCCGCCTACAATCTGGTGCGGCTGCCCAAGCTGATGACGGAGACCGGCTGATGGCAAAGGTTCCCGCCTTCGCCAAGGCCTTCGCTGGCCGCTGGCGCATCGTCGAGATGGACAACTGGGACAACGACTTCCTGGATCTGATCGAGGAAGCGCATCTCACTTTCGACAGCGCGGCGGATGGCGAAATCGCCTTCGGCGCGCTCAAGGGCTTCCTCGACGTTCGCTACCGCACACGCGAAGGATCGGCCTGCGCGGAGTTCTCGTGGGAAGGACAAGACGAGAATGACCCCGCCTGCGGTCGCGGCTGGGCCGCAATCGGCACCGCCGGCCGCCTTGTCGGCCACTTCTACATTCACAACGGCGACGATTCAGGCTTCGTCTGCCAACGCGGCTGACTTCTTCAACAGCCTGCTAAATCCATCCCGATTACTTAAGTAACGGCCCCTTCGGCCGAATTGAGAGGATTGCCATGAAGACCATTTTCCGCGCAGTGCCGAGCGGGCTATTCGCCGCCGCTCTTCTGATTTCGAACGCCGACGCCGATACCGTCTACCGCGACATATCCATCACCGTCGAGCAGAGCGAGATCGTCAACATCGGCGAGGATGCGCCAGTACCTGCCTCCATCAAGGTTTCGGCGTGGCTCGACCGCGAAAACGCCACCTATCGCCCCGGCGACGCGGTCACGCTTCAGGTGCGGACGAGCAAACCTGCCTATATCACGGTACTCGATGTCGGCACGTCCGGCAAAGTACACGTGATCTACCCGAACCGCTACCAGCGCGAAAAACGCGTCGAGGCGTTCGAGGTTGTGCAGATCCCAACGCCAGACGAGCGCTATCGCTTCACCGTGAACGGTCCGGCGGGCCGGGAGGTTCTGAAGGTTATCGCCACAGAAAAGCCGATTGATACGCTCGACGCGCGACGGCTGAGCGAGGCCGGTCCGTTTTATGCCGTGCCCGGCGAGGCCCGCGCCATCGCCCGCGACATCAGTGTTGAACTGACTGGAAAGCAGAGCGCCGATTACGGCGTCGCGACGCAGATCTTCCGCATCGTGACAGATGGCGCGGCGGCGAAACCCGAGACGGGCGGTGGCGATAACGCCGCCCAACTCTTTAATCTGGCCGAAGCCGCCTACTATGGCGAGACCAAGCAGTCCATCGGCGCGGTAGTTGAGTATTACGAGCGCGCCGCGAAGGCAGGCCACGTGGCGGCCATGGTTCGCCTGGGCGACATCTATCAGTCCGACGCAAACGGGAAGCCCCAAATTCTGAGGGCGGTGGAATGGTATCGCAAGGCGGCAGACCTCGGCTCGACGACAGCCATGGTGCGGCTCGCCATCGTATACGGCAAAGGCGAAGGCGTTGCGCAAAACCTTGTCGAAGCGCTCAACTGGCTCGACAAGGCCGCGCGCGGCGGCGATGGCGTGGCGCTGGCTCAACTCGCTCAAGCCTACGACGAGGGCCGCTGGGTAGCGCGCAACCCGACTCAGGCTGCGCGCTACGGTCTGGCGGCACTGCGCGCAGGCGCATGGAGCATTCAGAAGAGTTTCCCAGCGTATTCGCAGCCGACCCGCGAAGAAGTGCAGAAGCTTCTGAAGGAAGCGGGGCTTTACAGCGGTCCGATCGACGGCGTTTTCGGCTTGGAAACGCGGGAAGCCTTGCTCAACTATGCCAGAGCCTGACGGCGAAAGGGTCGGCACTCTGGATCAGCGTGGCGGGCGCCGATCCGCTATCGAGTTCCAAAGCGTTGCACGCACGCTCCAGCCGTGCGGCGAACCGCCCTTCACGGCTTAATCTGCTTTACGGATGATGAGCACGTTTATATCTTTTTTCGAGCTTGTTCTTGGCTTTTCGCGATAGTTCATCCGGTTTCGCTTCATGGCTTCCCAATTCTCGCGCCGGGCATTCATCATGCGCTTCGCCGGCCTTGTCGCCCGGCGGCTCAATCTCTCAGGAAAAACAACGGCTGTCGTCCTAGGCGAAATCTACGCAGACCTCATCGATATTCTGAGCGGAAACGACCTTCGAAAAGGCGCCCAGGGCGGCGAAAGCACCTCATATTTCGAGCATCTCACGGGACATGCACTGGTCGCCTCGCGGTGTTCGCCGGAAGAGGCCGCCCAAATCTACTTCGACCGCGTTCTGGACCGGAGCCTGTTTCTCGCGAGAAACAATCCTCATCACAAGGGGCACGAACTCCTCGCTGCTCTCTGGCGCCGCTCCCCGGCAGCGGGTTGGACGGATTGCGCGCTCATTCGGAGCCTCGATGAACCCGCGATCCCTTTTCGCAAGCCGGACGGCTTCGCCTTCCTGTGCGCGAGCCTTGTCGGCTCTTCCCGCGACATCTCGAAAGGCAACCCGGCAGCCTCGACCCGCGCGAATCTCGGTCCGCTTTTCCTCCAGGCATCCGGAGCGCGCGTCGAACTGCCGGAGGAGCTGTCGCTCTGGGGTGCGATCAGGCTTTCGCCCGATCGGCTCGTTCCGCTCGAAGGCGAAGCGGGGATGACCTTTCGCAACCTCGTCATTCAGGCGTTCGAAGCGGCGAACGCCCCCTATGCGGCTCTGCTCTCCGTCGGCCTCTGGCCAGCGGATTGGGAGGACACGCTCAGCACACATCAGGCAAAGCAGCTCTCCGCATTTCTATCCGAAGTGAGACAGCGAGACAAAGATCTGCTTGCTGTCTGGCAAAACGTATGGAAGAGCGGGCGTCATGTGTCCGGCTACGACAGCGCCGAAGATCTCTGGCGGTCGGAACTGGGGCAAGCCCTGCGGCCGACAGCCCTCCACACGGTTTCCAATCTCGACATCGAGGCTCTGGAGGATGCGCAGGGAGACGATGAAGAGGGGTGTTCATCGGCGGAGTTCAGGAAACGGTTGCGCTTGTGCCGCGAGGCGAACGTCATCGATGAACTGGAAGAATGGCTGTATCTGCAACTTGAGGCGGGGGCGAACGCGGCCGATCTTGCGAAGGACGCCGCAATCAAGGCACGCCTCAGGGCGAAGAAGACAACGTTGGGGGTTTGGCTTCAAGCGATTGGCGAGCGCGTCTGTGCCTTCGTCCGCCAACTCGACGAATCCATCCCGATAGAAGGTTGAAGGCCCTTAGATTTGTCGAGAAGCCATGACTTTCGATCCAAACAATCGCCCTTGGCGGCAATTTTCGAGAAAAATCAATTTTCTTACCGAGATGGCGCTTGCCGATCTCCAGGCAGGCGAGCTGTTTGTCGAGCCCGATGAAAAGCTAGCGTTCAAGATCACCCTGCTCGCAGCCGCCGCGTCCGATGGCTTTTTCCTGCCAGATACGGAGTTACTTACGGAAGGCAGCGACCTTTCTGTCATGGTTACCCCAGACGAGGGACAAATCGTTGTCAAGTTGCAGCTGTTAGGCGTGGCCGCGCTTGAAGACTATGCGGGGCGCGAAGGGAGGCTGAAAAGCGGCAACGGGGCCATCAACTATCGCTTCTGTTTCAGCCTATCGGGGGGAGCCACCTGCCTGCTTTCGGATACGCCGGACATCCGCCACGGGCTGCGAGACATCGCAATTCTCGTAACCTCCGAAGCGAAATCTTCACCGCAGGAATAGACCGTGGCCTTCAGCGCACGCCGCGTCATGATTCCGCTGGCCTCCGCAGGAGACGCCGGGGGCCGCATCGCTCATATCCGCGCCGACGGCGTCAAACCTGCGAACGACGCCAAACTCATTCCCGAAATTGTTCTCCTGAACGATTGCCGCCTCTATCGCGCTGGCGAAGTGGCCGCAGCCGCGATCCGCGAGCTAGGACTTGCATCGGACAATTTCGTGACGCGGTTTGGACTGCACAGGAGGGCATACCTTTCGCCGGTGAACGCGCCCGATCTGCGCGCTCTTTCGTCAAACAATAGCTCAAGTGCCCAGCTTGGGCTCGCTCTGGCGATCTTGATGTACGAGGGGCAGAGCGAGGCCTCAGTCGCCATCGCGACAGGCCAACTCGCGACGCACGAAAGTCTCCATTCTTTTCGTGACGTTCCCGTCAAGCCTGTCGGATCAATGGGCGAAAAGATCGAAGCGATCAGAACCTACCTTGAAGACCATATGGGCAGCGCGATCGCCCCGCGTATTCCCTTCCTCTTTCCGGCGACGACCCCCGAGGGCGAGGAAACACTCCTAGCCTACAGGGTGGAATTCGAGCGCCTGCGAGAGACCTATCGCGACCACGGGGTCGATCTCCAGCTTCATCCGGTTTCGCACCTCCGGGAGGCGCTCGCCGTGCTCCGGATCAAGGGGCCGAGCCTCGACCCGTTTTACGGACTGATCCTAAAACGGTCGTTTGCAGCTTTGTGCATATTGACCGCCGTTTCACTCTCAGTTGTGGCGTTCAAGAAATGGCTCGACAGACCCATCCGGCTCGAGTTCGCGGATATCGAGCTTTCCGGAGGCGAAACTGTGCCCAGTCCATTCCCGATAGTGAGACGTAATGGCGTGTCGCTGGCTCTCCCTGTTTGCCTGGATTCCGCTGGCCGGGCAATTTATCCGACCAACACCGCCATCGCCCTCCGCGCCCAGATCAAGAACCCAAGTTCCTGGTCGGACTGGATCGCTCCCTATCATTTCGCCGTGCTGACGGTTTCGGCCAAGTCCGGTGTGAAGGTTTTTTCGCCCGGCATATGGGGGGGCGAAGTGGGAGTTCGGGAGGTTTCCATCAGCCTCTCGATCAAGGATGTGGAAGAGAGCAACAAACTCGTCGTTCTCGCGAGGCGATGGACCGCCTTCGACACGGTTGCGCTGAAGGCGCGGCTTGCGGAGGTTGCGGGCGCAACATCAGCCGACGATCGCATCAACGCTGTCATCAATGCAGCGGTCAGTGAAGCACCAGGCTACCTCGACTATTCGTTCCTCACGGAGAAAGGCCCGCCGAAATGCCTGTAAATAGATGTCTTTCAACGCTGATTATCGGTTGTCTCACCAGTGTGCCGGTACACGCACAGGCCGCGCTTTCGTTCGATACGCGAAGTTTCGAGCTTCGCTTCGAGAAGAATTCGAAAGATCTGTCTCAGACGGAAGCCACCGTCAATGAGGAGGCCCTCGACCGCATCGCGAAGCTGCTCGGGAGGATCAAGGACTGGAGAGATGTTCGGCTCGTCTTCGTAGGCCCGAGGCCGCATTGTGAGGCGGACGCAAATTGCAACCCCGAGCAACTGACATGGTTGCGCGTCAATCGGGTGCTGGAGAAGGCGAAAGACCGCGTCAAGGGCGATGACAGCGGCGCGCGGCGCCTCCCCGTAGCAATAGCGTTCTCCGACGAAATCAATGCTCGCGACATTTCCTCGGCACCCGAATCTTTGACGCTGCTTCTGGAGCACAACAGTTCAAGCGAGAATCCGTGTGGCACCCGCGTTTCGCTGCTGGACGCTTCGCTACCACGCTCGCTTTCTTCCGGCCGCACTTACTCGAGCTTTGTCCTGAACAACGGTGAGAACGTGCCTGTCGGAGATAACGCCGAAGTTCAGTTCAGCGAAGCCGCCTCGAAGTCAGTGATCGTGTGGGAGGACACCCGCGGCCGCTTCCGCAAGCAAGATTTCCCCGAAACGGGCCAGTCGCGGCTGTTGCCCTACGGCGCGAAGCGGCTTTACGTCATCGCGAATTCTCATCTGAATGGGGAAATATCGCGTTTTGTTCTGTCTCTCGGGGGGGATTTCGCTGCGCTCCCACGTCCTTCTTTCCTTCCTACATCGAAAGGAGAGAACTGGGCGTCCCTTGCGCCGAGCGACAGGGGTTTTGACGACAATCCCGTGGCAATTCCTCCGAGAACAATTCGCCCCCGCCCGAGAGACGCGATAGCGATCAAGACGCCTAGCGAGAATGGCGACGTGGCGGTCTGCGATTTCGAGTTTGTTTGGCGGTGAGAGCACGCGATTTAAAGCAAATAAGCGCACCAGCGATCTGGTGCAGAACGGCGAAGGGGTGGGACAATCATGAGCGCAATACTTGCCTTCATTCTGCGTATGTTCGTGCGCACATTTTTTGCCGGTGTTTTGGCCGGCATTTTGGTCACCGCATCTACGCCCGAGGTGAGATGCTGCCTTGGTCTAGAAGAGCACTGCAAGCAGTGCGTCGCGGCCGCCTGGGTTCCGGCTGAATGGCGCGCCAAACCGATTGTCGTGGCAAACAGATGCGTGAAGGACTTGAATATAAAGGTCCTCTATGTCGACGCTGACGGTGAGACGCGCGCTTCAGCGTGGAACAGCATCGAAGCCAGGTCGGAAAGTCGCCTCAAGGCAGAGGATGGCCGGGAAGTCGTCTCCTACGGCGGATCATATGGTTACAAGGCCTACCTGACCTCGCCGCCC
The DNA here is from genome assembly GCF_000166055.1 of Rhodomicrobium vannielii ATCC 17100. Taxonomy (NCBI): domain Bacteria; kingdom Pseudomonadati; phylum Pseudomonadota; class Alphaproteobacteria; order Hyphomicrobiales; family Hyphomicrobiaceae; genus Rhodomicrobium; species Rhodomicrobium vannielii. The sequence goes on from NC_014664.1 coordinate 1,389,110, forward strand.
GCCAATATGGACTACACAAACGTGAATGTTTTCAATGAACTGAGCGCATGGCGAAAGGCGGAGACTCGCATCAACGTCGTCTCGTGCGGCCTGTAAGCGCATCAAACGGGATCGGCTGCGAGGTTAACTCGGCACCCGCCCGAGGCGGCTGGCTGCCCGACCTTGCAACGCATACGTGAACCAGGCGCCGCGCGGCTTACCGCGCCGCCACACCGCAGCGCCCCGACAGGCACGATTTCGGCGCGCCACCACGCGCCAGCACGTCCGGCACCTGCGCGCCGCGCGTCGTCTCGCTCACATCGCGCGCCACATCGTCGAACAGCTCGCGATAATAGGCCTCGCGCTGTGCCTGCATCCGCTGCACCAGCACGCGCGCGAAGGGCGAGCCTTCGCCCGAACGGCCATCGCTCGCAACGCTGCCCGGCGCGGTCGAACTCACAATCAGCGTGCCTGACCGCGTCGCGCGCCCCAGCCCGCGAAAGCCTTCGCCGTCGCCGCGCGACCCGCATTGCTGGAGTGCCCCGCTGCGGCAGGCGTCGAGCACCATGACAAGGCTTGCCGTGCCTCGCATCTGGCGCTCGATCTCGTCGAGCGCGATGTCGCGGCGCACGGTCATGGCACCGGACTTCTCGTCGCAGTCATAGGCTGTCAACCGACATCCGGAACTGCCCCGTTTCGACACGAAGAACTGCCCCGTCATTGATCAGTCCTTTGAGGCTTTGGTTCTGTCGCAGCGGTCTTCTGCAGAAGACCGCTGCGACGTTTTTCCTTGAGGCGGTAGCTGTCGCCGCGGATGGTGATGACGTGGCTGTGATGGAGCATGCGGTCGAGGATCGCGGTCGCCACGACCGGATCGCCGAACACGGCGTCCCATTCGCCGACGCTTCGGTTCGAGGTCATCAGCATCGCGCCCTTTTCGTAGCGGCGCGAGACAAGCTGGAAGAACAGATGCGCCGCAGAGGGCTCGAACGGCAGGTAGCCCAGTTCGTCCACGATCAGGAGCTTCGGTTTGGCGAAGTGCATGAGCCGATCCTCGAGCCGGCCTTCCACATGCGCCCTCGCGAGTTGCGCCACCAGCGCAGTCGCCGGCATGAAGAGCGCGGCGTAACCCGCCAGAATGGCCTCGCGCCCGAGCGCGATGGCGAGATGGGTTTTCCCGACGCCGGGCGGCCCGAGCAGGAGCACATTCTCGCCGTTCGCGATCCAGCGTCCAGCCGCGAGATCGCGCACTTGTCTGGCGTCGACGGAGGGCTGCGCCGCGAAGTCGAAGCCTGTGAGGTCCCGTACCATCGGGAAGTGAGCGAGCTTCAGCGCCATCTCGATCCGGCGCGCGTCCTTGCGCGCAATCTCACGCTCCAAGAGCAGCGTCAGCGTCTGGCGCATGTCGAGGTCGGAACGGGAGGCCTCGTCGAGCAGGCTGTCGAGCCGATCGCGGATGCCGAACAGCTTGAGCTTGCCGAGCATGTCCAAAAGCCGGTCGTCGCAGGAAGACATCGTCAGAAGCCTCCCCCGACATGGGCTTCGTACTCGGCGAGCGGACGCAGCAAGGCGGGTTTTTGAGGCCGCTGCCGCGCCGCATCGTCTGGAAGGCTCAGGGGCCGGGCGCCGGCCAACCCCTCGAAGTGCGAGTGTTCGACGATACGCTGCCGGCGGCCATCGCAGGCGCGATGAACGGCCACCTCCCCCCCGCCATGAAAGATGCGCACCATGCCCCCCGTGACGGTCACGCGCACCCGCTCGCCCACCAGCCGCCACGGAACCGAATAGGCGTTCGCCGCCCGAAACGGCGGGACGCCGGCCGCCGCCTTCAAGGCGCCCGCCTCGTCGCGCTGAAAGCGCGCCACAGGGCTTTCCCCGGTCGTGCCGTGAATGCGCGTGTCGGCGATCTCGCGGGACCAGGCCTCAAGGTGCGCCTCGAACGCATCCCATGTCGCAAACGCTCGCCCCGCGACCGCGTTCTTCTTCACATAGCCCACGCCGTTTTCGGTCTTGCCTTTCGTGCGCGCCCGATACGGAGCGCAGGCTTTCGGCCGGAAGCCCCAATGCCTGGCGAAAGCCAACAGCTTTGCGTTGTAGGCGACCGCGCCGGTCAGCCTGTCATGCCGGTCGACGAGTGCCCTGGCGTTGTCGAACAGCACGTCTTCCGTCACGCCGTCGAACTTCGCAAAGGCGCTTTCCAGCCCGTCGAACCAGCTTTCCTGGCGCTCGTTATCAAAGGCGCGGACATGGATCCGGCGCGAGTAGCCGAGCGTGGCGACGAACAGAAACGCCTTGATCCTGACGCCGCCGATCTCGACCAGGCGCTCGCCAAAGTCGATCTGCATCTGCTTGCCGGGCCGCGTCTCGAAACGCACGCAGGCGCGCGCTTCGGCGTCGAGTTCCTGCCGGAACCACGCCACCGCCCGCTCCACCGTGCGAAGGCTGACGGCGATGCCTTTCTCGCCAATCAGCTCCTGGCGGACCACGTCGGCGTTTGCCGCGATGGCGCCGAAACCGCTCGCGCAGCCAATCCTCAAGGCCGTCGAGCTTGCGCGGCCGCTCCGGCTGCCTGTAGGCCACGAACCCGCCCGCATCAACGTAACGCTTGACCGTGTGATGGCTGCAGCGGAACTCCCGGCCGATCCGCTTCAACCCCCAAGCCGACCGACCACAGCCGCAGCATCGCCGCGACCTCCTCCGGCTCCTTCATGACCTTCCTCCGCGGATCGTTCATCCGCTTCGGGCTTTCGTCGATTCGATGATCGTTCATGAGACCCCTCCTTCGTCACGAGGGGCAGTTCCTCATGTCGTCAGAGGGCAGTTTGCCGTGTCGCCTGACACATAGGCGAGATCGATGGGCGCCAGCACGTCGCGGCCGCCGATGGACATGCCGTGGCCCGCGTAGAACACGAAGATTTCGGTCGCGCCGCGCAGATGGGACTGGCGGAAGGTTTCGAGCTTGTCGAGGAATCTTTCGCGCGTCAGGTCGTAGCCGTCGAGCACGTCGTAACCGTTGGCGCGAAGCTCGCTCGCAACCCGCCGCGCATCGCCGACCGGGTTGCCGAGCCGCGACAGCGCGCGATAGTCGGCGTTGCCGATGACGAGCGCGACGCGGCGACCGAGGGGGCGGGTTTGTGAGGCGGCCGGGGCAGAGGTTGTCATTGCGGGCGCGACCGGAGCAACCGGCGGCGCGGCTGCGACTTTGGCGGACTGCTCGAGCGCGGCGAGCCGCTCGCGGGCGGTGTCCTGGGCATCCCTGTCTTCCCGGTCGGCGGCCTTACCGTCGATAGCCTTCCTGTAATCCGCGACTGCCAAATCCTTCTTGCCCTGCGCCTCGTAAACCTGCCCGCGCCCCGAAAGCGCAGAAACCGCACCGCTTTCAAGCCGCAACGCCTCATTGAAATCGGCGAGCGCGCTGTCCTTGCCGCCGGAAGCGAGATGGATATGGCCTCGCCTGTAGAAGAAAAAGGCGAGTTGCTTATCTAGCGAGATTGCCTTGTCGATGTCGGCCATGGCCGCTTCAAGCTTCCCGGTCTTGAACATCGCATGGGAGCGACCCCCATAGGCATATGCCATTGCAGGATAGAGGCGGATGGCCTCGTCATAATCGGCAATGGCGCGGTCGTAGTCGCTCTTATCGCGATAGGCGTTGCCGCGATTGTAATAGGTGAAAGCGTATTGCGGATCGAGGAAGATGGCCTCGTTGAAGTCCGCGATGGCGCGGCCGTACTCGCCTTTATCGCGATAGGCGTTGCCGCGATGGGTATAGGCGTTGGAGTTTTTCGGATCGAGGCGGATGGCCTCGCTGTGGTCCGCGATGGCGCGGTCGTACTCGCCCTTGTTGTCATAGGCATCGCCGCGGTTGGAATAGGCTTTGGCGTCTTTCGGATCGAGGCGGATGGCCTCGTTGAGATCGACGATGGCGCGGTCGTAGTCGCCTTTGTTTTTGTAGTTATAACCGCGCCAATGATACGCGAGGGCGCGGTCGCCTTTCGCCTTGCGGTCAATGATGAGTGTGCAGCCGCGAATAGAAAGATCGCGATCCTTCTGCTGATTGCAATCCGCCACCGCGTCCGCGAGAGCCGCACAGCATCCCGCCACCATCAGCGCCAGGGCCAGAAACAACGCGCGCATGAAATCCTCCGCAAAGGCAATCCCTGAATTCAGTATCGGGATGTTTTAGCGCGGACGTGACAGCGAGGAAAGTCGCTCCTTTATGCAAAGCATCTTTCTGGTTTATACAGCTTCAGCTAGAGTGTCGGCGGGCGGCAACGCGGGCTCGACGCGGCGCATGTGCGGCGGTGCAGGCAGGCTTGAATTCCATCCCGATTAGAGGAACAGGACGCATCTGAAATCGCGGCGGGGGATCATGGGCGCGATCGGACGAAAGAGTGTGGCAACGGTGGCCGCCGCGCTGGCGATAGCAGCGCCAGCCTACGCGCAGGACGAATGCGCCGCGTTTCGGGCGCGCTTCGAGGCCGCGCTCACCGTGCCCGATTTTCGCGGCGCTATAGCGGTCGAAAACGAGATCGCGTTGAGCGGCGCCTGCGGCAATGAGCGAAACCCCTTGCGGGCGAAACGGGCGGGGCGTCAGATCGAGAGCGCCGAAGCGCTGAAGAAGAGTCCGGCTCACCAGAAGGAGCGCGAGGCGCTGCTTTTTCAGGCCGACGAGCCGGGGTTGCTGTGGACCGCTGCCTATGCCATCGGCGAGTTGCACATGGAAAAAAAGCGCTACAAGGAAGCGGTCCAAGCGTTCGAGCGCTCCATCACGCTGGCGGGCGGAAACAAAACCAACCCCGTCTCTCCCGCGATTATCGAAGACCTTGTGAAGGCGTCCTACGAGGCGCGAGCCTTCGCGGACGGCTATGTGAGTGTCGCCCATAATACGCGCGGCGGTGTCGGCGGATCGCTCGATCGGGGGATACCCGTCCGCAAAGTGCCGCTGCCCATCCAGTTCGAGACGGACCGCGACGAACTCACGCCGGTCGGCCGGCAGTATGCCGACGAACTGGCCGCAGCCATCAACGAACAGCGCCCGGCCGTTATCATCCTGGAAGGACACACCGACGAGCGCGGCACCGACGCTCACAACATGGACCTGTCGAAGCGGCGCGTCGAACGTGTCGCGGCCTATCTCAAGCGCGAGAAGGGGGTCGCCGCCCGCATCGAGACGCGCGCCAGGGGCAAGACCGAGCCCTATGTGCCGCAGAACGCCTCTAACCTGACGAATGAGCAACTTTGGGAACTGAACCGGCGCGTCGTCTGGCAGCGGAACTGAGGAGGCGGTCATGCGCACATACAGGCGATTGTCGTTTGCATTCGCGGCGCTCGGGGCGCTCGTCTTCGCGCTAATCGCGGGCTATGGCGGCGCAGGCGCGGCGATCTTCGCACCGGGCGGCGGCACGATCCGCGCCCTCGTCGTCGGCATCGACGATTACCGCTATCAAAGGCCGCTGCAGGGCGCGGTGGCCGATGCAAAGGATCTGGACAGAACTCTAAAGGCGGCGAGAGTGCCGCCCGCCAATATCGCGCTTCTGCTCGACCGGGTGGCAAAGCGGCAGGCGATCGTCGATGCGATGGAACGCCTCCTTGCAGAAGCGCGCCCCGGCGATCTGGCGATCATCGCGTTTGCCGGACACGGCACCCGCATCCGGGAGATGTACGAGAACACGAAGCCCGATCACAAAGACGAGGCCTACGTGCTGGCGGACTTCGATGAGAATAATGCGTCCGACCGCAGCGAGTTGATTGCCGGACCTGAGATGAAAAGCTGGATCGGCGTTCTCGACGGCAAGGGCGTCGATGTCCTGTTCATCGCGGACACCTGCCACGGTGGCGGTATGACCCGAACGTTCCAGCCGGACAGCAATATCCTGACGTACCGGCAGATCGACCTTTCAAAGGAAGTGCAACTCGAGGCCACGAGCGTCGCGACCGTGCTCGACGCAGCCCGCGACGCGGCAAGCTTTCCCCGGCTCACTTTCCTCGCCGCAGCCGATCCTTCGCAGAAAGCGCCCGAAGTCAAAATCGCCGGGGAAGCCACGCGGCGCGGCGCTTTGAGCTACGCCGTCGCGCGCGCCATCGAAGGGGCGGCACTGCCCAGAGGGGCCGGGGCGCTTTCGCGCGGAGACCTTTTCGAATATGCGCGGCAACGAAGTCTCGAATATACGAACGGACAGCAGACGATCTTCACTACGCCGGGGGAAAAAGCGAAGCTCGGCGAGCCCGTGTTTCGCACGGCATCCGGCGGCGAGCCTGTGCCGACCCCGCACCGGTTGGACGCGCGACCGATCCGGGTGGCCGTCTCGAATGGCGACCTCGCCCTTCTTTCAAACGTGAAGAGCCGCATCGCGAAATTCGAGATCACCGAAGACAAGGCGAAAGCCGACCTTGTTTTCGTGCCTGAAAAACGCAAGGCCGTATCGGACGGCGATATATTGGCGGAAGACGTCAGCGCCGCGGACATTCCCGGCGTGGTCGACCGGATCTATGCTTCACGCGCGCTCACAAGGCTCACGGAAGACAGGTGGCAAAAGTTCCGCCTTGGGCCTGACAACAGCCTTCATCATGCGGGCGATTATGTGTCGCTCGAAGCCGACGATGCCCAGGGCAAGTTCGTGATCGTCTTCAACATCACCGGGTCCGGGCAGGTTCAGTACCTCTATCCGCCAGCAGGCGGCGGTAACTATCCGTTCGGTGGGACGACATGGTCGATGCAGGCTCCCGTGCGGGAACCCTTTGGAAGCGATCAGGTCGTCGCGATCCTGTCGAAGAAACGGCTTGCCGATCTCGAACGCTATCTACAGGACCACGACGGCAGCTTCATCGCCGGTACGCTTCCCGAACTGATACGGAACCATCTCGACCCGGAGCGCGACGTACGCATCGGTATGGCCACCATTGTGACGCAGCCGTGGAAGGGGATTGTGCGATGATCCGCAACCTTTTTGCTGCGGGCTTCTTATGTCTTGTTGCGCCCGCGCTTCTTGCGGCGGAACCGCTCATCTGGCGCGGCCTTGGGCCTGCCACCGAAAGAGCGGCAAAGGCATGCGGGCGCATTGTCGGAGGCACCTGCGCAGCGTCCGGCGACTGGCCTTGGCAGGTCGCGCTCTTCGTCAACAAGCGCAAGGAGAGCGATTTCAGCTTCGCATGCGGCGGTTCCATCATCTCACGAGATTGGGTTCTGACGGCAGCGCATTGCCTCACTCAGCACGGCGAAAGTCTGCGGCCTGATGCCGTCCTCGTGCTGGAGGGCTCACAGAAAAAAAACTCTGGGCGCAAAATAAAGGTCGAGCAAATCATCGTTCACGATGGCTGGAACGACGGAACCAAGGAGAACGACATCGCGCTGCTGAAGCTTGCAGCGCCAGCGAGATCGACACCCGTAGCTCTGGCGACGCCGCGCGACGCTGGCTACGAAACTGGAAGTGCCGTCGTTACCGGCTGGGGACTCCTTCGACCGCTCGATATCCTCCGCGACGAGAACGGCAAGGAGGTTCCCGGCAAATTTGTCGACGGGCTTTCACATGAGGTCATGTCCGTCGAGGATGCGAGAAAATTCGTGACCGACGAGCTCATGCAGGTGAACCTCCCTCTTGTGACGCTCGAAGCCTGCAAGGTCGCTCACAGGAATACGCGAGACGATAACGGTGTTTCACCTGTGATCGATAGCCGTGTCATTTGCGCCGGCGACGCCAAGGGAGGAAAGGATTCCTGTCAGGGGGATAGCGGCGGCCCGCTCGTGGCCAGGGGAGGGGTGGGCTGGGTCCAGATCGGCGTTGTGAGTTGGGGATCAAGTTGCGCATTGCCGGGGACCCCCGGTGCCTACACGCGCGTCGCGGCCTTCGAGGGCTGGATCAAAGCAAAAACAGGCATCGATCAGAGCGCGCCCTCCACAGACACGCAAACCGCGCTCGAAGATAATGCCGCGTTCAAGAATCCTGCTGGATTGTCGATTTCCTTCGTGCAGGGCAAGCATTTGAAGCCGGGCCGATCGGTTTACGCAGCAGTCAGTGCGCGGAAGCCAGGCTATCTCGCCCTGTTCAACCTCGGAGCCGATGGAAAACTGACGCGATTGTTTCCATCGGCTATGTCGCGCCGCTCGCCGACAAGCGAATTACAGCGCGTTCTGACGCCGGGGAAGACGTTGCTCGTTCCCGATCCGAAAGACCCGTATAGCGGCTTCGAATTTACTATCGACCCACCGGCTGGACCGGGGTGGCTGGTCGCTGTGCTGTTGGCCAGTCCCGCAGAAGAAATTGACTTCACTGACGAGCGCGCCGTTATCGAGGATCGCGCGAGCGCCATGTCCTACCTTTCCACCATCGCCAGAGCGATCAACCGCGATATCGAGGTCTCGCAGAAGGGACCGGAGACGACATCGATCGCCGTATTCGACTACGAGATCCTTCCGTGAGGGCCGTGACATGACCGACGCGCCGCTTCACCGCCGCACCCTTTTGCGAGCCGCCGCCCTCCTGGCCGCATCGAGCGCCTTCGAGACCTCCATGTTTTGCGCCGCGAAGGCGGAGACGCCAGCCGCCAGCTCCTTGCCATCCCTGGCGGCTTCGCAGGCCGCTTTTGCGTTCAAGCTCGCGAAAGCGCTTGAAACGGATAGGAACGCCAATGTCGTGTCGTCGCCCGCGAGTGCGGCGGCAGCGCTTGCCGTGATTGCGCTTTTCGCGGATGAGCAGTTAACGCAATCCATCGTCGCCGCTCTCTCGCTTCAGCCAAACAACGGACGGCGGGATCTCGACGCGCTTCTCCTAGCCGCGAAACCTACCGAAGCCGGTCCGCTTGCCCTTGCCAATTCGCTCGCGCTCGATGCGTCGCTCAAGCCATCGGCAAGCCTGCTCGGCGAATTTAAACAGGCGCATGTGAAACTGTTCGATGACAAGGCGCTGGATGATGCGGCCCTTGCACATATCAACGGCTGGGTGAGCGAGGTCACGCACGGCAGAATACCCAAGCTCCTCGAAAGCATGCCAGACGGCGCTGTCTTGATCGCGCTGAACGCGCTGCACTTCAAGGACCGGTGGCAAACCGCCTTCGATCCGGCAAAGACCGAGCCGAAAGCCTTTATGCGGCTCGACGGTTCGACAGTTGAGAAGACGTTCATGCACTCCGGTCCTCGCAGCGCGTTGTTCCGCTCCGATGATCGTTTTATCGCCGCGCGACTGCCGTTCGCGACGGCACGCTTCGCGCTGACGGTGATCACGACGAAACGCGAGCCGGCGCCGCTTAAGGATTTCGAGCCTGTTGCGGCATGGCTTTCCGGTGACGGCTTTGAGCGGGGCGAAGGACAGATCGCGATCCCGCCGCTCGCCTTGTCGGCTCAACTGGAGCTCAAACCAGCGCTGAACGCCCTCGGTCTGAAAGACGACGGGCTCATCGGCTTCTCAGGGCGCCCGCCCTCGATCACCGCCATCGCGCAGCGCGTGGACTTTACTGCCAATGAGGACGGCGCGGAAGCTGCCGCTGCCACTGCCGTCATCGCCAGCCGCTCGGCAAGCACGCGATACACAAATTTCATCGCCGACAAGCCGTTCCTGTTGGCGCTCAACGACCGCACCACGGGCCTCATTCTCTTGTCGGGCTATGTCGCGACGCCGTAAGGGAAGGCGAACCGGCCGGATCGGACATCGGGACGACGAAGCCAAGGATTTGCCGGAAATCGAAGCCTGGCTGACCGGAGACGCGGTGCACGAAGGGGGGGGCCGCCGAACCTCGGCGCTTTCCCGCGCCGAGGCCGCAGGCAGGCGCTGGCGCGCCGATCCATCCCGATATAGAAATTGAAAGAACTGTGACGGGCGGAGGGGGATATGCGCGCGTTGTTTCTGGCTGTGGCGCTGATGGTGACGGGAAGTGGTGCGGCGTGGGCGGATACGAAGGCCGATTGCGAGTCGGGGAGAGATGACGACCATTCCCTCCGTGCCTGTACGCTGATCATCGACGGGAAGGCGACGGGAAACAAGGTAGTCGCCTATATAAAGCGTGGCGACGTCTACGTCTACGGCGATGACAAAAAATATGACCTCGCCATAGCCGACTACAGCAACGCCATTCGCTTAGCCCCCAAAGATTATTCTGCTTATTATCAACGCGGCTATGCGTATGCGATGAAAGAAGAACGCGACCGCGCAATAGCAGATTATAGTGAAGCCATTCGAATCTATTCAACAAACAACGGTATCTACTACAGACGCGGCATTGTTTACAAAGAGATGGGGGACTTGGATCGCGCACTTGCCGACTTAAATGAAGCCATTCGCCTTGAGCAAGACAGTAGCAATTACACGGAGCGTGCTGAAATCTACGCGAAAAAAGGCGAACTCGATCGCGCCATCGCCGATTATAGCGAGGCCATTCGCCTCAATCCGAAATACGACAATCTTTATAAATGGCGTGGTGAAATCTACGAAAAAAGGGGTGACCTGGACCACGCTATCGCTGATTTCAGCAAAGTCATCAGCCTCGATCCGAAATACGATTCTTATTATCGAGCACGTGGCGATATCTACGAGAAGAAAGGCGATTACGACCGCGCCATCGCCGACTATAGGGAAGCCGTTCGCCTCGATCCGAATTACTCCACCGCGCGCAAACGCCTCGCAGCCATAGAACAGGCTGCAAAGGATGCGCAAGCTGCGCCCGCGCCCGCACAAACCCGCCCCCTCGGCCGCCGCGTCGCGCTCGTCATCGGCAACAGCGCCTATGACGCTGTGACCACCCTGCCGAACGCGCGCAAGGACGCCGAGGCCATCGCTTCGAAGCTCGGCGCGCTCGGCTTCGCCGTCACCGCGAAATACGACCTGCCGCTCGCCGGAATGAAACAGGCGCTCGCCGCCTTCGAGACCACGGCGCGGGATGCGGACTGGGCGCTCGTCTATTACGCAGGCCACGGCATCGAACTGAAGGGCGAGAACTGGCTGATCCCGAAGGACGGGCAGCTTCTGCGGGACAATGACGTTCCCGATGAGACGGTTTCGCTCAACCGCGTGCTCGACCGCATGAAGCGCGCGCGCTTCCGCGTCGTGCTGCTCGACGCCTGCCGCAACAATCCCTTCCTGCCGCGCATGGAGATGGGAACCGCCACGCGCGCAGTGGACCGGGGGCTCGGGCGCATCGAGCCGGGGCGCGGCGAAGTAGTCTTTTATGCCGCCCAGGCCGGAACCTTGGCGAGCGACGGCGACGGCGCGAACAGCCCCTTTGCGGCGGCGATCCTAAGGCATATTGGCGAAGACCTAGAACTTAACCGCTTCTTTCGCAGGGTAACGAGCACGGTGCAGACCGCAACGAAGGATGCGCAGCAACCCTTCGTCTACGGTAGCATTCCGGATGAGGACTTCTACTTCAAGCCGCCGAAATAAGAACCTACGCGGTCGCCAAGGCCACATAATCCCGAGTCGTGCGCGCTGTGTTTTAAAACTCCCAAACAACGAGTCTGTCCATGGCGCATGAGTTGATCCCGACGAACACCAGTTCGATCGGGTTGAGAGCGGAAACAGGACGGCATAAAGAGGGGCCTCGCCCCGGCTCCGCGGATCGCCCTGTGCCGGCATCGGGATTGTCCATGACCGCTATGCTACCGGGTCTCATGACGGACCAGTGTTCGTATAGGCGTGGAAGCACTCACCGTTGATCGGGCGGCGAAGACGCCCCCGCAGCGCCCCAAGTAATGTCCGCGTCCGTCGCCGCCGGGTATCTACAAATGGGCGCCCATGCCGATAAGCCCCCGCTTCACCTTTTTCTCCATCCGTCCACGAGGTTGGACCAGTCCTGCATCATCGAGACCCTCTCGTTCCAATAAAGAGTGCGATTGTAGGCCCTTCGGACGGCATTTTTCTCGACGTGGGCAAGCTGCATTTCGATCACGTCGCTCCGATAGCCGCGCTCGTTCAAGATCGATGACGCGCTCGAACGAAAACCGTGAGGGGTCATCCTCCCCTGATACCCAATGGACTTCATTGCCTTCCTGAGAGTCCCATCTCCGAGCACACTCTTACCCACGTGAGCTGAGACAAAGATGTAATCTCCCCTACGGAATTTCGCCATGTCGCGGAGGATTGCGCGTGTCGAGGCTGTCAGGGGGACATCATGAGGTCGTCCCATCTTCATACGCTCTTCGGGGATGCGCCAGACGCCATCTTCTAGGTCAATCTCCGACCATGTGGCGAAACGAAGCTCGACGGTTCGAACGAAGGTGTGAGCGAGGAACAGCATTGCAGCCCTCACGTTCGGGGAACCTTCGTAGGTATCAATCCGCCGCAACAGCGGTGCAAATGTCTGTTCGCTTGTCACCGAAGCCCGGTTCTGAACTCGCCAACTCTTAAGCCGACCGCGAAGTACGACGGTTGGATCGGTCGGAGCACGGTCGCTCAACGCCGCGAGCTGGAACACCTTACCTATAAGGGTGCGGGCGCGATGGGCCATGTCGACTTGCCCTCTATCCTCGATAGATTGCAACGCTTCGAGGATTTCGTGCGGACGGAGTTCTGCTATGGGACGCCTGCCGAGAAGCGGATACACCTTCTTCCGCAGAATATGTGAGTTCGCACGAACGGTCCCCTCCGAACGATCTCGTGCGAGGGAGGCGAGATACTCCTCCGCTACCGCCTCAAAAGTGTTCGCCGCCGCTACCTTGGCCTTGGCGACCTCGACCTGCTTTCGATAGGACGGGTCCACACCCTCAGCTAGAAGTCTCCTTGCTTCTGCACGCTTGTCGCGCGCCGTCGATAGAGCGATGTCGGGGTACTTCCCGATGGCAAGGGTTTTGTTCTTACCGAGATGGCGATAGTTCAAGCGCCATAGCTTCGAGCCGTTAGGCCGAACAAGGAGATAGAGACCGTCTGCGTCGGAGAGCTTGAAATCGCGCTCTGTTGGCTTCGTGGTGCGGATCTTCAAATCGCTCAGAGCCATAATCGATACCTTCAATAATACCTCGACTTCGGGTGCGCTTGGACGGTACAACGCGGGATTACACGGGACAAGTCACTTTAAACGGTTGTCAGATTTCATTGGATTTAAAGGCTTTTGGGAGTAATTGGGACAGCGCGGGAATACGGAGCCGTTGACCTCGGCCCAACGGGAAAATAACCCCGTTATAGACATAATTCGGTGGCACGTAGCGCATTAAGGTTACCGGCAAATCGCGTTGCGTTTGCTTTCAAATTGAGTGCTGGAGACGGGATGGGGATGATGAAACCGAGGGTCATGGCTGCTTTCGTTGCGGCCGCCTTCATGGTTGTCGTTGGGTCTTTCGGAGCGGACGCTCAGCGCAGGGGAAGCTCGATCGACGATTGGCTCGGCTTTGACCAGTCCGACGATTCCTGGGAACAGCCGATGCGAGATCGCGCCTTTCAGCGTGAGTGGGAGACGCAGCCCGAACGCGGCTTCCCGACCCTCGCCAAGGAAAATATCGCCACCACGAAGACTGCGATCAAGCAATATGCCGAGATCGTCGCGCGTGGCGGCTGGCCGCAACTTCCGCCAATCGAACTTCGCACCGGGATGAGCCATCCGGCTGTCGTCCAGCTCCGCACACGTTTGCAGGTCACGGGCGATCTTCAGGCCTATGGCGGCTATCCGGAGGTGTTCGACTCCTATGTCGAGCAGGCTGTGAAGCGGGCGCAGGAGCGTCATGGCATTCCGCCCACGGGTTTTCTCGACCAGACGACGATTGAGGCCCTTAACGTCCCCGCTAGCGCGCGGCTGCGCCAGCTGCGCACCAACCTCGCGCGGCTCCAAAGCCTCGTGCCGGGTACGCCCGCCGGCAAATATGTGATCGTGAACATCCCGGCGGCGCAGATCGAGGCTGTGAACAACAATCAGGTCATTTCCCGACACGCGGGCGTGGTGGGCAAGCCGGACCGGCCGTCACCGCTGTTGAACTCGGCAATCGAAGAAATCAACTTCAACAAGGAATGGGTGGTGCCGCCCACCGTGTTGAAATACGACCTCGTGCCGAAGGGCCGTGGCGGTCAGGATGTGCTCGCGAAGTACAAGATCGACGCGTATGCAACCCACGAAGACTATCAGAAGGGCAAAAAGCTCGACGCGTCGCAGATCGACTGGTCGTCGGACGCGCCGCTCCGTTACTTCTATGTGCAAGCGCCCGGCGACGAGAACCCGCTCGGTTTCGCGAAGATCAACTTCGCAAGCCCGCAGGGCGTCTATATGCACGACACGCCCGGCCAGAGCGTGTTCCAGAGGAGCTTCCGCGCCGACAGTTCGGGCTGCATTCGCGTGCAGAACATTCACCAACTCGTGGCTTGGCTGCTCGAAGACAATGGCTGGTCGGTGCAGCAGGTGCTTCGCATGAAGCAGTCGGGCGAGCGTCTGTTCGTGCGGCTCAAGAAGCGCGTTCCGCTGTACTGGACCTATATTACGGCCTGGTCCACACCAGATGGAACCGTGCAGTTCCGCCGCGACATCTACCGCAAGGACGGCGTGGAGGCGATTGCCTCGGCCTACTAAGCTTGTTGGCAGCCGGGAAGGCTTCTCAAATCGAACCGCCGGGCACTCGCCCGGCGTTTTCGTTTTCGACGCTGCCATCCGTTTCCGGTCTTGAGCGTCCAGACCTCGATCTCCGCGCGCGCGTCCGTCTGCCCCGCCGCTGATGGCGCCGGATCGCCTTCGCCACCCTTTTCGCATCGCTGCGGGCACAAGATCGCGTCTCGTTTGTATGACTCTACGCGGCCGCCGCGAACATTTACCCGCATCTGGTTCGCGCCTCGAAACGCAACTTCGACACTGGCGCTTTCCGGCCGGGGGCCGCAATGGCTCGGAATGCGCACCCGGAGAAACGCATGGATTCGCCCTCGGCATCGACGTCGCGCGACTGGCCCGACATTCCCTACCCCGAATGGAAGGACACCGCCGCCACGCTGCAACTGTGGATGCAGATCGTGGGCAAGGTGCGACTCGCGCTCACGCCTTGGCTGAACCATTCGTGGCAGGTGCCGCTTTACGTGACATCGCGCGGCCTCGACACCTCCCCGATTCCCTATGGCGCGCGAACCTTCGACATCGCCTTCGACTTTCAGGACCACGTCCTCACCATCGCGACGAGCGAGGGCAGCCGCCGCGAGCTGAAACTCGAACCGCAAACGGTCGCCGACTTTCAGGCGCGGCTGATGGAAACGCTGGGCAGCCTCAATATTGCGGTGAATATCTACGAGATCCCCTCCGAAATTCCGAACGCCATTCCCTTTCGCGACGACCGCATCCACCGCGCCTACGACCGCGACGCCGCGCACCGCTTCTGGCGCGCGCTTGTCCAGGTGGACCGCGTGTTCAAGCTTTTCCGCACCGGTTTCATCGGCAAGTGCAGCCCCGTGCATTTCTTCTGGGGCAGTTTCGACCTCGCGGTGACGCGCTTTTCCGGGCGACGCGCGCCGCTGCATCCGGGAGGCGTGCCGGGCGTCTCCGACGACGTGACGCGCGAAGCCTATTCGCACGAAGTGTCGAGTGCGGGCTTCTGGCCCGGCGGCAACGGAATCGATTACCCCGCCTTTTACTCGTACGCCTACCCGACGCCGGACGACTTCAAGCGCCAGCCGGTCGAGCCGGACGCGGCGTTTTTCAGCGAAGCGCTTGGCGAGTTTCTGCTCCCGTACGACGCTGTAAGGACAGCGGCTGCCCCGGATTCGACGCTTCTCGTCTTTCTGCAGAGCAGCTACGAAGCGGCGGCGACAACCGCCAGATGGGACCGCGAGGCGCTCGAATGTCCACTGGGGCAACCGGGAGTACCGCGTCCGCTCGATGGACGTCGCCACTGGGCAGCGTGATCGGGGCGAGATGGGCGAGCCGACTGTCGCGGTGCCGCAGTCGGCGGGGGCAGCCAACTGGCGAGCGCGCCAGCATCCGGCAATCGTTAAAATCACCCGCATTCGCGCAGACATTCCTCAACATCGCACGCCTAGCATCGAACCGAGCGGCCGCCGCGCGTCTGAGGAGGGTTGTGGGCAGAAGCTGCCACGCTGAAGGCAGGAGCCCCGTGTTCGAGCGAACGCATATGAGTCGCTCCGATCTGGCCGCAGGCGGCACGACGCGGCATCGCTCAACTGTTTGGATCTAGCCCGGAGGGCAATATGGACCGGAAATGCTTACACGTCCTTGGACTTGCCTTGACCACGGGACTGGCGATGGCGGCTTTTGCAGGCGGCTCGGCCGCGCAGGAGCGAGGTCGCATCAACGACGGACAGCCGCTGCGAATCGAGCAGGAGCCCAATAGTCTGAATGAGCCAAACCCGGAAGCAGGTGGCGTCATTGACGTCGACGAGCTGCTCGGCGTCGCCCCCGCAAGGAAGACGCCCGAGGATTTGGAAAGGGAAAAACGGAGCGCGAACCAGCATCCCCGGCATAAGGAAAAGAGCCCGGAGGGGCGTTAGCTTTTTCGCATCCGTAAACACGAAATTGCTATCGCGCATTCTCCACGAAACCCCCTCATCTCCGCTCAAACGGACTGTGAGCCGGTTTCTGCGAATGGCCTCACGAGCGCGGTTTGGAGCGGCTGTGCGCCCGCCTTCGCACGCGCGCACCGCGGGATGAAAAGCGTAGCCGACACTGGACAGGAGCTGTTCGACGCGAACGCCCCCGCCAACGATTTTCCAACACGCAGGCCTCAGTGCGCCAGCGCATAGCCTCTCGACGCTTTGATGCGCTTCGCCAGAATTTCGGCGAACGCCAGTACACCGACGCCGGTAATAATGTGGGCGATGTGCACGAGCTTGGCCATCTCGATATCGACAATCCCCTGCTGGTAGATGCCGATTGCCGGCGTTGCAGCCGCGACGATCGCGGCGAGGATGGCGACTACGGTGGCGCGCGAGAAGCCCTGAATTGCAAGCAGAACCAGCGAGAGGGCCGCGATACCGCCCGCGATCTTATGCGCGAGCAGCGGCACGCCCTCGACCGGCAGATATTTGCCGAAGAACGCCGCTCCAAGGCCGAGCGCGATAAGGCCGCCGAGGCGGACCAATATGATGAGAACCGTTGTCATGTCACTTTCCCTCGAAAGAGCAGGCCGCATCGACGCGACGAGTCGCGGATGCTGTGTGCACGATTAGGCGCAAATCATGGTGAAGACGAGCGGCAGCGGCGTCGCAGTCGATGGCGGCGGCGGGGTTGTTCGGCGTCTCGCCCACGCCGCTTCGTAAAATTGGCCGGGAAATAGCAGCCTTCCTGTAATCCGCCGACTGCAAGCTGAGACCAGAACCTCACCGGGTGAATGCCATGTCAGCCGGCAGCGCCGCGATCTCGGCTCTCCGCGGGATGTCAGCGGGCTTTTCGAAACAACGCGCGCGGCTCGCGGATTTGGCGAGGCGGTCGCAACCGTTTCCGTAACGGAAGATGGATTAATGGAAAACCGACCGAAGCAGCATCGATGGCTCACCGCGACGCTCGCCCTTTTTGCCCTATTCGGTGCGGCGGTCTGCGGACCGAGGCACGCCGTCGCGCAAAGCCCCGACGGCCGAATTGGCGGTGGTGCCCCTATTGCGGTCGAACCTCCGCCGGATGTGCGTGGGCCGCTTCCCAGCAATCCGGCACCGCCGTTGCAGGTTGAGCGCACACCGAACCGGCTCGGCACTCCGCCAAGCGCTGTCGAGAGGCCGCGCACCGGTCTGTCGGCACGACGGAAAAACCGCGCTCGCCGATAGCGGATCGAGCGACGTCGCCCCGCGCCCGCCAGAGACCGCTATTGAATCGCGGCGATGGTCGCGCGCGGCTTCAACCCATTTCCCGGCAAAGGCACGGACAGCAGCCAAGGCTGAACAGATCGCGCCTTGTCGTAGCCGTAGCGAAACAGCGTCTGCATGTACGGCGCGTTGAATCCGGGTTGCAAGCCGGGCATCGTCTTCAGAAGATCGTCGAACCCCTTGTCGATGAAGGTCAGGTGGAAATGGCCCGGCCCCACATACGAAGTCGCCGCATAGAGCGTGCCCTTGGCGCTTGCCTTGATGAGGGTTGAAAACGCGCGGGGCACCTCGGACAGGATGCCGGATTCCACCACTTCGAACTCGGGCGAGAGGCGGTTGTTGATCACCACCCACAATTTTGCGGGAGTGCCCTTCGGCGTCGAGAGGCCGCGCCCCGTCGCGAAGACAACGTCCGGCAGGATGAAGACCTGCGTTGTCGCGCCGCCGTCGATGTGCATTTCGCGGAAGCGGCGGCCGTTTGCCTGAACCTCGATATAGGTCGGACCGAAAACGCCGGGGATGCTTGCAGAGGCGACGAGCACATCGCGGAACAGATCGCGGTACTGCGGCCCGGCGGCGGCGATGGCGCCCATATCCCAGACGACACCGCGCTGCGCGTCGAGGTTGGTCGTCACGACAAAAAGACGGCGGCCCTTGGCGTGTTCGGCCGCGACCGCGCGCAGAAGTTCGAAGTCGACGAAGGCATCCACCAGTTCGACAAGAGACTGACGGCGCACCTCGGCTGTGCCGAGCAGCGAGAACACGCCGCCAAGGTCTCCGAGAAACTGCGCGGCGGTGCCCGCGAAGGCTTCCTGAAGCCGCGCGTCGTAGGCCGGTCCGAGAAATGCCAGCGGCGCGATGAGTGCGCCTGCGCTGACGCCCGTCACGATGGCGAATTTCGGCCGCGTTCCCGTTGCCGTCCATCCATTGATGACGCCCGCGCCATAAGCGCCATCATAGGCGCCGCCGGAAAGGGCGAGCACGTCGAAACTGCCCGTCGAGGAAATGGCTCCCGACAAGGCGGTGCCGCGCACGAATTCGCGCAGTTCCGCGTCGCTGCCGTCTACCCAGAAGCGCGCGTTCGGAATGCCGGGAATCTCGGCGATGGCCTGTTCCTGCGCGGTAAATGGCTCGCGCGGAATATAGGCGCAGGCGGCGAGCAGAAACGCTGCCACGAAGAGCGCAAACGACTGTCGCGCCGCGACCGCTAAACGGCCCCGACGTTGCGCATCCCGGTTAAAGCCCATCCGCTTCCCTCTTGCACATAACGTATTCGAGCACGTTTTTTCCACCCGCCAGCCCGAAGCGTCAACAAGACAGCTTCCCTTGCGGAGGATTTGCCCCGTCACCGTTGCCCGGATGCAACCGTAACGGGTTGCTCACGGATGCGTGTGCAATTGCTGGTGGTCAACGAGAGGCACGTCGGCCGCCTCGTTTTCAAAGATAGGATCTCGGTGCAAAGGCGATGATAAAGAGCCACTCGGCATGCGCGCGCGAGGTCCGCGCCTCGCTCACACTCCAGGAAGCGAAACCGGCATCGGCAAGAAGCGGCTCCAAGTCTTGCCGCTCCCAATAACAAAAGAACCTCGGCGCGCCGATTTTCTCGCTCGACCAGGATTCGCCTTGGCCTTTCTTCAAGCTGAATGCGAAACGTCCGCCATCCTTGAGCGAACGCGCCATCTTCTTCAGAACGTAGGTGAACTCGTGTCTCGCAAAATGCAGCAAGACCGCGTTGGCGAGGATGAGATCGTATCGATCCGTCAATTCATCGGTCAGCACATTGAAGTGCCGCGCAGCCAGCCCCTTCGCTTTGAGTTCCGCCAGAAAACCGGGCACGGCGTCGGTGCATTCGATCTCGAATCCGTTCGAGGCAATGTAGGCGGCGTCGCGTCCGAAGGCGCTTCCCAATTCGAGAATGCGCGCTGTGTCGGGAAGGCCAGAGAGGGCCGCATCGATCCAGTCTTTCGCCTCGCCGCTCACCGTCTGCGCGGTCCCGGCGACATAGTTCCGGACGCGGGCGTCATAGGATCGCAAGGTTTCGCGGTTCGAGTCGCTCATTCCAAGGCCTCTCCCTCATTCTTCGACCGGTAAACCGCAACCGGCACGGGCGAGAACAGCCGCGTCTTCACCTCGCTCGCGAACGGCAGCGGCACCTTATCGAACAGCTCCATCTGCTCGCGCCCCTTTTCACGACCGGCGTTCTCGAAAATGAGCCAGATCTCGCGCGGGTCGAGGTGCAACGACGCGGATATGTAACTGAGGATGATGTCGATATGGCCGGTCGGAAGCGCGTCGGGGAAGAACAGCACGGAGGGCTGCGATGGGATCAGCAGGCCGTCGCGGTCGCCACGCAGCGCGCGCACGTCGCGGCAATCGAGCCAGGAGCGCGGGTATTGCGCGAGGTTCATTTCGAGGACTTCGCAGCCCTCGGTGTCGAAGGCGTACCCCGCCGCGTATTCGAAATTCCGCCGCGCCGCCAGAAGAAGCGTGCGACCGTTGCCCGCGCGGAAATCGAGGAAGGCATGGCGCTTCAGATCGCGGGGCAGCGCGGAAAGCGCCCAGTCGAGCACCTTCTTCGGCATCGGCCCGCGATAGACGAATTCCTTTTCGATGCCCTTTTCGCCCTCGCTCACCGCATAGACTTCGAGCGGCGGCGTCTTGCTGAACAGAAGCCGCTCCGTGTGCCGGTCGAACACATGCCGGTGTACGAGGCAGAGAAGCGCGAGACGCCTGCGTCGCCAGTCCTTGAGGCGCATGCGCCGGGACAATGCCGCGCCAGTATCGGTGGCAGCGCGTCGGCCGCTCGCGGCGAGATGCCCGGCCACGCGCGTCGAACGGTGCAGCCGCTCGGCCGCCGATATCCGAAGCCCGCGCACGTTCTCCTTCGCTCGGCGCAGAAAGGAGCCGCCCGGTTCCGGCGTCACATCGACCGCGTCCGGCACAGCGGGAGAGAGGGAGCCTGGCGGCGGCAAGATCTCGCCCTCCAGGATGTGCGGCGCCGCGCTTTCGTTCGAGGGCGCTTGCCGTATCTGCTCGCGCGCGCTGTGCAGTTCTTCGATCAGCCGCGAATGGATCGCTTGAGGTGCTGGGCGCGGCGGCGGCGGCGGCTCGTCGGGAACATGCGTCTCGATGCGGTCGGCAGGCTGCGCGCGGCCCCGGATCACCTGTTCCAGGGCTTCGGCAAGCGGGTCGGGCTTCGCGGCAGAGGGACCGCCGAAGCCATAGGCACCGCGGTCAGCCCTCGAAAACTTGCTCAGACGCTGGTTCTCGGAGTCGTCGTCCGTCATGCCCGCCCTGCCGCGATAAAGTCCGCGAACGGCCTTGAGCCGTCGCCGTAAACGCACGGATCATAGTTTTTTCACGACTTCGGCGATAAAGGCAATTGCCGTGAGCAACGAAATCGCCCGAAACCCGAAGCGGCCTTACGTTGTAGTGGCGGCTGTTGTCATTTTACCGCGCGTCAACCTTTCCGTGCCATTATCGGAAAGAGTAACGGTTCTTTCAATTTGTAAAGGAGGCCGCGTATCATGGCGAACTTCGGGCAGAGTCAGAGCCGCGCGCGCGACGGTCTTCTCGCGGCGGCACCGCGTCTTTACAAGTTCGCGCTGGCGATCACCGCCAATGCCGACCTCGCCCAGGCTCTCCTTCGCGGCGCGCTCAAAAGCCTGCAAAACCGGAAGGATTGGCGCGAGGACGACCGCGATCATCTGACGGAGGCCTTCCGCCGCATCTATGCGCTGTGGAACACGAAGCTTGCCGAAGATCCGAACCTTCAGAAGAAATACGTGCCGGATGCCCGCCTTTTCGGCGCGAGCCTCCTGAAGGGATCGCTTGCCGGCAACGCCCATTTCGCAAAATTCATCTCAAGTTTGCCGTCGCAGCAGAGGGCGGCTCTTTACCTCGTTTACGGCGAGGGTGCGTCCTATGACGAAGCCGCCGACGCCGTCGGTCTTCCGGTGCTCGGGCTGATGAAGTACCTCGCGCGCGGCCATGTGGCGCTTTCGCATTGGCTCGATACGCGCGGGCTCTCGGATAAGGCCCGGCAGAGCGACCTTGAAATCGATCCGTCGATCATCAGGGAGCGTGCCGCATGACGCAACTCTCCGACGAATTTCTTCTCGCCTATCTCGACGGGCAGCTTGAGAAGTCCCAGGCCGCCGAAGTTACGCAGCTTTCGTCCGTCAATGCCGAGGTGTCGCGCCGCATCGCGCGGCTGAAGCGCACGCAGGCGCAACTCATCGAGACGTTCGGCGCCTTCGCCCGTGACGAAATCGCCGTGCCGAAAGCCGCGCTTCAGACCGGCGACCCCGACGCGCAGGCCCGTCCGCAGCGCGCGGCGTCGCAAGCCGTGGCCCGACCCGCGGCGGCGGCCTCCACGTCGACGCAGCCCGCCGCCGCGCGGCAGATGATCTTTGTCGCGGCCGTCTTCCTCGGCGGACTGCTGGGCGGTTACGGCGCAACGCTGCTCGCCGGCGATCCCGCGCCGCTTCCCCCGAAAGACACCGATCGGCCCGCCTCGGCGGTGATCGCCCCGACGGCATGGCCGACCGACATCGCGCGGTTCCACAGCTACTTCCCGCGCGAGACGCTGACGCCCTACCCCGACGCCATCGCGAACCCGGAGCTTATCCGCTTCCAGCTCTCCAAGATCACGGGGCGCGCGCTGACGCCGCCCGATTTCACCCGGCAAGGCTATACGCTCTATCGCGGCCAGACGTTCAACTACCGTCAGGACCGCATGATGCAGCTCACCTATTCCTCGAAAGCCGAGCCGCCGATCACCTTCTACGCCCTCCCCGGCACCGAAAGCGGCGACAACGCGGTCACGGTTCAGACAATCGGCTCGCTCAAGGGCGTGAGTTGGGTCTTCGATCGCGTTCGCTTCTTCATTACGTCGGACAGGAGCGAGGAAGATTTGAAGGTGCTGGCTGCGGTCGCGCAAAGCCAGATGACGCCGAAGCGGTAACCGAGTCGGATTTACCGCAGGCCGATCTAAAGTTGCGCGGAACGCCATGCACTGCGGCGTTAAGCTGCGCGAACGGTGCTTCTTCCGCTTTCCTCGCGAGCGGAGTATGAAGGAGGTGTTAACCGGCCACACCTCAAGAGTTCTCCATGTCCTTCCAGAAGCCAGCGTTCGTTCTGACCCTGTCCTGCGCCGATCAATCGGGCATCGTCGCCTCCATCGCCGGGATATTGGCCGAGCACGGATGCAACATCACCGATAGCGCGCAATTCGGCGACGTGAAGTCCAACCGCTTTTTCATGCGCGTCTCTTTCTCCGCGCCGGACACGATGGACGAGGCGGGCGCGGAACGCATGCTGAAGCCCGTGGTCGACCGATTCAAGATGACCACGCGGCTGCATCCTGTAGCCGAACGCATGCGGGTGCTGATCCTCGTATCGAAATTCGGGCACTGCCTGAACGATCTGCTTTACCGGCACCGTGTCGGCGCGCTCCCGGTCGAAATCCCGGCCATCGTGTCGAACCATCGCGATTTCTACCGCCTCGCGGCAAGCCACGACATCCCGTTCCATCATCTGCCCATGGCGGCCGATACGAAGGAAAAGCAGGAGCACAAGCTCGCCGAGATTATCGAGGATGAGAAGATCGATCTCGTCGTGCTCGCCCGCTATATGCAGGTGCTGTCCGAAGACCTCTGCCGCACGCTCGAAGGGCGCGCGATCAACATCCATCATTCGTTCCTGCCCAGCTTCAAGGGCGCGAAGCCCTATCATCAGGCGCATATGCGCGGCGTGAAGCTGATCGGAGCCACGGCACATTACGTCACGCCCGCGCTCGACGAGGGGCCGATCATCGAGCAGGAAGTCGCCCGCGTGGATCATTCGATGTCGATCGAGGATCTTGTGAACATGGGTCGCGACGTCGAGAGCCTCGTTCTCTCGCGCGCAGTAAAGTGGCATGTGGAACACCGTATTTTGGTCAATGGCAACCGGACCGTCGTTTTCCGGTGAGAAACGACAAGAATAGCGCGGTGATCTTGACTGGGGTCATAGCACCCCCACCCGTCGCCATGGAAAGAATGACTTAAAGCGACGACATCCGATAAATTCTTTTATGTTTTTATATGTTAAGACTGAACAGATTTTTTGTTCCCGCACACCGATAACGACTCTATATTCAGCTCATCGTATTGTGAATGGTGATGCCATGAAAAAGATTGATAGTCTTATTGTCGACATCCAGTCGGTCATCGAAAAGCTCACGGGAATAAACGCCCGCCTTCAGGAAATAAAGGATGAGAACGAAGCAATCGAAAGAGCAAGGGACAAGCTGCGTAGCCAGAAAACCGTTAAGAAAAACTCGAACGAGAACTGAATTATATAACTACCTCTAGTTTGGCCAGCGCACCGGTGCTGTTTCAAATCTATGATACCCGCGCCGCTCGGCCGGGCTTGTCTACCTGAATGCCATGCTTCCCGGCATGCCCGGGGCCTTGGTCGTGCAGCATTTTTCGCTTGTAACGACCGCGCCGAACCTGCTCTGTGTGGGCCTTGGAGGCGCGACCTGACGACGCGCGACAGGTGACGAGGTCTCATTCCATGATTGCCCTCAGCCGCTATGCGCTCCAGAGCGCCGGGGTGGCGGCGTTCGTTCTCGCGCTGAAATGGCTCGCCGCCGTGCTTACGGGGTCGGTGGCGCTGTGGTCCGACGCGCTTGAGAGCATCATCAATGTCGTGGTAGCCGCCGTCGCCTATTTCGCGCTGCGGCTCAGCGCGAAAGGAGCGGACGCCAATCATCAGTTCGGGCATTACAAGGTGGAGTATTTCTCCGCCGTGCTCGAAGGCGCGCTCATCGCCGTAGCGGCCATTGCGATTTTCCGCGAAGCGACCGCCAGCTTCTTCGATCCGAAGGCGCTCGATGCGCCGATCCTCGGCCTTGCGATCAACGGCGTCGCCACGGTCATCAACGCCGGCTGGGGATGGCATCTGACGCGCATCGGACGCCGCGAGCGCTCGCCCGCCCTGTATGCCGACGGCCAGCACGTATTATCCGACGTTGTTTCGTCGATCGGCGTCATCCTCGGGCTCATCGTCGGCGTCCTGACCGGCTGGCTCTGGCTCGACGCGATCATCGCGGCCTGCGTCGGCGGGTGGATTCTCATGGCAGGCTGGCGGCTCATGAAGGACAGCGTCGGCGGTTTGATGGACGTGGCCGCCGATCCCCGCACGCTCGCCGCCATCAAGACAACCATCGGAGCGCAGGCGAACGGCGCGCTCGAAGCGCATGATCTGCGCACGCGCGCCGCCGGCCCTGTCACCTTCATCGAATTTCATCTCGTGGTGCCCGCGACCATGACGGTAAGCGCCGCGCACGACATTTGCGACCGCATCGAAGCTGCCCTGAACAAGGAGGTGCCGGGTGCACGCGTTACGATCCATGTCGAGCCGGAAAATAAGGCGAAGCATGCGGGGATAAAGACGCGCTCTATGCGCGCGTAAAGACGGCACACTTTCCGTTCAGCACCTACGGCGTTACCCCTCGAAGCGGCTGTGCTGTGCTCGCTCGTACGTGGCGGCCAGATCGCGCGCGCGGGCCACGCCATCCGGCAACGCAAACCGATATTGCGCCGACAACTCCAGCAGGAACAGAGCGTCCGGCAGGAAAGCCAACTCGTCCATCAGGCTTGGCCACGGCAGCTTTCCCCAGCCGAGCGGCAGATGCAGGTCGCCGAGGCCATAGGCGACGCGCTCGGACGGCACGAAGATGGGCATATCGGCGGGATCGGCGAAGCAGTCGTGCAGGTGGAGATGCGCCGACGCGCGGCCGAGCGTCCCGGCCTCCGTTATGAAATCTGCACCGTCGGCGGCGCAGGCGAGCGCCGCATGCGCGAAGTCGAGGCAGCCCGTCACGTTCGGATGCGCGATAGCCGCAATCTCGCGTGCGATCTGCGACGGAAGCGGCGCGATCCGGCCGCGATCGGGCACATAGATGTTTTCAATGGCAAGGCTCATGCCACCCCGCGCCGCGACATCGGCAAGCGCGCGAAACACGTCGCGCTGGCGGGCGTAGGCTGTCTCGATCTGCCCTTCGTCGGCGCGTGCGATATGGCCGGTGTGCATGACGATGCGGTAGACGCCAAGCTCGGATGCTGCGGCGATGGCCGCTTCCGCAACGATCCGGTGACGGGCGAGGAGGTCCGGCGAGTCCATCGCGTTGACCCCCACCGGGCCATGCGCCGTAAATGCAAACGGCCTCGCCCCGATGGCGTGCGCCAGCCGCTTCATCTGATCGGGCAGCAAACGGCCGCCCGCGATGATATCGAGCGCGAACAGCGGCAGTTCCACGACGCCGACGCCCAGTTCCTCGGCGAGATCCAGATTGCGCCGGAGCGCCTCGAAATCGGGGTCTTCGCATGCCGCGCTCGCGAACCCCACCCCGCCAACGATTGCCATCGCGCGCTCCTCCGCTTCCGAATCCGCAAACGATAGCACGGAGGCGCGACTGGTTCAGGCGTTCGCGCGACCGGCCTTGTAGACCTCGATCATCTCGTGCATCTCGCGCACGCTGTCGTCGAGCGCGTACCAATAGCGCGGCGGCAGTTCGAGGTTGAAGATGACGTCCGGGCGGAAAGTGAAGCGCTTCATCATCTCCTGCCACGGCAGGTTGCCCCAGCCGATGGGCGCATGCAGATCGCCGATGCCATAGGCGAGCCGTTCGGCGTCCGAGTAGGTGCGGAGCTTCGTCGGATCGCCGAACGAATCATGAATATGCAGGTGGATCGCCACGCGCGCGAGCGCCTCGGCTTCCGCCAGAAAATCCGCCCCCTGCGCCGCGCATGTGATCGCACCATGCGAGAAGTCGAGGCATGCCAACACGCTCGGATGACCGATGGCCTCGATCTCGTGGGCAAGGCGCGACGGCAGCGCGGTCGTCTCGCCCTCTGCCGTCGCGAAGACATTCTCGACGGCGACGATGATGCCGTGCTCGGCGGCGACATCACCGAGCTTTGCGAAATAGTCCCGCTGGTTGCTATAGGCCGCTTCGATTGCCCCTGTGTCGTTCATCTTCATGACGCCGGTGTGGAAGACGACATGCGCCGCGCCGATTTCGGCCGCCGCCTCCACGCTCGCGCGCGCCACGTCGAAGTGACGCTCGGAAAGTTCGCGCTGCATGAAGTTCACCGCGATTGGCCCATGCGCCGTATAGGAGAGCGCGCGCGGTCGCAGCGCTTCCTTGAGGCGGCGCATCTGGCTCTGGATGACGCGTCCGCCCGCAATCAGATCCATCGCGAAAATCGGGATTTCTACGAAATCGACGCCGAGTTCCTGTGCCTGATCGAGATTGCGCCGCAGGATTTCAAATTGATAGTCGTCTCGAACCGCACTCGAGAAACCGGCTCCACGAACAGCCGCCATTTTTCACCTCTTCCTTTTGGCGCGAAAAATTACGCCGCGCCTGCGAAGCGATGATGACACGGCGATGGGGCGGAGGAGTGGCGCAACCTGCGCGTGGTCTGGCGCGATGACGCGCGCAAAAAAAGGCCGGGCGAGCCCGGCCTTGCTAGCGTTTTTCGCTCGACGGCGCTGCTACTTGAGGCTTGCGCAGAAGCGCTGGATGCGGCGGCCAGCTTCCTCAAGCTCCTTCGCGGATGTCGCGTAGGAGATGCGGAAATAAGGCGAAAGCCCGAAAGCCGCGCCGTGGACAACCGCCACGCCCTCGTCTTCGAGAAGCGCCGTTACCACGTCTTCGTCGTTCTCCAGCACCTTGCCGCCGGGCGTCTTCTTGCCGATCAGCCCCGCGCAGGACGGGAAGACATAGAACGCGCCTTCTGGCGTCGGGCAGGTGATGCCTTCGGCGTCGTTCAAGAGCGACACGATGAGGTCGCGCCGCTGCTTGAAGTTCTCCGCGCGCACGGGCAGGAAATCCTGCGTGCCGTTCAGCGCCTCGACGCTGGCCCATTGCGAAATGCTCGTCGGGTTCGACGTCGTCTGCGACTGAAGCGTCGTCATCGCCTTGATGAGCGCTTCGGGGCCGCCACAATAGCCGATACGCCAGCCGGTCATCGCATAGGCCTTCGACACGCCGTTCACGGTGAGCGTGCGGTCGTAAAGCTTGGGCTCGACCTCGGCGGGCGTCGTGAACTTGAAGCCGTCATAGACAAGGTGCTCGTACATGTCGTCGGACAGCACCCACACCTGCGGATGACGCAGCAGCACGTCGGTCAGCGCCTTCAACTCGTCGCGCGTATAGGCCGCGCCCGTCGGGTTCGACGGATGGTTGAAGATGACCCACTTCGTCCTCGGCGTGATGGCCGCTTCGAGCGTCTCGGGCGACAGTTTGAACTTCGTGCCGATGCCCGCTTCCGCAAACACGCAGGTGCCGCCCGCGAGCAGCACGATGTCCGGGTACGACACCCAGTAAGGCGCGGGGATCACCACCTCGTCGCCGGGGTTCAAAGTCGCGACCATGGCGTTGAAGATGACCTTCTTGCCGCCCGGCGCCGCCATGACCTGGCTCGGCTTGTAGTCGAGGTTGTTCTCGCGCTTGAACTTGGCGCATATCGCCTGCTTCAGCTCGGGGATGCCGTCGACGTTCGTATATTTCGTCTTGCCGTCGCGGATGGCCTTGATGGCGGCTTCCTTGATGTTGTCCGGCGTGTCGAAATCGGGCTCGCCCGCGCCGAGGCTGATCACGTCCTTGCCCGCCGCTTTCAGCTCGCGCGCCTTGGATGACACGGCGATGGTGGGCGAGGGCTTAACGCGAGCAAGCGCGTCGGACAGGAAGGCCATTATCTTTCTCCAGAAATACGGGAATGCGCACGGCAAACTATGCCTCTCGGGCAAGACGCGCAAGAGCGGTTTCCTTTGCCAAGCCCGGTTCGTGACTTAGGATGAAAGCATCGCCCCGCCCACCGAAAGGTAGAACACACTTTTCTGATGTAGCCCGTCCTCATTTGCTCTTTACATCGGAAAAGTTCGATGACACCCTTAACCCATGAGCAATGCAACGAAAGGAGGTGATCCGATGTCGAGTGGGATTTCAGCGCTGGAGCCACAGCTTGTGCGTGTCCTGACGTCGTTGGAGCAGCCTCCGGCGAATGCCTGATGCGTCATAGCGTTGCGCCATTGCATGGCGCAACGGGCTGTGTGACAGCCTATCTCACGGCCGCGAGGAAGCGACACCTCGCGGCTTTTTTGCGTCCGCCGTCCGGGCGGCCCACCAAACGCCCTCAGCCTTTGTCTCCCGCCGTCAGCAGGAATACCGCCTGCTGCGCGACGATGTTGTGCATGAAAGCTGGAACACGACTGCCGAGCGGTCGCCCGTTCGGCGACAGCGCGAAGGAGCGCTCGACCCGGGCGCCCGCCACATCGCACAACTCGCGAAAATCCGCGATGGTGCAGAAATGGATGTTCGGCGTCTCGTACCACGCTTCCGGCAGGTTCCAGGTTACGGGCATGCGTCCGTTGAACAGGATCTGCGTGCGGATGCGCCAGTGCCCGAAATTCGGAAACGAGACGATCACATGGCGCGCGATGCGTAGCAGTTCCTGAAGCACCTCCTTCGGGCGCGTGGTCGCCTGAAGCGTCTGCGATAGGATCGCGTAGTCGAAGGCGAGATCGGGATAGTTAACGAGGTCGTGGTCCGCGTCGCCCTGGATCACGGACAGACCCTTCGCCACGCAGAAATTCACGCCGGATTGCGAGAGTTCGATGCCGCGCCCGTCCACATTCTTCTTTTCTTCGAGAAGCTTCAGCAACTGCCCGGTGCCGCAGCCGACATCGAGCACGCGCGCGCCGTCCTCCACCATGCCTGCGATGAGCAGAAGGTCGATGCGGTGTTGCACCGCCTGCGCCGAGGCAAAAGTCGCGCTGTCTTCATAGGCCGTCATCTTGCCCTCCGGGCCGCCGGCAGGCCGCGCTTCGCGCGCGCGGATTCGAGGAAGCCGCGCACGGTGTCGAACAACTCCGGCTCATGCAGCAGAAACGCGTCGTGGCCCTTGTCGCTCTCGATCTCGACGAAGCTCACATTCGCCGCCACCGCGTTCAGCGCCTGTACAACGGCACGGCTCTCACGCGTTGGATACAGCCAGTCGCTCGTAAACGACACGAGGCAGAACCGCGTCTTCGTGCCGGTGAAATTGTTCGCAAGCACGCCATCGCAGTCGGCCGCAAGGTCGAAATAATCCATGGCGCGGGTGATATAGAGATAGCTGTTCGCGTCGAAACGATCGACGAAGCTGATGCCCTGATATCGAAGGTAGCTTTCCACCTGGAAATCGGCGTCGAAGCCGAAAGTGACCTTCTGCCGATTTTGAAGGTTGCGGCCGAACTTCCGGTGCAGCGCGTCATCGGAAAGGTAGGTTATGTGCGCTGCCATCCGCGCCACCGCGAGGCCCTTTGCCGGGTTCGTGCCGTCCTCAAGATAACGGCCGCCGCGCCATTCCGGATCGGCCATGACGGATTGTCGGCCGACCTCGTTGAACGCGATGTTCTGCGACGATTGGCGCGCGGCGGTTGCGATCGGCATCGCGGAAAAAACGCGTTCGCCGTAGCTCGCGCACCATTCGAGCGCCTGCATGCCCCCCATCGAGCCGCCAAGCACGCAGAAAAGCTCCGAGATTTCGAGATGATCGATCAGCCGCGTCTGCGCTCGCACCATGTCGTCGATGGTGATGACGGGGAAGTCGAGCCCCCACGGCTTGCCAGTCGCGGGGTTGATCGATGCCGGGCCGGTCGAGCCCATGCATCCGCCGATCACGTTCGAGCAGATGACGAAATATCGCGTCGTATCGACCGGCTTGCCGGGCCCGACGAGCGTCTCCCACCAGCCGGGCTTTCCCGTCATCGGGTGCCGGTCGGCGACGTGCTGATCGCCCGTCAGCGCATGGCAGACGAGAATTGCGTTGGTTTTGTCCGCGTTCAGTTCGCCATAGGTCTGGTAAGCGATCTGGAAGGTTTCGAGCGAACGTCCGCAATCGAGCGGCAGAGGCTCGCGGCTTTGGAAAAGCTGACACGCTAACGGAATTGTCCGGTACTCGCTGCCGGTAACAAGCAACCTGCTCATTTGGGAAACGGCCTAACCCTCTCGACGGACGGCCGACCGTTAACGCGCCGGACCGGGGCGAGCCACGGCCTTTTAGCGAGTTTTTTAACGTGGCTGCAAGCCGGCCGGCCAAATCACCACGATTCACAAATAAAGGACGCCAGACGGCCTACGTCAAGTGCTGCCGAGTCAGCGCCCGAGCCGTCTGGGGTTGTAGCGTGCTATCAGCCGACCTGCGTTTCGCGGTCTTCTTGCGTTTCGGCGGTCTTGTCTTCCAGTCCGTTGCGATGGTGAAGGACGGTAAGAACCTCCAGGACGACCACGGCGAATTCGTTGAATTCCCAGCCGCGTCGTTCGGAATCAAGCCAGAGATGCTCGATCTTCTTTTCCATCGACGTCGTGAATTTGGGCCGGAGAGGTGGCGCTAAATCGATCTTCTTTTCCATCGGCGGCACGAGCCTATTATTGATATTGGCTATCAGGCTTCTTTCTGTACGCATTACATCCACCCCTTACGCTATGAGCTTGATCGCGCTATTCGCCGGCTCGAATAAGGCAAGCAACTCGTTTTTCCCAATACTCCACGTCTATTCCGTCGAATTTCAACGGCGACACGAAGTGTTTATGAGCATGTGATCGGACGAAAGCCTTCTCATCCGATACCATTTTCAATGGCCCTGCTCCCCGATCTTCCATACCCTCCCGAGCTTTGACTGTTCGTGAGGGTTTCCACACAAGCACCGCCGAACACAAAGGTCTGTGACAAAAGTCAACGCTTCTGCACCTTTAGGCGGGATCGCGTTTTGCTTGCCATTGACGTATACGTAAACTACTTAACGCATGCAGCAGCGCGACGGCCGGCCTTTCGCCGGCGGACCGGCGCTGAAAGCTCGAAAAAGGACCAGGGAGGGAAGACAATGCCCAGCTACAAGGCGCCGCTCGACGATTACCGCTTCATCCTGAATGAGCTGTGGGAAGCGCGCGAATTGTCGGCCATGCCGGGATTCGAAGACGCGACGCCGGACGTCATAGCGAGCGTGCTCGATGAAGCGGCGAAATTCTGCGAGGAGATTCTTCACCCGCTGAACCAGAGCGGCGACGCGGAAGGCTGCGTCTTCGAGAACGGCACCGTGCGCACGCCGAAAGGCTTCAAGCAAGCCTATGACAAATATGTCGAAGGCGGATGGCCATCGATGAACGCGTCGCCCGAGCATGGCGGCCAGGGCTTGCCGCACACGGTCGGCTTTGCGATCGAGGAGTTCATCTGCTCCGCGAACCTCGCTTTCGGCCCGTATCCCGGCCTCACGGCCGGTGCTTATTCGGCCATCGCCTCTCATGCCAGCGACGAATTGAAAGCGCTCTATCTTCCGAAGATGGTGTCGGGCGAATGGTCCGGGACGATGTGTCTCACCGAACCGCATTGCGGCACCGATCTCGGCCTCATGAAGACACGCGCGGTCCCGGCCGAAGACGGCAGCTACACCATCACCGGCACAAAGATCTTCATCACCTCGGGTGAGCACGACCTCACGAACAACATCATCCACCTCGTTCTCGCGAAGCTGCCCGATGCGCCCGCCGGGTCCAAGGGCGTCTCGCTGTTCGTGGTGCCGAAATTCCTGCCGGACGACGATGGCGAGCCGGGCGCGCGCAACGCCGTTTCATGCGGCTCGGTCGAGCACAAGATGGGCATCAAGGCTTCCGCCACCTGCGTCATGAACTTCGACGGCGCGGTGGGCTGGCTCGTAGCGCAGCCCAATCAGGGCATGCGCGCGATGTTCACGATGATGAACGCGGCCCGCCTCGGCGTCGGCATTCAGGGCCTCGGCATCGCCGAAATCGCCCGTCAGAACGCCGTGATCTATACGAAGGAGCGGCTGCAAGGCCGCTCGCTCACCGGCGTCAAGGCGCCCGAGAAGCCCGCCGATCCGCTGATCGTGCACCCGGACGTGCGCAAGAACCTCCTCGAAGCGAAGGCGTTCACCGAAGGCGCGCGCGCGCTCGCGGTGATGATCGGCCTTGGCATCGACCGCGCCGCCCATCATCCCGATGCCGCCGTGCGCCAGCAGTCGAACGACCTCGTCGCGCTGCTGACGCCCGTCATCAAGGCCTATTACACCGACATGGGCGTCGAGACCGCGATCAAGATGCAGCAGATGTTCGGCGGACATGGCTATATCCGCGAGCACGGCATGGAGCAATTCGTCCGCGATGCGCGCATTTCGATGCTTTACGAAGGCGCGAACGCCATTCAGGCGCTCGACCTCGTGGGCCGCAAGCTGCCGCAGAATGGCGGCGCGGCGGTGCGCGCGTTCTTCGCCACGATCCAGACCGAGATCGAGGACACGCTCACCGACCACGACATCGCGGACATCTCAGCCGCGCTCGAAGAAGCCTTTGCGAAGCTGCATCAGGCGACCGCATGGCTCGCGCAGCACGCCTTCGCGAACCCGGACGAAGCGGGCGGCGCCGCGACCGACTATCTCCGCATCTTCGCACTCGTCACCGTCGGCTGGATCTGGCTGAAGACGGCGCGCGTGGCGCAGGCGAAGCTGAAGGAAGGCGGCGAGTGCTCGCCCGAGACCTACGACGGCAAGCTCAAGACCGCGCGCTTCTTCATGGCGAAAGTGCTGCCCGAGGTGGAGGGCCGCTTTCGCATTCTGACCGGTGGATGCAAGCCCATGATGGACATGGCGGAAGATCAGTTCTGACGCTCTTGAGCATGAGGTGGCGGAGGAACGGCCCGAATGCCGTCCCTCCGGCCTTTACGATCTGGCGCGCTGGAAAACGAGAAAATACTGCCGCGGCAGAAAATCATGCGTTTCCGCGAGCGCGTACCCGGCCGCCTTCAGCTCCGCGATCGCTTTCTCCGACGCGATGCGATGCTCGCGCGGCGGACCGTCCGGCGAGTCCGGCTTGAAGTCGACGATGACGAGCCGCCCGTCCGGCTTGAGCTTCGACGCGAGCGCCGCAAAATACGTCTCGCGGTTTCCAATGTGATGGTACGTGTTGACGAGAAGCACCACGTCGACCGGTTCCGGGAGGTTGTCGGACGCCGCGCCCGCCTGAACGGGCACGATGTTCGCGAGCTTTTCAGCCTTCGCCCGTTCGCCGAGGTAGCGCACCATGTCCGGTTCGACGTCGGCCGCGAAAACCTTGCCCTCCGGCACGCGTAGCGCAATCCGCGTGGCGAAGTAGCCGGTCCCCGCGCCGATATCCGCCACGCTCTCGGTGCCCTTGAGCCCAAGCGCGCTCACCACCTCATCAGGCTTCTGCCATGCCGTGCGTTCTGGATTGTCGAACCGCTCGACCCATTTGGCGGCGTTGTCGAATCTCTTGTGGAAGCCGCCATCCGACGCATGCTGCCCGTGCCCTGCGTGCGCCTCGGTCGCGACGCCTCCCGGCGTCGTGTTCGGCTCTGCCTGCGCGACCTGAAGCCCTCCCATAAGCCCGAGAAGGGTCACTGTTCCTGCGATCCTGCTTTTCACGCTGTTCCCTCGTTCCCCGCTAGATCAGTCTGCGTTAAATCGGACTCGATTTGGCGCAGAGAAGCTGATCGACAGCCGAAATCTAGAGCGTCATGGCCCGTCTGATTTACGGCACGACGCGCTAAATCGATGTTCGCCCGATACTGTATCGGCACCGATATAACATTCAAATTTTTGAATGAGAAGACGCTACGCGCGGTATTCGCTAGTGTCGTGCAAGGGACGTGAAAGAGCTGTCGATGGTGGCGCGGGCTACGGCTCCGCCGTCCCGTTGTCGCGCCGGAACGGCAGCGCCGCGGCGAGCGCTTCCTGATCCTGCGCCACTGCCTCGCGTTCCTGCTCAAGAAAGCGCTCGACCGCGCGAGCAAGCCCCGGGCTTGCGAAGTGATGCAGGCTGTAGGTCGTTTCCGGCGCATAGCCGCGCGCGAGCTTGTGCTCGCCTTGCGCGCCCGCCTCCACATGCGCAAGCTTGTGCGCGATGGCGAAATCGATAGCCTGATAATAGCAGGCCTCGAAATGCAGGAACGCCTGATTTTCGAGGCATCCCCAATAGCGGCCGTAAAGCGTGTCGCCGCCGATGAAATTCAGCGCGCCCGCGATCGGCTCACCGTCGCGCATCGCCATGACGAGGAGAATGCGATCGGCCATCGCCTCGCCGATCAGGCTGAAGAAGGCGCGCGTCAGATAGGGGCGGCCCCATTTGCGGTTGCCGGTATCCATGTAGAACGCGAAAAACGCATCCCAGTGCGCCTCCTTGATGTCCGCGCCGGTGAGCCATTCGAACGCGATCCCGCTCCCGCGCGCCTGTTCGCGCTCCTTGCGCACCGCCTTCCGCTTTCGAGAGGCGAGCGACGCCAGAAAGTCGTCGAAGCTCGCATAGTCGCGGTTGTGCCAGTGGTATTGCGTGTCCGTGCGCTGCAAGAGGCCGAGGTCGCCGAGCGCCGCCCATTCGTTCTTTGTCGCGAAGGTGACATGCCAGGAAGACGCGTTGTTCGCTTTAGCAAGCTCGACGGCGGCGGCGCAGAGAAGCGCGCGCGCCTGCGCCGCATCGATGTCCGGCCGCACCAGAAGCCGCCGCCCCGTCACCGGCGTGAAAGGCACCGCCGTCTGTAGCTTCGGATAATAGCGGCCGCCCGCGCGCTCATAGGCTTCCGCGAACGGGTAGTCGAAGACAAATTCGCCGTAGGAATGCGATTTCATATAGCACGGCAAGACCGCCGCCACGCCGCCCGCGCCGTCCCTCAGCGCGAGATGGCAGGGAGCCCAGCCCTTTTTCGCCGTGGCCGAGCCGCTTTCTTCGAGGGCCGACAAAAAGGCATGCGCGATGAAAGGATTGAACGGGAGGTCCGGCGGGTTGGCGCAGGCATCCCACGCCGCCGGAGGAATATCGCGAATGCGCTCGTAAACGCTGACGCTCCACGCGCCGTGTTCAGCGGTCAAATTCAGCTCCGGAGCTGGTGCAGTGATTGATTCAACGCCCGTCGGTGGCGCCGTCATCAAATGCAAAACTTCAGCTTTCACTACACTAGATCATTTGGTTGCCAGTGCGCTTGAGGCGCAGACGTTTGCTAGAGTGCGTGCAGCTGTGGACCACAAAAAATGCCGTGCACGAGGTTCGTCGATGATGCTCATGCAGCGTTCGCGCGCTTCAGCCTCCTGCGCGCGGCGGATGACGGGATGCGCAACGCGTCGCGATACTTTGCCACGGTGCGGCGCGCGATGTCGATGCCGTCTGCCTTGAGCATGGTCACGATCCGGTCATCGGACAGAACCTCCTCGGGCGACTCGTTCAGGATGAACTCCTTGATGCGGTCGCGCACCGCCTCCGAGGAATGCGCCTCGCTCGATGCGCTCGCCGACGGGATGGATGAGGTGAAAAAATACTTCATCTCGAAGATGCCGCGCGGCGTCTGGATCGCCTTGTTGGAGGTGACGCGGCTAACGGTCGACTCATGCATACCGATCTTCGCCGCGATCTGACGCAGGTTCAGCGGCTTCAGATGCCGCACGCCGTGATCGAAGAACGCAGACTGCTCCTCAACCATCGCAGTGGCGACCTTGAGGATGGTGGAAAGCCTTTGTTCGAGGCTCTTCACGAGCCAGTTCGCCGAAGACTGGCGGTCGGCGAGGTAGGTACGCTCGCTATCGGACCGGCATCGGTTCTTGAGGCTTGCATAATAGGCGCGGTCTACGGCGAGCGATGGCGCTGCCGATGGGTTCAACTCCGCGCGCCACTCGCCATCCGGCCCGCGCCGCACGATGACGTCGGGCACCAGCGTCTCGACCTCGCCATGCTCGAAAGCCGCGCCGGGCTTGGGGTTCAGAGCGCGAAGTTCCTGCATCATCTCGCGCAGATCGTCTGCGTCGACACCGCAGACGCGCCGCAGCTTTTGCATGTCGCAGGCAGCGATGAGATCCAGGTTGGCGAGAAGCCGCTCCATATAGGGATCGCAGCGATCCTTTTCGCGGAGCTGGATAGCGAGGCATTCGGCGAGGTCGCGCGCGCATACGCCTACGGGATCGAAGGTTTGCATCACGCCGAGCACGCGCTCGATGTCTTCGAGCGGCGACGACAGAAGCGCGGCGGCGTCTTCAAGCGGCGAGCGGATATAGCCGTCCGCGTCGACGAGGTCGATCAGGTAGCGGGCGATGAAGCGGTCCTGCGCGTCGGGAAACGCGAGTTGCGCCTGCTCGTTCAGATGATCGGTGAGCGATTCCGCCATGGAGAGCGTGGCGAACGGATCGTAATCGTCGCTTGGCGAACCGGCCTTGCCGTTGGTCGAAAGCCATTCGGCCTCGGGAGATGCGGCGGCGGGAGCGCCTTCATAGGCGCGGTCGCCCGGAGTTGCAGGCTCCCAGTCGGTTACGGTTTCCACGGCTGGGCTGGCATCGCGCGCGTCGAAAGCCGGGACATCGGCATCGGCACCCACCGAAGCGCCATCGGCGCGGATAACTTCCGGCAACGGCGCATCACCATCCGCGCGCTCCTCGGCTTCGAGCAGAGGATTATCGCGGATCTCGTTTTCGATATAGGACTGAAGCTCGATGGCTGAGAATTGCAGAAGCTTGATCGCCTGCCGAAGCTGAGGCGTTATGACAATTTTCTGGGTTTGCCGTTGCTCAAGCCTTAGTTGGAGCACATCAACCACCAAATATGCGAAACGATACCCTCTCAGCCGCTAGAGATAGCCCACCTTGAACGGAAAGCGATCACTCCAGCCCTCTGTTAGCATATCCCAAAGCAAAAGCGGTGCCACTTTTACGGAACTAGCGCGAGAACATGTCACCAAGGTAAACGCGCCGCACATCCTCGTTCGCAACCACCTCTGCGGGCGTGCCCTCGGTGAGCACACGACCGTCATAGATGATATATGCACGGTCGATTAAGTCCAGAGTTTCGCGCACATTGTGATCCGTGATGAGAACGCCGATGCCGCGATCGGTGAGGTGCGTCACGAGCTGGCGGATGTCGCCGATCGCGATGGGGTCGATGCCCGCGAATGGCTCGTCGAGGAGAACGTAGGATGGGTTGCTTGCGAGCGCACGCGCGATCTCGCAGCGCCGTCGCTCGCCGCCCGACAGCGCGATGGACGGCGATTTGCGCAGGCGCCCGATCTTGAACTCGTCGAGAAGTTCGTCGAGCCGTCGCTTGCGCTCTTTCCGATCGGGCTCTGAAACTTCGAGCACAGCCATGATGTTGTCTTCGACGGACAGCCCCCGGAAGATCGATGCTTCCTGCGGCAGGTAGGCGATGCCGAGCCGCGCGCGGCGATACATGGAGAGCGCGGTCACGTCGTAGCCGTCGATATGGACGTTGCCTTCGTCCGGCTTGATAAGCCCCGTAATCATGTAGAACACGGTGGTCTTGCCCGCGCCGTTCGGGCCGAGAAGGCCAACGGATTCGCCGCGCTTCAGGTTGACGCTGACGCCCTTCACGACCATGCGCTTCTTGAAGCTCTTCTTGACGCCGTTCACGATGAGTTGCTCGCGAACCTGCGGCGCGGGACGGCGCTCGCGCAGCACCGGAGGCCCCGCGTTCCAGCCGGGCTCCGCCTGATGACGCGGCTCCATCCTCGGATTTGGCTGATCCTTGTCGAGAACGACCATGAAACTCTCACGCCTTCGCTTCAGAAATTGCGGTCACGTTACTGGTTTTGCGGCTGCCAACCGGATCTCGGCTGCGGCTGCGGTTCTGCGGGAGCGGCCTCCCTTTTCTTCTTGCCGCCGAGCGGTGAATCGGCGGGCAGCACGCCCTTCGCCGCACCCTGATCGAAAATCGCCTGAACGCGGCCCTTTTCGGGGATCACCGTGGCGCGGCCGGTTTCGAGATCGATGCTGAGCTGCCTACCCTTCACCACGTTGGCCTTCTGGCTCAAGATCACTTCCTTGCCGGTCATCGTGATCTTCTGGCCCTTGACGTCGTACAGAGCCTCGTCGCCAGTGACCTCCTGCTCATCCTTCTTGTTCGTGACGACGACATGGCCGCCGAGCGCGCGGATGTAGCGGATCTGGCCGCTGGAAATCGGGTCGGCGGCGGCTGCGGCGTCCGTCGCCGTCTTGGGAGACTTTGCGGGCGAGTCGCCACCCGGTGCGCTGACCAACTTCTGCGCCTTGCCGCCCGCGCTGTCGCCGCCCTGGCGTTCATAGGTCACTTCGAGGCGCGGTGCTCTGAGGTTGTAATCGCCCTGGTTCGCCGAAACATTGCCGATGAAGATGGCGACGTGGCGCTTGTCGTCCACTTCGAGACGGTCGGATTCGATGTCGATCGGCTTTTTTGCATTGTCGCCCGAGCCGATGCCGCGAAAACCGGAGCCGGGGGTCTGGGCGTAAGAAGGGATGGACATAACCGCCGCCGACAGCATCAGTGCGAATGCAAGGAGCGCTTTCTCCGCGATCATCGATTGAGCCCTCCGTCGCTTTCCATGACGTTCGCTGCGTCGTCGGGCAGCCCGATTGCGGGAACCGTCGACCACGCGCCGCCATCTGTTTGCGGCTGGCGCGACCCTTTCGACTGGGCCTCACCCGCCGCCGGCTCCTGCCGTTCGATATGAGTGCGGACGTTGCCTTCGAAGATCGCGCGGCTTTCGCCCCAGTACAGCGTCATACCATCCGCATGAATCGTGCTCTCATGAAGGCGGACGACGACGGGCGTATTCGACACCGCCTTCTGCTCTTTCATATAGGCGGTCGCGGTCTGAAACTCCGCCGCGAGGCCCGGCTCGCGCCTGATCGTGACGCCATTGTTGAAACTGATCTGCTCGGCCTTGCTGTTGTGTGTGCCGTCAGGCGCGGCAAGCGTCGTCAGCTTGCCGTCCTGCCCGGTCATGCGGCCGCGCACGTTCAGGAGATACATCTCGTCCGCCTTCACCGAGGCTTGCGTCGCGGAGTCGGCGGTGAAGTCGTAGGATTCGTTTTTCTCGTTCACGCCGCGCACATGCGGCTCGATCATCTTGAGCGCGCCTTTTTCAAGCTCGATCGCGCGAACGGTGGCCGTGCCGCGTCCCTTGTCGACAGAGACACGCAAGAAAGACGGCAGCGCATAAAGACTGAGAATGCCCATCGCCATGAGCGGCAGCACGATTCTCAGCACCCTGACGAGTCGCGAATGGCGGCGCGCGAGCCGGAATTCGCGGTCGCGGTCGATACCACGGTCCGCCGCCCGCGACATCGCGGCATTACGGCCGACAGGCGACGTGGTCACGAGCGCCATTGCTCAGCCTCCGTTCCGCCGAGCGAGACGACGCGCGCCAAGCCGGAAGCCGATGGGAGCGCGCCTAGTGATTGAAAACATCCGCGTCGTCATGCCAGCCTTTCAGGTCGAGTTCGGCGCGGTAAGGCAGAAAGCCGAAGCAGGCCGCCGCCAGCTCGGTGCGTCCCTCGCGGGCGAGCAGCGCGTCGAGCTTCTCTTTCAGCGCATGCAGATGAAGCACATCCGACGCCGC
Organism: Rhodomicrobium vannielii ATCC 17100; assembly: GCF_000166055.1. Lineage (NCBI taxonomy): Bacteria > Pseudomonadati > Pseudomonadota > Alphaproteobacteria > Hyphomicrobiales > Hyphomicrobiaceae > Rhodomicrobium > Rhodomicrobium vannielii. The sequence goes on from NC_014664.1 coordinate 1,429,224, forward strand.
ATAGCTGAGTTGCTCGGGCGTGAGCTTCGCCTGCCCCCAGTCCGATGTCTGCTGCTGCTTCGAAAGTTCCACGCCGAGGAGTTCGCGGCAGAGATCCTTGAGGCCGTGGCGCTCGGTGAAGGTGCGCACGAGCTTCGCCGCGATCTTGGTGCAATAGACGGGGCCGGTTTTCACACCGAGGTATTGTTGCATCACGGCGATGTCGAAGCGGCCGAAATGGAAGATCTTGAGAACCGCGGGGTTCACAAGCAGCGCCGTCAGATTAGGCGCGTCGTAGTGCCCTTTCTCAAACTGCACGAGATGCGCGTTCCCGTCGCCCGCCGACAGTTGAACGACGCATAGCCGGTCGCGATGCGGCTTGAGGCCGAGCGTTTCCGTGTCGATAGCGACGGACGCACCGAAGTCGATATCCGGCGGCAGATCGTTCAGATGCACTGTGATTGTCATGGCGTGAGCGTTTCTTCGGGCGTGAGCGGAAAACGGGAGGAGGGAGCCACAAACGCAAAGCCTGCGCAACACATAGTTTTTCGCAAATTTCCCATGGGACGGAAACGGTCTTTCGAGATGCGGCGGGTATAGATGGTCAGATACAACTCCGCCTTTTCACACCTTTTCTGAAAAGAGAGGCCGTTCGATGACTGCTCTTGCCTCGCTCAGGACGGCTTTACCTGCCGCCCTCTTGTTTTTTTCGGCTACCGGCGCAAGCCTTGCCGCACCTGATGAGGGCCTCATCGAACGTGGCAAGTATCTGGCCACGATTGGCGACTGTGCCGCCTGCCACACCAAGCAGGGCGGCGAGCCTTTCGCGGGTGGCCTCCAGATCCAGACGCCGTTCGGCAGCGTGACGACGCCGAACATCACGCCCGACAAGCGCACGGGCATCGGCGAATGGACCGAGGACGAGTTTTATCGCGCCTTGCACGAGGGCATCGGAAAGCACGGCGAGTATCTTTATCCCGTGTTCCCCTTTACTTCGTTCACCAAGGTCAGGCGTGATGACGTCAACGCCATCCGCGCCTATCTGATGTCGCTGAAGCCGGTGCACGCGCCGCATCAGCCCGATCATCTGGCTTTCCCCTTCGATATCCGCGAGTCGCTGTCGGTCTGGCGGGGGCTGTTCTTCGCGCCGGGCGTGTTCGAACCCGATCCGGCGAAGACGGAGCAGGTTAATTGGGGCGCGTATCTTGTCGAGGGGCTCGGCCATTGCGGCCAGTGCCATACGCAGCGCAATCTGATGGGCGCCACCATTCCGGGCGACGCGCTTCAGGGCGCCGCCGTGCAGGGCTGGTTCGCGCCGAACATAACCGCCGACATGACGCGCGGCATCGGCTCATGGAGCGAGGAGCAGCTCGTCTCCTATCTCGCGTCCGGCGTGGCCCCGATGCGCGCGATCGCCGAGGGGCCGATGGCGACCGTCGTTCATGACAGCCTTTCGAAGCTCAAGGTCGAGGATCTCCGCGCAATCGCGGCCTATCTGAAGCAGACGCCACCCCGCGCGGACGTCTCGGGCGGCTCAGTCGTGCCCGTGCCTGCGGGGGCGGCGGGCGTTTATGTCAGCCATTGCGCATCGTGCCACGGGCTTGAGGGTGAGGGCCTCAAGGACAGGATCCCGCCTCTCTCGAAGAATGGGACGGTGAACGCCGAGCAACCTCAGGACATCATCAAGGCAATCCTCGCTGGTCTTCCGGCGACGCAACAATACGGGCCCATGCCCTCTTTCGCCGCGTATCTGAGCGACGGTGACATCGCGGCGGTCGCGAATTACGTCCGGTCGCGCTGGGGCAACAACGCTCCCACCAATGCCGACGGCTTCCTCGTGCGCGAAATCAGGCAATCGACGCCCATCATGTTAGCTGGCGGCGAAGGGAGCACTCAATGCCCGCCGCCCCTGAACGAGAAAGAGCGCGCGGTGGTAGAAAAGGCCAAGGCAGATGCAGGCGAACTCCTCCGCACCACGCAAGGGAGCAATCTCGTGCTGCGCATTCAGGAGATCGTTCCGAAGATCAAGTCCGCAGTCCATCAATCGTCGGAGGCTGACATCGTGAACGGCCTGACAGCCGCCTTCTGCGCTGTCGTCGCGGAACGCGAAACGATGACAGTCGCTCAAAAGCGGAACCTTCTCGATATCTTCGCGCAGGTCACCTATGCGGAAGCAAGCGGAATGCTCGGGCGGCGTCATACACGGCGGTAATTGGCAATCTCAGGTCGAGGCAGAAACGGGCGCTGCCTTGACCCGCGCCATCTCATCGGAGACCCAATTGAGAATGTAAGCCAGCGCCTGCACAGGCGGAACGCCGAGATCGATGGCCTTTTCGAAGCCTTCAATGACGGAGGAGCGAAGAACATCGGCGGCTTCTTCGTCAGCGCAGGGCGAGGGGCAGCATGTGGGAAGCATAGACTCGATCAGCTCAATCTCGGTCTGCGAACCTTGACTCATGAACATAGGTTAATCCCCATTTTTCAACGAATTACAAACTAGAGAAAACACCGTTGGTTGACTACTGCCGGTTTTACACGCCGGTAGGTAAACACTCGCCTACCGATGCAAACAAACCACACCAAGCTTGCCCAGCGCTGGAGTAACGCAACCCCTGAGCGAGGTCGCGCGAGAGAAAATGCATATTATATAATCTCGCCGACCTTGCCTGCAGTCGGAAGATAGCCACGTCGGGCCCCGGCAGCCTCTGCTCCCAGCCCCGACCTCGTGTTTCGCTTCCGCGGAGGGTAATGGGCAAAAAGCCCTTGCCTAGTGCACTGACTCATTCAGAAGGTGCAGATTGAGGCGGTTGAGCTTGTCGAAGATTTCATCGGCGGTTTTGGTCCAGACGAAGGGTTTTGCGTTCCGGTTGTGATCGGCGATGTAGCGCTTGATGGCGTCTTCGAGGTCGGCGACGGATTTGAAGACGCCACGACGGATGCGCCGCCGGGTAATGGCGGAGAAGAAGTTTTCGACCGCGTTCAGCCAGGACGCCGAGGTCGGCGTGAAGTGAAAAACCCACCTCGGATGATCCGCCAGCCAGGCGTCCACCTTGGGATGCTTGTGGGTTCCGTAGTTGTCCAGAATGACGTGGATGATCTTGCCGGCTGGGACCTTGCGCTCCACGGCGTTGAGGAATTTGATGAACTCCTGATGGCGGTGGCGCTTCATGCAGCGGCCGAGCACGGTTCCATCCAGCACGTTGAGTGCGGCGAACAGCGTGGTGGTTCCGTTGCGCTTGTAATCGTGGGTCATGGTCGCGCATTTGCCGGGCTTCAACGGCAGGCCCGGTTGAGTGCGGTCGAGCGCCTGGATCTGGCTCTTCTCGTCGATGGACAGGACCACGGCATGGCAGGGCGGGCTCATGTAGAGGCCCACCACATCCTCGACCTTTTCGGCGAAGGCGGGATCGTTCGACTTCTTGAACGTGCGCAAGCGGTGCGGCTGAAGGCGGTGGGCTCCCCAGATGCGCTGCACCGTGCGCAAGCTGACGCCCGCCGCCTTGGCGACAGCGCGTCCGGTCCAATGCGTGGCGTTTCCGGGGGGCTCGGAACACGGCAGCGCCAGCACTTTCGCGACGCTCTTCGCTGACAAAGGCGGCTTGCCTGGCTTGCGGGTCTGGTCGCGCAACAGCCCGTCCACCCCTTTTTCGGCGTAGCGCCGCTGCCAACGCCATACGGCTGGCCGGCTGACGCCGCTTAAGCGGGCGACGTCGAAAACGGAACGGCGCTCAGCAGAATGAAGCACGATCTTTGCCCGCTGCGCGTGCTTCTGCGGGCTGTTGCGGTCCCCGATGACCGCCGCCAAACGTGAGCGGTCTTCGGACGAGAGAAGGATGCAGACGGTTTGAGCCATGCCTGAAGCATGCCTTGCTTCGTCTGCTTTGTGAATCCTATGTTTGCGTCAGTGCACTAGATGGGGGCGCGAACCGGCATGGCGCTTCGCGTGATCCCCTGAAGGCTTTCCTTCCGGTCTCGTTCAACTAATCCCGGACGAAAAAAAGCGGGGGCCGAAAAGGCCCCCGCATCGAAACATTCGTTGATGTCGCGCTGGCGTCAGTGTTTGACGTTGCGCCAGATCAGCTTCTTCGAAGCATAGAGCAGGCCAGCAAGGATGATGAGATAAATCAGCACCCAAGCGCCGAGCTTCTTGCGGTCGGCAAGTGTCGGTTCCGCTGCCCAGGCGAGGAACGCCGTAACGTCCTTCGACTGCTGGTCGAGTGTGGTCGGCGTGCCGTCGTCATAGTCCACCGCACCGTCGGTGAGAGGCTGCGGCATGCCGATCTGGTGGCCCGGGAACACGCGGTTGTAGCTCAGCCCAGGCAGCAGGTTGAAGGTCGCCGGCGGTTCCATGTAGCCGTTCAAGAGAGCGTGCACATAGTCCGCGCCCTGCTCCTGATATTGCGTAAGGACATCCTTAAGCATAACGAACGGGAACGCATACCACTCCACTTCCCGTTCGACCGTGCGGGCCTTCGTGATGAGCGACAGATCCGGCGGAACCGCGCCGTTCAACGCTGCGGCCGCTTCCTTGTCGTTCTTGAACGGGCCCACGAAAAGGTCGGCCAGCTTCGCCGGGCGCATATTCACTTCGCCCGCGTCATTGAAGCCATCGGCCACCTGCTTCTGCGCGGCGTAGGCCTCGACCTCTTCCTTCGGCAACTCGGGACCGCCCGGTTGCGTCAGGTTGCGGTAAGACAGGTGGGCCAGATTATGACAGGTTTGGCAAACCGTCTGGTACACCTTGAAGCCGCGGCGAAGCTGCTGCTTGTCGAAATAGCCCGACAAGCCGCCGAAAGTCCATTCCAGACGCGGAATCTGGTAGTGCCCTGCCGTCTCGGAGGCCGACGCTGGCGCGCTGAGCGCCGTCGCGGAGAGAACTGAGCCGATTACGAACGCTCCGAGCGAGCGGCGCACGAGGCTCGATGTCATCGTCGTCATTATCTGGTCTCCTACTCGGCCGCCACGGCGCGCGCGCCGCGGCCAGACCCGTCGTCCGATTTATGCGTGAAGGTGTCTGCGATCGAATCCGGCTGCGGTTTCGGTGTCTCGTAGATACCCACCACCGGCATCAGGATCAGGAAGAAGGCGAAGTAGTAAAAGGTGAAGAACTGCGAGGCCATCGTGGTCGTCTCTGTGACCGGCGCCGCGCCCAGATAGCCGAGCGCAAGGCAGGAGAATACGAAACCCCAGAAGAACCAGCGGAACATCGGCCGGTAGTTGAGCGAGCGAACGCGCGACGTGTCGAGCCACGGGATGAAGAAGAGCACGGCGATCGCACCGAACATCGCGAGCACGCCACCGAGCTTGGACGGAACCGCGCGCAGGATCGCGTAGAACGGCAGGAAGTACCATTCCGGCACGATGTGCGGAGGCGTCAGCAGCGGATTGGCGGGCACGTAGTTCACCGCGTCACCGAGATAGTTCGGCGTGAAGAAGATGAAATACGCGAGGATGACGCCGAACACAGCGAGCGCGAACAGATCTTTCGTCGTGAAGTAGGCGTAGAAGGGAAGCGTTTCCTTCTCGACGTTCTTCACCTCGACACCGGTCGGGTTGTTGGAGCCCACGACATGGAGCGCCCAGACGTGCAAAGCGACAAGGCCGACGAGCACGAAGGGAAGCAGATAGTGGAGGCTGAACAGGCGATTGAGCGTCGCGTTATCGACCGAGAAGCCACCCCAGATCCATTGCACCAGCGTGGTGCCAAGGCCGGAATAGAGCGTGTCGAGCGACGAGAAGAGGTTCGTGATCACGGTCACGGCCCAGAAGCTCATCTGGCCCCAGATCAGCGAGTACCCCATGAACGCCGTCGCCATCATGACGAGGAATATCGCCACGCCGATCATCCAAAGCACTTCGCGCGGCGCCTTGTAGGACCCGTAATAGATGCCGCGGAACATGTGGATATAGACGGCGAGGAAGAACATCGACGCACCGACCGCATGAGCGTAGCGGAGCAGCCAGCCGTAGTTCACGTCGCGCATGATCTTTTCGACCGAGTCGAACGCCAGCGCCGTGTTGGGCGCGAAGTGCATCGCGAGGATGACGCCCGTGACGATCTGGGCGATGAGCATGAACGCGAGGATCGCGCCGAAGGTCCAGAGGTAGTTGAGGTTGCGCGGCGTGGGGAAGACCATGAAATCCGCTATGAAGCGGATGATCGGCAACCGCGCGTCGAGCCAGCGCGTTACCGATGTTTTCGGTTCGTAGGTGGAAGCGTGGGACATTTCAGAAAAACCTTCTCGGAATGGCGGGAACTAGCCGATCAGAATCTTTGTGTCCGCCGTGAACTGGTACGGCGGGACGTCGAGATTGCGCGGCGCCGGTCCCTGGCGAATTCGCCCGGCGGTGTCGTACATCGAACCGTGACATGGACAGAACCAGCCGCCATACGGGCCTTTTTCGTCGCCCGGAGCCTGGCCCTTCGGAACGCAGCCGAGATGGGTGCAAATGCCGATCAGCACGAGCCACTTTTCCTTGCCGGCCTTCGTGCGATTCGCATCGGTGGCGGGCAGATCGGAGGGCGCACCGAGAACCTCGGCATAGGGGTCTTTCAGGTCGGCGAGCTGAACGGCCTGAGCTTTCTTGATTTCTTCAGCCGTGCGGTGACGGATGAAGACCGGCTTGCCGCGCCAGAGCACGGTGATCGCGGCACCTTCCGGCACCGGCGTCAGATCGACATCGATCGACGCGAGCGAGAGCGCAGACGCGTCTGGGTTCATCTGATCGATCAGCGGCCAGAGCGCGGCGGCCGCTCCGACAGCCGCGAATGCCGTGGTTGCGAGATAGATGAAATCACGGCGCGACACGTCGCCTTGATCACCGTCGTATGTTGTGGCCATCGGAAGTTCAACCTTGTAGGACGTTTTGCGGGAGCGAAAAAATCGAGCTCTTATGCATGCTAACGATTTCCGTGTCCATGGCACAATTTAGCTCGACCATCCACGGGGACCCGCTCTTGATGCGTGTAGCGCTATATCAACCAGACATTCCGCAAAATACAGGGACGATCTTGCGTATGGCGGCATGTCTAAACGTCGCAGTCGACATCATCGAGCCATGCGGGTTCGATTTGTCCGATCGCGCGCTTCGACGCGCAGCCCTTGATTATTACGACAAGGTGAGGGTGCAACGCCATGCTTCTTTTGAACTTTTCTTAAACAATATCAACGCAAGCGGCGCAAGGCTGGTTTTGATGACGACGAAGGGCGCGACGCCCTATCACGATGTGTTGTATCGCAATGAAGACGTCATTCTGGCCGGTCGTGAGAGCGCGGGCGTGCCGGACAAAGTCCACGAAAGCGCGCATCTGCGGGTCCGGATTCCCATGCAGCAAAGCCTTCGGTCGCTAAATGTAGCCGTTTCCATGGCCATGGTGCTCGGTGAAGCCCTTGGCCAGACTGGCGGTTTTTCGCGTTTCCTGTAGAAAGGACGCGATTCTCCTTTTCAGAACGCCAAGCGCCGGAGGCGCAATGCCGAGACACAGTTCAATTCGCATACCTGCAATGCCTAAATCGCAGACCTCGCCTCTGGATAACTCCGGTCCGTTCCACCCCGAAATGTCAAAAGCGCGGGTCTGGTTTGCATCGCTGCGCAACGACATCTGCAACGAGTTCGAGCGGATCGAGGACGAGCTGAAGAGCGGTCCGCATGCCAGTCTGCCGCCGGGACGTTTCGAGAAGAAGCCGTGGAGACGCACCGACCATACCGGCGAGGATGGCGGCGGCGGGACAATGGCCATGCTGCATGGCCGCGTCTTCGAGAAGGTCGGCGTGCATGTTTCGACCGTCCACGGTGAATTCGCGCCCGAGTTTCGCGCACAAATTCCCGGCTCCGAGGAAGACCCCCGTTTTCGTGCGTCTGGCATTTCGCTGATCGCGCATATGCGCAACCCGAATGTGCCGACCGTCCACCTCAACACGCGTTTCATCGTGACGTCGAAATGGTGGTTCGGCGGCGGCTCGGACCTGACACCGATGCTGTCGAAACGGCGGCGCGTGGAAGACCCGGACGTGCTCGACTTTCATGCCGCTTTCCGCTCGGCCTGCCTCAAGCATCCCGTCGCCGATTACAGCCGCTACAAGGAATGGTGCGACGAATACTTCTACCTGCCCCACCGGCAGGAGGCGCGCGGCCTGGGCGGCATCTTCTACGACTATCACAACTCCGGCGACTGGGACGCCGACTTTGCCTTCACGCAGGACGTGGGGCGCGCGTTCCTTGCCGTCGTGCCGAAGCTCATCAGGGCCAACATGCACACGCCCTGGAGCGAAGCTGACCGTGATGAGCAACTCGTCAGGCGCGGCCGCTATGTGGAGTTCAACCTGCTCTACGATCGCGGCACGGTCTTCGGGCTCAAGACCGGCGGCAATGTCGACTCGATTCTGTCGTCGATGCCGCCCGTGGTGAAGTGGCCTTAAGGCAGGAGCGGGATCGCCAGGCGATCCTTCTCGCCGCTCTCGACCCGGCGGAGATCAGTCGTGACGTCGATCACGCCGGGGATAAGCCACAAAGCATCCCGCAGCAAAAACCTGTAGCTGTTTGTATGGGGAATGTAGGTCGAGTGATCTCGCACGACCTCTGCGGGAATAAGGATCGCCCGCAAGACGCAAAACGCGTCATCGAATAATACGGCGGCGAGTATGTCGAACCCGTCGAGATCGCGTATCGCAGAGAGCTGACGTGACTTGTTACGTCTATGCAGGCGGCGGCCCTTGATCTGATAGCGAACGCCGCCCGCTCCTATCGCGTCGAACGCCTTGACCGAATTTGCTTCCTGTGCCCAACCAAAGGCTTTGCAAAACAGATATTCGGCGAGATCGCCCGTCGGGTTGTTGGCAGACCGGAGCACATTGCGCTCCCTCAACTCCTCCGAAACCGCTGCATGCAGGGCGAGCAGCTCGGCAATCGATTTGGCGCGCAAAAAGTCCATCGCGTCCTTACGGTTTGCGCGGAAATATAGGGTTCGAAATGGATTTGTGGGGTGTTGAATGGTCGGAGCGAGAGGATTTGAACCTCCGACCCCCGGTCCCCCAGACCGGTGCGCTAACCGGGCTGCGCTACGCTCCGTTGCCGCGCACTTTGCGGGCAATCGGCCCGCCCGTCAAGCATTGTAACGGGCCGATTTCACTATAACGCGCCAATCAGGACGAGACGACGCGCTTCTTCGACGATGAGGCTTTGGGGGCGCTCGCACGTTTCGGCGCGGCATCCTCGGCTTTCGTCTTGTCGGCGTCGCTTTTTGCGGCGGCGGCCTTCGAGGCAACCGGTTTCGGAGACGCCTCTTTGGCCGCAGACTTCGGTGCAGCCTTTGTTGCCGGCTTCGCGACGTCCGCCTTCGCAGCTTTCGGCTTCGCTTCGACCTTCGGCACCGACTGTTCTGGCGAAGCTTTTTCCTCGACAGGAGCCGCTTTTGCCGACGCCTTCGCGGGCTTCGGTTTCGCCGTGTCACCAGCCTTCGAGGCGGCTGCCGTTTTCGCCCCCGCCTTCGTGGTCGTCTTCGCCGGCGCAATCTTCACCGCAGGCGGAGGAGGCACCACCTTAGCCAGACCGGCGTTGATCCGGTCCTTCATGATATTGCTGGCTTTGAACACGATAACGCGGCGCGGCGTGATCGGAACGATCTCGCCGGTTTTCGGATTACGCCCCACGCGCTCGGATTTCTGACGAAGTCCAAACGAACCGAAGGATGAAAGCTTGATTGGTTCGCCACGCTCAAGCGCGTAAACGATTTGTTTGAGAACTAACTCTACAAGTTCAGCTGCCTCGTTGCGAGGTAGGCCGACTTTCTCGAAGACTGCCTCAGCCAAGTCGGCTCGGGTCAGTGTTTTCCCGTTAAGCGCCATGACGCGCCGTGTCCCTCCCCATAGAACGAAGCGCATACAATGTTAACGCTCGGCCCGGACCATAGCAAACACTAATCTTGTAAAAATCCCTTTGGAAACAGATATTTTTGGGCAAAAATGCCGCAGGGAGACTGTTTGTTAACCCTATGTTGTGAAAGTTCGGGGGCTACCACCGAACGAGGTTGGCGCCCCAGGTGAAGCCGCCACCCATCGCCTCGAACAGAACGAGGTCGCCACGCTTGATCCGGCCATCGTGAACGGCGGTCGAAAGCGCAAGTGGAATTGAGGCCGCAGACGTGTTGCCGTGGCGGTCCAGCGTGATGACGATCTTCTCCTCGGCTATGCCGACCTTTTTCGCCGTGCCGTCGAGGATGCGCTTGTTGGCCTGATGCGGGACGAACCAGTCGATATCGCTTGGACGGAGGTTGTGAGCGGCGAGGGTGCGCTCAACCACATCCGAGATCGCATTGACAGCAAAGCGGAAAACCTCCTTGCCCTGCATGCGCAGATGACCGACCGTCTGCGTGGAGGACGGGCCGCCGTCCACATAGAGCTTGTCCTTATGGCGGCCATCCGAGAACAGCATCGAGCCGATGATGCAGCGTTCGCGCATGGGGTCTTGTACCTGCGTCGCTTCGAGAACCACCGCGCCCGCGCCGTCGCCGAACAGCACGCAGGTGCCGCGGTCCTCCCAGTCGAGGATGCGGGAGAACGTCTCCGCGCCGATCACGAGACCGCGCTTGCCCTGCCCTGCCCTGATGAAGTTGTCCGCCGTCGCCAGCGCATAGGCGAACCCCGAGCACACCGCCTGCACATCGAAGGCGAAGCCGTGGGTGAGGCCGAGGCCCGCCTGGATCGTCGTCGCGGTCGAGGGAAAGGTGTTATCGGGCGTGGACGTCGCTAGAATGATGAAATCGAGCGACTGCGGGTCGATGCCCGCGTGATCGAGGGCCGCGCGCGCAGCCGCGATGCCGAGGTCCGAAGTCATCTCGCCGTCGGCGGCGATATGGCGCGTCTTGATGCCGCTCCGATCGCTGATCCACTCGTCCGACGTATCGACTATGCGCGCCAGATCCTGATTGGTAAGCACGCGCTCCGGGAGATACGATCCGCAGCCTAAGACGACCGATCTAGTTTGTTTCACTGGGCAACCGCTTTCAGGGCTTGTTCCGGTTTGGCCTGGAGAGCGTTATGGAAGCTCTCGACGCCGCGCTGAATATCCGCGACCAGACCACTGGCTGCCATGTCGTAGCCCAGGTCGATGGCGCTTGCAAAGCCCACCGCGTCCGCACCGCCATGACTTTTTATTACAACGCCATTCAATCCGAGGAACATGCCGCCGTTCATGGTGCGCGTGTCCATCTTCGCACGGAGCGCCTTGAAGGCCCCTTGCGCAAGGACCGCGCCCAGCTTCGACATCAGCGAGCGCGTCATCGCGGCCTTAAGATAGGCGCCGATCTGCTTAGCGGTGCCCTCTGCCGTCTTGAGCGCGATATTGCCCGCGAAGCCTTCGGTGACGACCACATCCACAACGCCTTTGCCGAGGTCGCTGCCTTCGACGAAGCCGTAATAGGTGATGGGCAGCCCCGGCGCCTTCAGTGCCGACGCCGCGCGCTTGATCTCTTCGAGCCCCTTCACTTCCTCGGAGCCGATGTTGAGAAGGCCAATCGTCGGCTTCTCCACCTGGAACAGCGCGCGGGCCAGCGCCGCGCCCATGTTGGCGTTATCGACGAGGCCCTTGGCGGTCGCACCGACATTCGCGCCGACATCCAGCACGATGCTTTCGCTCCTGAGGGTCGGCCAGAGCGCCGCGATCGCGGGCCGCTCGATACCGGGCAGCATGCGCAGGCAGAATTTCGACATCGCCATCAGCGCGCCGGTGTTGCCTGCGGAGACGGCGGCTTGCGCTTCGCCCTGCTTCACCGCTTCGAGCGCCATCCACATGCTGCTCTTCCAGCGGCCGTAGCGGAGCGCCTGACTCGGCTTGTCGTCCATCGCAATGGCGACCTCCGAGTGAACGATCTTCGAGACGGCAGCCAGCGGCGAATCTTTTGACAGATGCGCGCGGATCTCGTCTTCGCGACCGAAAATGATGTATCGCGTCTCGGGATGCCGGATGAGCGAGAGCGCCGCAGCCGGTATCACCACGGACGGGCCAAAATCTCCTCCCATCGCGTCGAGCGCAATCGTGATTGGCGTTCCCATGCTTGAAACCAGAAGCCCCGCACTTGCCCTGTCGGGCTTTAACCCTCTTCAGATAGACGCGGCACCATACTGTATAACGGTTTTGTGACAACGAAAAAGATCGCCGCGATCCCGGTCTGCGTCTTCTTATCCATCCCCGTCGTCTCCGGTCTTCGGCCGAAGGCGGATAAGCTCCGCGAAGGGGTGCGCGTTGCTTTCGTCCGGCGCCTGCCAGGCGAAACTGTCGCCTTCGTTGCGCGGATAAGGTTCGAGCGAAACCGAAAACAGCTCGCAGAGGAAAGCGCCGATGGGGATCTTCGCGCCTGAAAGCGCCTCCGGCGGCTCCGCTTCGAAGGACGGCTCATCTTCGCCGTTGCCCTCGATGAGCTCCGGCGGCCAGAACTCCACCTGAAAGCGCTCGTCGAGCGTCGCGGGGACGTCGGCGAGATCGACAACGCTGGCCTGCACGATGTCGGCCTCAAGCCGTCCGCTGACCCGATAGCGGCCGCCGTTGAGCCCGATCACCTGAACGCTGGCCGCGAATTTCTTGATCTCGCGGACCTCCGCATAAGCGCCAAGAGCCGCACGCTCGGCGGCGTCCGCCTCGAAGGTGACAGTCTCGACCGCGCGCGTCAGCGTATGCGTGTCGATCGCCCATGGGAGCGGCTGTGTTTTCAGCATCGTCAGACCGCCTGCTTCAAGCCGTAGACTTCCGGGAAATTCAGGTGCCCCTGCAGGAGCATGTTGAGCGGCATTTCCCCAACATTTTTTATGGAATGAAAGATGTAGTCGGCGAGTTCGTCGGCGGCGACATTGGCGTTCTCGTCGCCGGACTGGAAGCTCTTCCAGATCGCCTCGGCGAGCGCCGCCTTGTTCTTCTGCTCGGCGGCGTTCGTATAGACCACCAACTGGCGATAGAAAAGGTCGGCGATCTTGCGGACTTCCTGCGCCACATAGGCGTCGGCGATACCGAGATCGCGCACCATGCTGTCCATTTCGCGCACGAAAGCCTCGATGATTTCCTTGCCGAGCAGCTTGCCCTCGTTCGCGCCGAGCTTCAGGTTCTGCATGACGATGAACATGTGGATGACGAGCATGTCGAAGCGGCCCGACAGCGTATCAGGCACCCCGCATCGCACATAGAAAACCGGATTGCGCGATTGCGCGACTATCGAATCGTATATTTTCTCAGCGGCCTCACGGCGAGCTGAGCGCTCAGCAAACCAACGGAACATCGTTCGGCTGACTCCAGTTTTCGCTCTTGCGGGCAACGTACCTTATAAAGCCTTAATCGCATCCAAAAAGGGTGCAATCACGTCGCGGGCATGTTTGGTCAGAACGCGAGGCGCTGACAGCAAACAGCAAATTTGGGGGCGAAATGTCAAATCAATCCTCTAAGGATTTTGGACGAAAGCGCCTGCGGGCGAAGGCCCTCGTCAGGGCTGTCGCGATGTCGTCGGCGCTTGCCGCCGCGTGCTTCACTCTGCCGGGCTGCGCAGGCAACGTCATCAAGCAGGGGCACCAATTTCAGGATGAAGACCTGAATCAGGTTCGCGTCGGCATGTCGAAGGACGAGGTCGTGCTCGCGCTCGGCACGCCCGACACGCAATCGGCCATCGCGGGCGGCACCTATTATTATGTGTCGCAGACCGCTCAGCAGCCGATGGCGTTCATGAAGCCGGAAGTTATCGACCGGCGCGTTGTCGCGGTCTACTTCGACAAGAAGGACAAAGTCGAGCAGATCGCGAATTACGGGCTGAAGGACGGCAAGGTGTTCGACTTCATCCGCCGCGAGACGCCCGTCTACACGCGCGATCAGGGCATGCTGAAGGAGATCTTCCGCAATATCGGCATGGGGCCTGCGATCCCCGGCGTGCAGAAATAGGCGTTCCGCGCAGTCAATCCTTCGCCCCGTGTGTCGAACGCGGGGCGAAGCTCTCAGTGCACCTTCACCACGAGCCCATCCGGGCCATTCTCGACGACGAGCCCCTGCCCCGCCGCCATCGCGGTCAGACGCTCCGCGCCCCCCGGAAAGTCGAACGCGATCGCGGCGCTCCTCGGATTGACCGAGTGCAAGTCCCAGTTCTGCACACCCGGTAGTCCCTGAAGCTGGCGGCGGATCGTCTGCCATTCCTTCAGCCCCGAATAAAGCGCGGTCACCTGAAGCGTTTCCATACTGCCGCCATAGGTCGGGGCGGTATTTCCGTCATAGGGAGCGGACGCGGTGCCGCCATAGCTCTCCGACGCGACCGCCGGAGCCGCCGGCGCGGATGCCTCGCGGGCGAGTTTCCACCGCTCCTGAACCGTGTCGAAGGCGAGGTCGGCCGCCACGTCGAGCGCCGTGCCATCGCCGCCATCCTTCGCCTTGACCTTGCGCTGCACGGAAAACTGACCGCCTGAATCGAGGCCGATCAGCTTCAGCGAAATGGTTTCGCCATCGCCGTCGGTTTCGGCCAGCGCGAACATGATCTGTTGCGTCTGATACTGCGTCTTGAGCGTTTCGAGGGTAGCGGCAGGGCTCGCGATGTAGGCGTTTGCAATCGCGGCGGTGATATCCGAGCGCGCGGGCGCAACCTTCGCCGGAACGAGCGCGTGCGTGAGGTCGAGCGAGGTCAGCGCGGTGCGCCAGGCGTTGCGGTCGGCGGTGCGAGCGGACCCGCCCTCCACATACACCGGGACGATCAGGATTTCCGGCCCGCGGTCGGTGATGGCGGCCACACCGTAGCGCGCAAGAAGCGCCAGCACCGCGCGCTCGGAGAAGCTCACACCAAAGGTCGCAACATAGCCGGTGCCGCTCACGCCCTCGCCGCGCACGTCCATATCGGACACAAGCGCTTCGATCTCGTTCAGCGCGAGATCGGGAATATGCGATTGCGAGCGGTAATCCACGATGCGCGACACGAGCTTGCGGAAGGCGCGGCTCTGCGCCTGTCCTTGCGCGATCTTCTTCGCCTCGACCGCGTTTTCCGCCTCGGCCGCGGCCTTCACGTTCGCCACCGCGAACACGCTTGCCTGGCGCGTCTGCGCGGTTGCCTCAGCGGCAGCCAGCCCCAGACCGAAGCATGCGAGCGCGAGCAACGCACCCGCCTTCGTCAACGCCCTTTTCATCGCCATGAAAGGAACTCCCCGCTCGAAAGGCTTGTGGCGCTTGTGTACCATGCAGCTAAAATGCTAGCCCCTGTCATAAATGGTGCACCACGCCCCCGCAAGCCTTTGCCGGGGCAGTAAGGCAGCCTTGCGGCGGAAAGCATGACAACGGATTCGGACGGTTCTTATAAAAGTGCGGGCGTCGACATCGACGCGGGCGAAGCGCTGGTCGAGCGCATCAAGCCGCTGGCGAAGGCTACGGCGCGGGCGGGCGCGGGCGCGGCGCTGGGCGGCTTCGGCGGCCTTTTCGATCTCAAGGCTGCGGGCTTCACCGATCCGGTGCTCGTGGCGGGCAATGACGGCGTCGGCACGAAGCTCAAGATCGCCATCGAGACGGGCATTCACGACACGGTCGGCATCGATCTCGTCGCCATGTGCGTGAACGATGTCATCGTGCAGGGCGCGGAGCCACTCTTCTTCCTCGACTATTTCGCGTCCGGCCGCCTCAATATCGACACCGCCACCGCCGTCGTGGCTGGCATCGCCGAGGGCTGCAAGCGCGCGGGCGCGGCGCTGATCGGCGGCGAGACGGCCGAAATGCCGGGCATGTATGCCGATGGCGACTACGACCTCGCGGGCTTCGCGGTGGGCGCTGCCGAGCGCGGTACGCTGCTTCCGCGCAACGACGTGGCGGCGGGCGACGTGGTGATCGGCCTCGCCTCCTCGGGCGTCCACTCGAACGGCTTCTCGCTCGTGCGCAAGATCATCCGCGATCACGGCCTGTCCTTCGCCGATGCCGCGCCCTTCGACCCCGCGCGCCCGCTCGGCCGCGCGCTGCTCGACCCGACGCGCATCTATGTGAAGCCCGCGCTCGCGGCGCACCGCACCGGCCGCGTGAAGGCGTTCGCGCATATCACCGGCGGCGGGCTTCCCGGCAACGTCAACCGCGTGCTTCCGCCCGCGCTCGCCGCGCGCATCGACCTGAACGCGGTTCCATATCTGCCGGTATTCCGCTGGCTTTCGGCTGCGGGCGGCGTCGCGCAGAGCGAGATGCTGCGCACGTTCAATTGCGGCGTCGGCTTTGTGGCGGTTGCCGCGCGCGCCGACGCCGGCGCGGTGATCGACGCGTGTACGGCGGCGGGCGAAACCGCGTTCCTGCTCGGCGAGATCGAGGCACGCAGCGAAGGCGCGCCGCAGGTGCTGTTCTCCGGCGCGCTCGGGAGCGACGCACGATGACCACCAAAAAACGCGTCGGCGTTCTCATCTCGGGGCGCGGTTCGAACCTTGTCTCCCTGATCGAGGCGGCCCGCGCGCCCGACTTCCCGGCCGAAATCGTGCTCGTGCTGTCGAACAAGGCGGACGCGGGCGGCCTTCAGCGCGCCGGCGACGCCGGCATCGCAACGCACGTCATCTCCCACAAGGGCCTGTCGCGCGAGGCGTTCGACGAGGCGATGGTGGCGGCGCTGCGCGAAGCGGGCGTCGATATCGTCTGCAACGCGGGCTTCATGCGGCTGCACTCGGCCGTGTTCGTGCGCGCGTGGCACGGCCGTCAGCTCAACATTCACCCCTCGCTTTTGCCGTCGTTTCGCGGCCTCCACCCGCAGCAGCGCGCCATCGACGCGGGCGCGCGCATCGCGGGCGCGACCGTGCATTTCGTGAGCGAGGAGATGGACGCGGGGCCGATCATCGCGCAGGGCGCGGTGCCGCTCCTGCCCACCGACGACGAAGACGCGCTCTCCGCCCGCATCCTCGCGATGGAGCACCGCGTCTATCCGCTGGCGCTCAGGCTCGTGGCGTCCGGCGCAGCGCGGCTCGAAGGCGAGCGCGTGGTGTTCGCGGACGACGCGCCCCCGCCGTTCTTGTTTTAGGGCAATAGAGCGCTTAGGCGCGCGCCTCGCTCAGCGTGGCTTCGGCTTGCGTCTCAGGCGCAGCCGGCGCCGCGGCCGTCTCCCAGAAGCGGGCATGCCATGCGAGTACGCGCGGGTTCATGAGGCGCACGAAGCGCTCGGGCCAGAGCGTGGCGATGAGCGCCATCGCGCAGAAGCCGCCGGGAAGGCGCGGCGCATCGCCCGTCGCGCTCCATGCGTGCTGCGGCCCGAGCGGCTCGAAATGCCCCTGCCCCAGCGGACGGCGCAAAAGCCCGAACCGCGCGACATACGCGCCCGCGTCGATCACCACCCACGCAACGAGCGCTTGCACGAACAGCGCCATCACGCCGAGCGCGCCGCCGAGGAGGAACGCCGCCTCGATCAGTACGGCATAGGCGATGAAGGCGCGCAGGAATGCGTTCGAGAGGCTGAGCGTCGAGCGCGCTTGCGCGTGGAGGCGTTCATCTTCCGCGTCCCACGCGGCGAACAGACCAATGAAGGTCGAGCGCAGGAAATAGCTGTAGAAGCCTTCGCCGAAGCGCGGCGTGATGGGGTCTTTGGGTGTCGCGGCGCGCGCGCCGTTCTCGCCGCCGTGGCGCACCGCGAAGGAGCCGTACAAGATCGGCCACGTGAGGAGTTCGGCCGCCGCTCGGTTGTAGCGACCGCCGCGATCGAGGAGCGCAAAGGCCGACGCGCCGCCGACGCCGCCGGTCGCAAGCCCGATCCCGATGGCTGCGACGAACAGCGCCGAGCCGCCGAGCGTGTCCGCCGACGCCGCAAGGCCGAGCACCAGCGCGAACTGAATCGGCACCCACGCCCACGCGAAGGCGCGCTGAACCCGGCTCGCGGGCGCGGATTGCGCGCAAAGCCCGAAAACATGATCCGCAGCCGGAACGACGACGAGGCCGTAAACAGGGAGAGCCAGAAGCCACGGCCCGCCGTGAAGCAACGCCAGCACGGCGAGGGGCACGAAGGCAAGCGAAACGAGGACGGGCAGCGCGCGCATGCAGTCAGGTCCAATTATCGATGCGAGACCTTAGCGCAAGCAATCCGCCAGGTAAAATACCGAGTGGCCGCACTCCTGTAGGCGTTTCGCGATGTGAGGCTATGGACTAGCCTTCCCCTTCACCGGCTTTACGCCGCTCTCACAGGTTGCACGGGGCGCTCGACCGACGGCCAAGCTCACCGCTTGCGGACGAACACCGTTCCCGCCGAATAGCCCGCGCCGAAGCTGCAAATCAGCCCCGTATCATCGGGCGCGAGATCGTCCGAATGCTTGTGGAAGGCGATGATCGAGCCAGCCGACGATGTGTTCGCGTATTCGTCGAGGATGATGACGTTCTCGCCCGTCTGCGGCTCGCGGCCGAGCACGCGCTGGCCGATCAGGTGGTTCATGTTGATGTTCGCCTGATGCAGCCAAAGCCGCTTCAGCCGATGCGTATCGATGCCGATGTCGGCGGCGTGTTCGGCGATGAGCGCCGACACCATCGGCACCACTTCCTTGAACACCTTGCGCCCCTGCTGCACGAACAGCTTGTCCGTCAGGTCGCGCCCCTCGGGCCAGGCGCGGTTGAGGAAGCCCGAATTGTTGCGGATGTTGTTCGAGAATTGCGTCTTGAGCCGCGCGCCGAGGATATCCCAGCCGCTCGCCGCCTCGTCGCCGCGCTCCACAATGACGGCGGTGGCGACGTCGCCGAAGATGAAGTGGCTGTCGCGGTCCCGGAAATTCAGGTGCCCCGAGCAAATCTCCGGGTTCACGATCAGCACCGCGTCGGCCGTACCGGTCGCCACATAATCCGTCGCCGTCTTGATGCCGAAAGTGGCCGACGAGCACGCCACGTTCATGTCGAAGGCGAAACCGTGAAGCCCGAGCGCGGCCTGCACCTCGATCGCCATCGCCGGATAGGAGCGCTGCATGTTCGACGCCGCGCAGAGCACCGCGCCGATGCGTTCGCGCGGCTTGCCCCAGCGGGCGAGCGCCTCCTCGGCGGCCTTCACGGCCATTTCGGCGAGCAGCGAAAGCTCCTCGTTCGACCGCTCGGGAATGACCGGGCGCATCACTGCGGGATCGAGAATGCCCGACTTCTGCATCACATAGCGCGACTTGATGCCCGACGCCTTTTCGATGAACTCGGCCGACGACGGCTGAAGCGCCGCGACGCTCCCCTCAGCGATGGCGCCTGCGTTGTCCGCGTTGAACCGCTCGACATAGGCGTTGAACGCCTCGACCAGTTCGTCGTTCGAGATGCTTTCGGGGGGCGTGTAAAGGCCGGTCGCGGCGATGACGGCAGAGCGCAAAGGCGTGCTCCTGTGAGGGTTGGGGCGCCGTTGCGGCCCATGCCGCCCGTCGATCCCCGGCTGTCCAGTCTCCACCGTTACAGCGAGCAGGCCTCTGTCGTCCAGAGCGCCTTCCGATCTATGCCGCCGCGCGAAAGGTCGCGGTGGGGTGTCGTGCACCATCGCCAACGCTTGCCGCAAATCTGAATAAAAAAACAATATGGTTGCCAGCGGTAGCTCGAGCACCATAAAACCGGTGCATGCGATGGCCGACCTCCTTTCTTGCCAGCCTTCCGATCATCGGTGGGGATAGTTCTCTGTCCCGCTTTCCCGTGTGGCGCAATCCGACGGTACGGATGTTCGTGCGGTACGCCAGCGCGGCGCTGGTTGCCACCGTTCTCATTGTGCTCGCGCTCGCTCCCTATGCCAGCGCGCTCGTCGAGCAATGGTCGCGCAACGACGTGGAACTTCGCTCGCGTCTTGTCTTCAATTCAATTCGACACAGCTTCTCGGAACTGCTCGCGGCGAACGACAAGGCCGGCATCGAGGATCTGTTTGCACGCGTCGCGAACGACGACCGCGTGCTGGGCCTCGGCTTCTGCGTGGACCCGGGCGTGCTGCGTTTCCAGACCAAGCTCATGCCGTCTACCTTCTCCTGCAAAAAGGCTGCGAGATCGGAAACTGCCAGCTTTTCGTCGATCACCGACGATGGAACCCATCTGATTGCGGCCTCCTTTCCCATCGCGGTGAGGAACGCAAAAGGGCACCTCGTCATCCTGCACGACCTGAGCTTCGCAACGAAGCGCAGCGCTGAAGCCCGCACTTTCTTGACGGCCGCGCTGGTCGGGATCGTCCTTGTGAGCACGCTGCTTGCGGCCCTCGCCGTGCTTGCTGTCGTGCGACGCTGGCTGATTGGCCTGCGAGAGTCGCTCTCAAGTGCTGCCCAAGGCCAGAACATCGAAGAGATGACGAGCAGGCTCGGTCCGATCGGAGAGGAACTGCGCCTTGCGCTTCGCAAGATGGATCTCAATCGCGTCGCCTCGGTCGATACCGAGCGCACCGAATGGACTGCTGAAACGATTCGCGAGGTGATGAACGGCGAACTCGCCAACGCGCAGGTTATCGTCGTTTCCAACCGCGAGCCTTACATCCACAATCACGAAGCCGACGGCATCAAGCTTCAAATCCCCGCTTCGGGCCTCGTCTCGGCGCTTGAACCGGTGACGCGCGCTTGCGGCGGAACGTGGATCGCGCATGGCAGCGGCAGCGCCGATCAGGAGATGGCCGATTCCGAAGGTCGAATTCGCGTGCCGCCAGACAATCCGGGTTACACGCTTCGGCGCGTCTGGATCAGCGAGCACGAGCAGGAAGGTTACTATTACAGTCTCGCCAATGAAGGGCTTTGGCCGCTCTGCCATATCGCCTTCGTTCGCCCGACATTTCGCGCCGCCGACTGGGACACCTACCGCGCCATCAACGAGCGCTTCGCGAAGGCGGTCGTCGACGAAGCGACGACGGACTCACCCATCGTGCTCGTCCAGGACTATCATTTTGCGCTCCTGCCCCGGATGGTCAGGGCGCGGCTGCCGAAGGCAACGATCATCACCTTCTGGCATATCCCGTGGCCGAATTCGGAAACCTTCAGCATCTTTCCGTGGAAAGAAGAAATCGTTCAGGGGCTCCTTGGAAGTTCCATCGTCGGGTTCCACACGCAGTTTCACTGTAACAATTTCATCGAAACTGCGGACCGGTTCATTGAAAGCCGCATCGACCGCGAACACGCGTCGATTACGTTGTCCGGGCGGGAAACCTTCATCAGACCGTACCCCATTTCGATCGAGTGGCCTCCGGCTGCGCTCGGGGCGCAAAAGCCGGTGGCGGAATGCCGGTCGGCGGTCAGGGAGCGGCTCGGCATCCCGGCCGAGACTCATCTCGCCGTCGGTATCGAGCGTTTCGATTACACGAAAGGCATCCTCGACCGGATGTTGGCCATCGACGCCCTTCTGACCGCCCATCCCGAATGGAAGGGTCGCTTCGTCTTCGTACAGGCCGCCGCACCGACGCGGAGCAAGCTGCCCGCATATGCCGCGCTTCAGGCTGAGGCGCAGCGGCTTGCCGCGGAGATCAACGACCGCCACGGCATCAATGGTGTCGCCCCGGTGCACCTTGTCATTCGCCACCACGATCCTGCGGAGGTTTTCGAGCTTTTCCGCGCGGCGGACGTCTGCATCGTTTCAAGCCTGCATGACGGCATGAATCTTGTTGCCAAGGAATTCGTCGCGTCGCGTGACGACGAGCAGGGCGTGCTCGCGCTTTCGACCTTTGCCGGGGCTTCGCGCGAACTGTCGGAAGCGTTGATGGTCAATCCTTACGATCCGCACTCTATGGGAGTTGCCATCGAACGGGCGCTCACGATGCCCGCAGCAGAGCAGCGCGAGCGCATGCGCCTTATGCGCGATCTCATTCGGAACCGGAATGTTTATCGCTGGGCCGGACAGATGCTCCTCGACGCGAGTCGGCTGCGCAAGAAACAGCATGTCCTCGAAATTGCGGCTCTGCATCAGAATGGCGGCAAGCGCAGATCATAGCAGCTGCGGTCGCGCCGGCCAGCCGAGATGCAAAAAGGTGAAGTTGGAGCGGGTAGCGGGAATCGAACCCGCGCTAGAAGCTTGGGAAGCTCCTGTGATACCATTTCACCATACCCGCAGCGGGGAACCATAGCATTCGGCAACCCGTTGGCCGATATCCAGCCAGCGCACAGATTAGCATCGGCGGCGCGCTTTGCAACAGCTTCGGCGGCTTATCCCACCTCGCAGTGCTGAAAACGCGCCCCGTCAGGCGACGCCGACGCGTAACAGGTCGTGGATGTGCACGATGCCGACCGGCACGCCGTCGTCCACCACGAACAGCGCCGTAATCTTCTTCTCGTTCACGATCTGAAGCGCGGCGCTCGCAAGCATCGTCGGCGTGATCGTCTTCGGATTGCACGTCATGATGTCGGCGGCACGGCGCCCCAGGAGATCGCCCGCCATGTGACGGCGCAAATCGCCATCGGTGACGATGCCCGCGAGCCTCCCCTCCGCATCCACCACGCCGAGGCAGCCGAACGCCTTCTCGGTCATGGTGACGAGCGCGGCGCTCATCGGTGCGTCCGCGCCTGCAAGCGGCATGCGCTCGCCCTTGTGCATGATGTCGGCCACGTGCTTGAGGTTCGCGCCGAGCTGGCCGCCCGGATGAAACACCTTGAAATCTGAGGCCGTGAAGCCGCGTCCTTCGAGCAGCGCGATGGCGAGGCAATCGCCGAGCGCGAGTTGCGTCAGCGTCGAGGTGGTCGGCGCGAGGCCGTGCGGGCACGCCTCCTTCACGGGCGGAAGCTGAAGCACGACATCGGCCGCCTTGCCGAGCGCGCTTTCGCGCCGCGAGGTCAGCGCGATGAGTGGCACGCGGAAGCGGCGCGAATAGGTGAGGATGCTCGCCAGCTCCACCGTTTCGCCCGACCACGAAAGCGCGAGGACGGTGTCGGCCGCCGTTATCATGCCGAGATCGCCGTGGCTTGCCTCTGCGGGATGAACGAACTGCGCGGGCGTGCCGGTTGAAGCGAGCGTCGCCGCGATCTTCTGGCCGACATGGCCGCTTTTGCCCATGCCGGTGACGATCACGCGGCCACGGCAGGCGTGGATCAGCGCGACCGCACGCTCGAAATCGAGGGCCAGGCCGTTGGCGAGCGAGGCTCGAAGCGCGAGAAGCCCGTCGAGGCTGCATTCGAGTGTCCGACGCGCCACCGCGGCAGCGCTGCCCGGCTCGGGCAACGCCTCGCCCGCGCTAACGATTCTGTCCACGCCAATGCCGATCCGCGCCGCAGATTGCACCATCGCCGCCCCCTTTTGTCCTGTCGCCGTTTACCCTTTGTTAAGGAGCAAATGCGGTCGCATCAAGAAAAGCGGGCGGGCGTGTGTGAGGAAAAAGCCGTTGCAACCGGCTGATTATTCGGCGGCCTTTTTCACCTGCATCTCGGCGGCGAGCTTCTTCAGCTCCTCGCCAAATTTGGGGCCGAGGTCGGAGCGCGCCAGCGCGAACGCGACGTTCGCCGTGAGGAAGCCAAGCTTCGAGCCGCAATCGTAGCTCTTGCCCCGAAATTTGTAGGCGAAGAACAGTTGATCGCGCATGAGCGTGCGCATCGCGTCGGTCAGCTGGATCTCGTTGCCCGCGCCGCGCTCCTGATACTTCAGGATGTCGAAAATCTCGGGCTGGAGGATATAGCGACCCATGATGATGAGATTCGAGGGCGAGGTGCCCTTGGCCGGCTTTTCCACCATCGAATCGATACGCCACAAGCTGTCGCCCTCGACGCCAGCAAGTCCGACCACGCCGTAGGAACTCGTCTCCTCGGGCGCGACCTCTTCGACGGCGACGATGTTGATCTTCGCGTCGGGATATTTCTCGGTGAGATTGCCATAGACACGGATCATCTGGCCGAGGCAGCTCTCGCCATCGGGCAGCACGATCACGTCCGGCAGCAGCAGCGCGAACGGATCGCTGCCCACGATGTCGTGCGCGCACCACACCGCGTGACCGAGGCCGAGCGGCTCCTGCTGACGCGTGAAGCTCGTCGCACCCGGCTTCGGCAGATGCGTTTCGAGGTTGAGCAGCTCTTCCTGCTTGTTGCGCCGCCTAAGCACTTCTTCCAGCTCGAATTGCCGGTCGAAATGATCCTCGATGACGCCTTTATTGCGCCCAGTTACGAAGATGAAATGCTCGATGCCGCCAGTACGCGCCTCGTCGGCCACGTGCTGGATGATGGGGCGATCGACAACGGTCAGCATCTCTTTCGGCATCGCCTTGTTGGCGGGGAGAAAGCGCGTGCCGAGACCGGCGACGGGGAAAATGGCCTTGCGGATAGGCTTGCTCATGGGACTTCTCGGTGGGGTTTGAGCTTATCGACGAAGTTTCTCGGGCGCTTCAGCGGTGCAACCGTTCGCGAGTGATATAGCGAACGCCCGCCGAGATAGAAGCGTTAATTGCGGCTCCCGCGAGGCGCTTTGAGGGAGAATCGACGGTGCAAATGGTCGCCGCGCGTGTGGCCGCCGTGCTCATCGTGACGATGGCGCTCGCGACCTTCTCAAGCGTACGCGCCGGAGAGGCGCAGGACACCGCATTTGCCGCCCTGAAGTCGGAGCTTTGGCCGGTCGCCGAGCGCGAGGGCGTTTCACGCGAGACGTTCAATGCGGCGTTCGCGGGGCTGGAACCCGATCCCGAAGTTCTGCGGCTCGCCAACCGCCAGCCCGAGTTCACCCTCACCGCGACGCAATATCTCGATCGCATCATCACGCCTGCGCGCATCGCCGACGGCAAGGCCGCCTATCTCAAATACGAGGCGAAGCTCAAGGTGCTGGAGCGGCGCTACGGCGTGAGCCGCTTCGTCCTGGTCGCGATATGGGGCGCCGAATCGGATTTCGGCAACAAGCAGGGATCGTGGGCGGTCTTCCGCTCTCTCGCCACGCTCGCGGCATCCGGTCGTCGCGCGGATTTCTGGAAGACGCAGATCGTGGAGGCGCTCAAGATCGTTGAGAGCCAGCGCATCTCCCCCGACAAGCTGTCCGGCTCCTGGGCGGGCGCGATGGGCCACACGCAGTTCATTCCGTCCACATACAACAAATTCGGCGTCAGCTTCTCCGGCACGCCGCGCGGCGACATATGGGATAATCCGGCCGACGCGATGGCCTCGACGGCGAACTATCTCGCGCAGTCGGGCTGGCTGCGAGGGCGCACCTGGGGCTACGCGGTGCGGCTGCCAGACGGCTTCCAGACGACAGACGAGATGGAGGCCTCCGCGATGCCGCTTGAAAGCTGGCGAAAGCTCGGCCTGAAGCGCGAAACGGGGGGACGCTTCCCGAGGCCCGCCGAAACCGCGCGTCTTTTCCAGCCTGAAAAAACGAACCCGTTCACGGCCGAAAAATCGAACCTTTCCGCCTTTCTCACCATCGCGAACTTTGACGTCATTAAGACATACAACAATTCGGACCTGTATGCTCTCGCGGTTGGGCTGCTCGCCGACCGGCTTGCCGCCGAGCTTTCATGGCGATAGGCGGAAGGCTGAGCTTTCCGTGGCATTGGGTGGAAAAAAGTGTGCAGTCACAGAGCAGGCTTGATCCTGACACATTCCCGCATAAAAGAAGGCCATGGGCAATGGGGTGGAGTTCGGTCTTGGGCGCGTCCGCGAGGATTTTGAAATGACCTCGATTTCCCGCGCCCTGGCGGTCTTTCTCATGACAGCCGTCGTTGTTTTTGCCGCGCTGGCCGCAGGCGGCGGCACCCTTCTCGCGCAGACACCGAACCCCCTTTCGTCGAGCTACGTCACGCCGTTTCCGCAAACGGATCGCTATCAGGTCCGCGTCATCGGCGACTGGCTCGGATCGGGCCTTGCAAACGGCCTTCAGGACGCGTTCAAACAGGATGCGTCGGTGCAAATTCAGGATGCGTCGAAATCGAATTACGGCCTCGCTCGAACGGAGCAGATCAGCCTTTTCGGCGACATCGACAAGCTGACCTCATCCAATCCGCCCGTTAACATCGCGGTCGTCATGCTGGGCGTGAACGACGCCACGTCCATGAAAGCGCCAACCGCTACGGGGCGGCTTCAGGTCGGCACCGCCGAATGGAAGGACGCCTACGGACGGGAAGCCGAAAAGCTCATCCGCAAGCTGAAAGGCGCCAACATCGCGATTTACTGGCTCGGTCTGCCCGTCATGGCCAACAGCCAGAGAAACGACGCGGTCGCGGCCATGAACGACGCGGTGCGTCAGGCGGCCTATGTCAACGGCGCAAAATTCATCGATACGAGCGCAGGCTTCACCGATCAGTCCGGCGCCTACACGGCCTATGGCCCCGACCTCACCGGCCAGACGAAGCGGCTGCGCGAAGGCGACGGCGTGGGCTTCACGGCAGCGGGCAGCCGCAAACTCGCCAACTATGTGGAAATCGTGCTGAGGCGCGATCTCGCCCAGGCGAAGGCGCAGCGCAACATTCCGCTCGCGGGCGACGAGGAAGAACAGGCGCGTGTGGTGCCTGGGAACCGCTCGGCGAAGAGTGCTGGCGGTAAGTCGCGCTGGACGACGGAGATGGGCGCACGGTCCGACGGCGCGCCAGCTGCAGCGACTGAACCGGCAACGAAAGCCACGACCGATAAAGATAATGCGCCCGCCTCGACCGCAGCTTCCGCGACGGCGGCGGCCGCGACTGACGAACAGCGCCGCGAGCAGGCCGCCTTTGCCGGTCCGTCCGGCTTTCAGGGTGGCGAGTTGATCTTTGGCGATCTCGGCGACGGCATGACCGCAATAGCCGTCATATCGCCCGTCGGCGAATTTTCGATGCGGGAGGTCCAGCGGCAGACGCCCCTCGCCGACCGCCTTTATTTCAAAGTCCTGAGCCGTGGCGATGCCCTACCTCCGAAAGATGGGCGAGCCGATGATTTCACGTGGCGCGAGGATAGCGCCGCCTCCCAGCAATAATCCTTTTTCGTGCTTGTCGAATGTCGTCGAGTAAGTGTGCCGGAGTCTTCATGCAGGGAAGTCAACGACCTGATCGGCGCTTATGGCGGAAGCGGTTGCTTCCGGTATTGGGATTGGTGGCGCTTCCGTTCCTTGGCGGATGCCTGCCCGGCATGGGCTGGGGCGACGATTCCGACCGCGCGTCGCTCGCGGACGACCGTGAAGGCGCACCCGCGCTGAACCGTTCCTACAAGACCAATTTTCTTTCGTTCCAGTCTCCGTCGTCGGCAGGCTCCCAACCCGCGCCCACGCTCATGCCGGACAGCGGACCGTCGTTTTTCGCCTTCTCGACCTTCGAGGCACGGCGGCCCTCCCCGTCCGACGCCTCGCTCGCGCTTGCGCTCAACACCGCCGACGCCAACGAGCCGAACCCGGTCACCGCAGCCGAAGCCCTGCAGAACTTCTACGGCGCGCTCGCGCAGTTGAACGCTGGAAGACGGTCGGGCGCGGCAAAGATCGTGCATCTCGGCGGCGACGACATCGTGGACGACCGCTTCGCCGGTGCCCTGAGGGAGCATCTCACCAGCCGCTTCGGCAATGCGGGGCGGGGCCTCATGCTGCCGAGCCTCTATCCCGTGCGCGGGATGAAGATCGACCGACGCGGCGCGTGGTCGCTTGCCAGCGCGGCAGGGAATGCGCCCGGTCCGTTCGGCCTTTCCGGCGTGCGCGTGACGTCGTCCTCCTCCGACGCATGGCTGCGGTTCACCTCGGCTGAAACCTCGTTCGATTGGGTCGAGGCCTCGTTCATGACGGGGCCGCAACAGGGGACGGTCGCCATCAGCGTCGACGGCGAGACGAAGCTCGTTCCGACGCGTGCGCCCAACACGGCCCAAACCTCCATCCGTATCATGGCAAAGGCGCGCGAAATCACGATCCGCCCGCGCGGCGATGGCGCCGTGACGATGCTGTCGCTGACGACCGGCACGCAGACGCCCGGCATCGTTTACTCGAACGCGGGAGTTCCCGGCGCAACTGCGCTGACGCTCGCCAAATGGAACCGCGACTTCGCCGCGAACGACCTCAAGAAGCTCGATCCGGATCTCATCATTCTGAGTTTCGGAAAGAAAGAGGGCTTCGACGACGATCTCGACATGCGCGAATACGAAGCGCGCCTCAGGCTGACGGTCGATCAGATCAAGAGCGCCGTGCCGACCGCCTCGCTCCTCCTGATCGGGCCACCGGATGCGGCGCGGCTGCCCACCTTCGCTAGCTTCGGCGGCGCGCAGGTTTGCCGCGCACTCAATCCGCAGGAAACTGCTGGCTATTCGCGCCTGCTCGGTCGCGGCGACGAGCGGTTAGGGCGATGGCACGCGCCGCCACGCCTCGAAACCGTGCGCGCTGTAATCCGGCGAACAGCGGCTGCAAACGGGGCCTTCTACTGGGACTGGGCGAGATATATGGGCGGCCACTGTTCCATCCACGCATGGACGACCATGAACCCGCCGCTTGCCGCCCCCGACCATATGACCCTGACGGAAGCAGGGAATGCGCGTTCGGCGCGTGCGTTGTTCGCGGAATTGATGGCGGGCTTCGACGGTTATCAGCGCATGGCTTTGGCGAAAACCGCCATCGTGCCACAAGCCGCCGCCTTGATTACCGCCGCGCCTCCGAAGACGGCCGGCAAGAAGCGGCACTGACGGGGATGCGCGCCAGCGCTTTCCGCGATGCCGCCGCCGGTTCGCGTGAGGTCCATGTCGCAACGGAAGACGAGGGGTGAGGACGAGAGGCGCAAGCGCCTCCCGCGGTGCTGCGGGCTATCGTTCCCTTCGGTGGCGGCACTGCTCGGCATCTACCCCTTGCGCGACGCGCAGGCGCGCTGTCCGCCGATGATACCGGGATCGACCAGCGGCAGCCGTAGGAACAAACGCTGATGCGCAGTTGCAGAGAACGAGGGCTGTCCCTCCGACGCGCCGCACGACGCCTCTTGCGTTTCGTTTGCTCATGGGATGGCGGAAGACCTCTAGCTGCCCGGGCGAGCGATATGCAGGTCTAGGTCGTGCTCACGCTCCGGCGCGACGCGCACCTGAAACAGCTGGCTGCCATCCTCGCGGCCTTGCCGGTCGATAACCTCGGTGTTTTCGTAAAGCCAGTGGATGAACGCGCCATCGGCCTCGCCCACGACCACGTCGCGGGTGCGCAGATGCGCCTGAAGTCGGATGCGGATCGCCGCTGCAAGCTCGGGAACGCCCTCGCCTGTCTGCGCCGAGACGAGCCCGGCCGGATGCGCGGCGTTCTCGGCTCGCTTTCCGACTGCCGAACGCTCATCCTCCGAAAGAAGGTCGGACTTGTTCCATACCTCGATCACGCGGCTTGCTTGCGCGGCCGCATCAATGCCGATCTCGGCCAGCACGCGCTCGACCTCGATCTTCTGCGCCTCAGACGACGCGCTCGCGATGTCGCGCACATGCAGGATCAGATCGGCTTCGAGAATTTCTTCGAGGGTCGCATGGAACGCGACAATGAGCTGCGTCGGCAGGTCGGAGATGAAGCCCACAGTGTCGGACAGAATGAACGCGCCGCCATCCGCAAACTCCACGCGGCGAAGCGTCGGGTCGAGCGTCGCGAACAGCATGTCCTTCGCCAGAACGCCCGCGCCTGACAGCGCGTTGAACAGCGTCGACTTCCCCGCATTCGTATAGCCGACGAGCGACACGATCTGCTGATCCGTCTCCTTGCGCCGCTTGCGATGCAGCCGCCGCGTGCGTTCGGACACGGCGAGGTCGTTCTTGATGACGTCGATGCGTTCGCCGATGGCGCGCCGGTCCGCCTCGATCTGCGTTTCGCCGGGGCCGCCGAGAAAGCCGAAGCCGCCGCGCTGGCGCTCAAGGTGGGTCCACGACCGCACGAGGCGGCTCTTTTGGTAGGTGAGGCGCGCAAGCTCCACCTGAAGGCGGCCTTCCTTGGAGCGCGCGCGCTCGGCGAAGATTTCGAGGATGAGCCCGGTGCGGTCGAGCACCTTGGCGTTCCACGCCTTTTCGAGGTTGCGTTGCTGGATGGGCGTCAGCGGATGATCGACGATCGCCACGCTCACGCCTTCGGCTGCGATGATCGCGCCGATCTCCTCAACCTTGCCCGTGCCGAGCAGCGCCGCAGGCTTGATTTGCGCCAGCGGCACCGTGCCCGAAAAGGCAACATCGAGCCCGATGGCAATGGCGAGCCCCACGGCCTCTTCCAGCCTCTCTTCGCTCGAAAGCGCCAGAGCGAATGCGCCTTGCGGACCGCTCTGGCCCTTCAGCACCGGCACGATCACGATAGCGCGCGTCGCCCCGTCGTCATCGCCTGCCGTTGTTTCGCCGTCGTTGATGCCCGCGCGCTGCGCGGCTCGTTCACTGCGTTCGAGCGTTTTCAATGTCTGCTATCGATCCTGTACCTGATCTCCGTCCAAGAACGAAATGGGGCCGCCGGGCATGATTGTCGAGATGGCGTGCTTGTAGACAAGCTGCGAGTGACCGTCGCGGCGCAGGAGCACGCAGAAATTGTCGAACCACGTGACGATGCCTTGCAGCTTGACGCCGTTCACGAGGAAAATCGTAAGCGGGGTCTTGTTTTTCCGTACGTGATTGAGAAAAGCGTCCTGAAGGTTCTGTTGTTTCTCTGGAGGCATGACCTGTCCATTATTTTCTCGCGACACTGATGGCCGCTTGCCCAATACCCGCTATTTGCCCCTGTTAGCTCAGTTGGTTGCTGGCGCAACCCATCTCTGGCACCGCAACGCCGGCACCGCCACCTCCGATAGTCTGACGCTCTAAGTTAAAAGGTGGTGTGGCGTGGAGACTTCAGCCACTCCGTGGTAGGCCGCTCTCAAGCCGCTTGCGATCTCGCCCGGTTTCCCGTTTCCGATCGCGACCCCGTCGATTTTCACCACGGGCATCACAAGCCCGGATGCGGAGGTCTGGAAGGCTTCCCTAGCCGATTTGGCTTCCTCCACCGTGAAAGGCCGCTCTTCGTAGTGAAGACCACGCGCGCGGGCGGTTTCCATCGCAACCTCTCGCGTGATCCCTCGGAGGATACCAGACTCCGCAGAGCGCGTCACGAGCTTGCCATCGCCTGTTAAGATCCACGCGTTGCAGGATGCGCCTTCCGTGACGTAGCCCTTTTCGTCGACAAGCCAGGCCTCGTAGGCGCCCGCTTCGCGCGCCGCCTGCCTTGCGAGCGACTGCGCGAGAAGGCCGGTCGTCTTGATGTCGACGCGCTTCCAGCGGATGTCCGGCAGAGTGATCACCGCCACACCGACCGCCGCCTTCGCATCGCCCGCCTTGCGTGACAGCGAGCGCGCGAAGCACACTACGCCCGGTGCGTCGCCGGGGCTCGGAAAGGCGAAATCGCGCCGCGCCACACCGCGCGTGATCTGCAAATAAACGATGCCATTTCTGACGCGGTTGCGGCGAACGGTTTCGCGCAAAATGACACCCAGCGACCGCAGGCTCATCGGCTCGTCGATCCGCAGTTCCGAGAGCGACCGTTCGAGCCGCGCCATGTGGCGGCGCTCATCCACGAGATTGCCGTCGAGGATCTCGCACACTTCGTAAACGCCGTCCGCGAACTGAAACCCGCGATCTTCCACATGCACGCTCGCCTGCGCGTAGGGAACGTATTCGCCGTTTACATACACAACCCGCGTCATCGTCTGCCTTTCTTACGCGAAGGTGCGAGCCGCTTCTGTCGTCGATCGCAACTTCGCCACATGTCTGCTCGCGCCTGTCCCACCGGAACAGCGCGCACCTTTTCTCCGAAAGTGGCTCGCCGCGCAAGCCTGCTCGCAGGCAACGGGCATGCAACTTTACTGCCAACATGTATCGAGGGTGTGAAGGGACAAAAGACAGCCATCGTTCGACGGCTCCGAAGCTTCCGCCTCGCCTTCAGAGCGCTCCAGCTTTTGATGGAATCAAAAGCGCGCTCCTGTCCACTTTTACGGATCATGCCCTCATGCAGTGAATTTTACATTCGATCCGCATCCGCTGCTGGCACTTTCATCAAAATTCAAAACTGCTCTGCAATCAATTGGTTGCTGGTGCTCTCAAAGCGCATGCGTTTGCTATGTGGACCAGAAATATACGCCAGAGCACTAGTGACGGACCTCGCCGCCCCTTTCGTTGGAATTGACGCCAAGCGCGCGCAGCTTCCTGTGCAGCGCCGAGCGTTCCATGCCGACGAATTCCGCGGTGCGCGAGATGTTGCCGCCGAAGCGGTTGATCTGCGCCATGAGATATTCGCGTTCGAAGATTTCGCGTGCGTCGCGCAGCGGCAGCGACATGAGATGTTCACCGCCGGAGCCGTTCGACGATAAAGGGACGTTCGCGCCGATGTCGTCGGGCAGCATGTCGGCGGTGATGACCGCGTCCGGCTCGCCGGTAGACATGATCATGACACGTTCGACAATGTTGCGAAGCTGACGCACGTTCCCCTGCCATTCGTGGCTTTGCAGCACGGCCATGGCGTCGTCGCCGATGACGCGCGGCGGAAGGCCCGACGACGCCGCGATCTGCTTCACGAAGTGCTCCACGAGTTCCGGGATGTCTTCGCGCCGCTCGACAAGGGCCGAAACCCTCAGCGGCACCACGTTGAGGCGGTGGAAAAGATCCTGCCGGAAGCGCCCGGCCGCCATTTCGCGCTCAAGGTCGCGGCTGGTGGACGACACGAGGCGCACGTCGACCGACACTTTCGGGCCGCCGCCGATGCGCTGGAATTTCTGCTCCACGAGCACGCGCAGGAGCTTGCCCTGAGTCTCGACCGGCATGTCGGCCACTTCATCGATATAGAGCGTACCGTTATGCGCCTCTTCGAGCGCGCCGACCTTGCGCACCGTCGACCCGGTTTCCTCGACGCCGAAGAACTCAGTCTCCACGCGGTCGGCGGCCATGGACGCGGCATTCACGGCGACGAAGGGGCCGTTCGCGCGGCTCGAACTGGCGTGCAGATAGCGCGCGGCTAGCTCCTTGCCGGAGCCCTGCGGCCCCGTAATCATCACGCGGCTGTTCGTCGGCGCGACCTTCTGAATAGCCTGCCGCAGATGGTTCATCGCCGCGGATTTGCCGATCAGGTCGGAGCTGTAATAGCTCCTTTCCTTCAACTCGCGATTTTCGCGGCGGAGCTTGGACGCTTCGAGCGCGCGGGCCGTGACGAGCACGAGGCGATCCGCCTTGAACGGCTTCTCGATATATTCGTAAGCGCCGCGCTTGATGGCGGTGACGGCCGTTTCGATATTACCATGGCCGGATATGATGACCACCGGCAGCTCGGGATGGTTCTTCTTCACCCGGGCGAGCACTTCGAGCCCGTCGAGCTTCGACCCTTGCAGCCAGATGTCGAGGATGACGAGCGAGGGGCGGCGTTCCTCAATGGAGCGCAACGCTTCGTCGCTGTCCTTGGCGAGCCTCGTCTTGTGGCCCTCGTCTTCGAGGATGCCCGACACGAGTTCCCGGATATCGGCTTCGTCGTCGACGATCAGAATGTCTGACGCCATGGCTTGCTCCCTCTTCCCCTCAGCTTTGCAAATGGCTGTCGGCGAGCATCAGCTCCGCCTGGCCGTTCGTTCTCGCTTCGTCTTTTTCAGTTCGTTCCGCGCCGTGCGACACGGGGATCGTCATGCTGATCCGCGCGCCGTGGTCGCAGTTTTCAGTGACCGGAGCGTCGGCGAGTTCGAGCACCCCGCCGTGCTGCTCCGTAATTCTCTGCACGATGGCCAGACCGAGGCCCGTGCCCTTCTGCCGCGTCGTCACGTAGGGCTCGACAAGCCTGTGGCGGTTCTCCTTCGGCAGCCCCACACCTGTATCCACGACCTCGATGTCAAAGCGATGATCGATGAGCCTGAGCTTCGTCATCACGCGCCCTTTCCCGCTCTCGGGATTCGAAGCGCGGTACGCATCCACGGCCTCGCTCGCGTTCTTCACAAGATTGGTGACGGCCTGCGTGAGAAGCCGCCTGTCGCACAGCGCGATGAGCTTCTCCTTCGGCATGTCGAGCTTGTATTCGATGTCGGAGCGGCTCATCTGGAACAGAATCACCGCCTCTCGCACGACTTCGCGAATATCCTGCTCCTCGAAGACTGCCTGAGGCATGCGTGCGAACGACGAGAACTCATCCACCATGCGACCAATGTCACCCACGTGGCGGATGATGGTTTCCGTGCACTTCTCGAAAATTTCGCGATCATGCGTTATCGACGCGCCGTATTTGCGGCGGATGCGCTCGGCGGAAAGCTGGATCGGCGTCAGCGGATTCTTGATCTCGTGCGCGATGCGGCGCGCGACGTCGGCCCATGCGGAGGTTCGTTGCGCGACGGTCAGTTCGGTCACGTCGTCGAAGGTGAGGACGACGCCGAAATCGGCCTGATCGTCCTTCTCGCGCGTGACCTGGACGGCAAAATTCCGTTCGCCCGTCTCGCGCACGATGGTGATCTGGCCATGCACCGGCTTCGTCCGCGACTGGCGGCGGCCCTTCTCGATGACCTCGCCGAACTCCGGCACGGCCTCCACCAGCGGCTTGCCGATGACGCCATCATCGTCGGGAAGGCCCAGAAGTTCGAGGCCGGAGCGGTTGATGAGTTTGATGCAGCCCGCCGGATCGACGCCGATCACACCGGCTGTCACGCCCGAAAGCACCGCCTCAATGAAGCGGCGGCGCTCGTCGAGTTCGGAATTGGCGCTCATGATGTCGTCGCGCTGCGTCTTCAGGTCGACCGTCATCTGCTTGAACGTCTGGCCGAGGCGGCCGATGTCGTCGCGCGCGAACCCGTCATCGAACTGGACGTTCAGATTGCCCTGACTCACTTCCTGCGCCGCGCCGATGAGCTTCCTGATCGGCATGACGAGGCGGTTCGCGAAGACGAGGCCCGTCCAGATCGCCGACGCGAGCAACGTCAGCGCGAGGAGCACATACATCAGCGCGAACACGAACTGATATTGGGCGCGCGAATATTCGAGCTGCTGGAACTGGATGATGTTTTGCTGCGTGCGCTGGAGAAGGCGGAACACGTTCGGGTTCACCGGGCGCAGGGCATAGATGAACGCGTCTTCGAAGCCGTTCAGCTTCTTGATCGCGGCGACACCGTTAGCCAGATCCCACGAAAGTGGCACGATGCGCCCCTCCGCTGCCCGCGCGATGTCGGCGGGCGGCGGGGCCTTGTAGCGCGGGCCATCGGTCGACGACGCCGCGAGCAATTTCCCGCGCG
This sequence comes from Rhodomicrobium vannielii ATCC 17100, assembly GCF_000166055.1. Lineage (NCBI taxonomy): Bacteria > Pseudomonadati > Pseudomonadota > Alphaproteobacteria > Hyphomicrobiales > Hyphomicrobiaceae > Rhodomicrobium > Rhodomicrobium vannielii. Next base: position 1,464,181 of record NC_014664.1, read on the forward strand.
AGTCGATGATGAAGGCCGCCGGCAGCGCGCGAAGGGACACAGCGGACGAGAAAAGGCGTTCGAACGCCGCCTTGTTCTCCGTGAAAAGCGCTGCCCCGATTTCGACCTCGCGCGCCACGTCCACGAGGTCGGAGCGGATCACCTGCCCGCTTTCCTGCAGATAGGACTGCGCGACCTCGACCGTGTTGTTGACGATGCTCTTGACGCGCGTGGAGAAGAAAGTGTCGAAGGTGCGGTCGATGGAGACGGTGGCGAAGACCGCGAGCAGCACCGCCGGAAACAGCGCCACGAAGCTGAACACCGCAGCGATGCGGAAGTGAAGCCCCGCGCCCGCCTCCCGTTTTCGCGCCTTCAGAAGCTGGACGACCTGGAAGCCGATGATGCCGATGATGATGGCGACGAACGAGGCGTTGATGCCGAGCGTCGACAAGACGACATTGTTCGTCGGGAAGATCGAGGTGAGGCCGTTGAGGATGAGGAACGTCGCGACGGAGGACGTAATGGCCGCGATCACGACGCCGAGCGAGAGCCAGAAGCGCAGTGCCTTGCCGAAAAGTCGTGCGTTTGCCACGCTTGCGAGTACCGCCCGCACCCGCGAAAACCCTGCATTCAAATGCGTCGGAATGCCTGCCGCCACGTGGTTTTGCCGCCCCTGTTGCTGTCTCGCATCGGTGCAGCCTGAGTTTGGGGAAATTGTGGCATATGCATCACATTTTAATGTGACCTGGTGTGGCCTGTGGGTTTCTACACCGATGGGTGGACTGCGGCGCACAACCCGCCCTGGTCGACGATGGTGGCTCGAATGGCAACAGACGACAACATGAATCGCGTCCGCGCGAAACGAAGCAGACAAGCGGGCGATTTCGTTGCAAACGCCGCTCCATCCCTTATCTTCGCGTGAGGAACAAGGGCGCAACCATGGCAACACTCCTGGACAACCGCGACGGCAAGCAGTCAGGCGCCCCGCGCCACCCGGAAAAGGCGCATCGGCCTGACACGCCCGTGCTTCGCAAGCCCGCATGGATCCGCGTGAAGGCGCCCGCTTCGGCGGGCTATGCGGGCACGGCGTCCATCGTTCGCGGCAACCGCCTCCACACGGTCTGCGAGGAAGCGGGCTGCCCCAACATCGGCGAGTGCTGGGAGAAGAAGCACGCCACCATGATGATCATGGGCGACACCTGCACGCGCGCCTGCGCCTTCTGCAACGTCAAGACCGGCATTCCCGGCGCGCTCGACGCAGCGGAACCGGAGAATGTGGCGCGCGCGGTGGCGACCCTCGGCCTCAATCATGTGGTCGTGACCTCGGTCGACCGCGACGACCTCGAAGATGGCGGCGCGGCCCATTTCGCCGCCACGATTCGCGCCATCCGAGCAGCGGCGCCCGCCACCACCATCGAAGTTCTGACGCCCGATTTCCTGAAGAAGGGCGCGCGCCCGCTCGAAACCGTCATTGCGGCGAAGCCCGACGTCTTCAACCACAATCTCGAAACCGTGCCCGGCCTCTACCTCACCATCAGGCCCGGCGCGCGTTATTTTCACTCGCTGCGGCTGCTCCAGCGCGCGAAGGAACTCGACCCGACCGTATTCACGAAGTCCGGCATCATGGTCGGCCTCGGCGAAAAGCGGAACGAGGTGCTTCAACTGATGGACGATTTGCGTTCGGCGGACGTGGACTTCCTCACCATCGGCCAATATCTCCAGCCGACGCGCAAGCATGCCGCCGTCGACCGCTTCGTGGAGCCCGCCGAGTTCGACAGCTACAAGGCACACGCCTACGCGAAGGGCTTCCTCATGGTGGCTTCGTCGCCGCTCACGCGCTCGTCCTACCTCGCGGGCGACGACTTCGCGAAGCTGAAAGCGGCGCGGCTTGCCAAAGCCGCCGACAACGCCTTACACAACGCCTCGTGAAGCACGTGCCGGCATGCGGCGAAATACCCTCTCGCCACGGCGGCGCGCGCGCCCCATCCAATGCCATGATGATTGCAGGCCGCATGGAACGCCTTCGGCCCCTCACTCAAGCCTGAGCCGCTGATGCCCCATTTCGAAACGACCCATCGCGTCCATCACACTGCGGAAAATATGTTCGCCCTCGTCGCGGACGTGGAGAGCTATCCCAAATTCCTGCCGCTATGCTCGGCGCTGCACATCGAGAAGCGCATCCCGGACGAAGACGGCGAGACGCTCATCGCGCGCATGACCGCGTCGTACAAGCTGTTCAGCGAGAGCTTCACCACAAGGGTGCGGCTCAAGCCCGAGAACCGCGTGATCATGGTCGATTACCTCGACGGGCCGTTCCGCAAGCTGGAAAACCGCTGGACATTCGTTCCGGGGCCGGATGGCACCTGCCGCATCCTCTTCTATCTCGACTACGAATTCCGCTCGCTGCCGTTGCAGATGCTGATGGGATCGGTGTTCGACAAGGCGTTCCGCAAGTTCTCGGCCGCGTTCGAGGACCGCGCCGACGCGATTTACGGTCGCCATCCGGGCGTCGCCGCCGCTAGCTGACGAAAACGCGTCCTGCACGGTTAAGCCGAGTTTCTCGCACTTTCGGTAGCACATCGACCACCTTCGAATGCGGTGAGTGTTCTTGCGTGGCGGCTTAAGGAGCTTGGGTTTGATCTGCCGGGCTGGCCAGCGCCTCCAGGATGAGCCCTAGCGCCGTCTCGACCGAGCGTGCCCGAACCTCAGCACGGCCGATATCGCCGAAGCGTTCATCGCGATGGAGCAGGCGAACGCCGTTGCCCGTCGTCCGCGCCGCCGCGAAATGCACCAGCCCCACGGGCTTCTCGGCGCTGCCGCCGTCCGGCCCCGCGACCCCGGTGATTGAAACCGCAATCCCTGCATGCGATCGGGCGAGCGCGCCTTTCGCCATGGCGAACGCGACCTCCTTCGACACCGCACCGTGCGCCGCGATCAGCGCGGGATCGACGCCGAGCATGTCGGCCTTAGCCTCGTTCGAATAGGTGACGAAGCCCCGGTCGAACGCGCTCGACGAGCCGGGCACCGCGGTCAGCGCGGCAGCAACAAGCCCGCCCGTGCATGATTCCGCCGTCGCGATGAAGAGCTGGTTCTCGCGCGCCTTCGCCAGCGCGTCTGCGGCCAATGCATAGGCCCGGCCGCTGAGTTCTTCCGCCATTCCCTGAGCCTCCGCTGCGGCGCACCAAGGTGTGCGGCGCCGCTTTATGCCAGAATATGGGGCACGCCCTGCGGTTCGTCAGCCTGGCCCACAGCGATCAAGCGCCGGGCGCTGGACGCGACCCCGCCTCAGCGCGCGGCGAACACCACGGTAGCGGACGCCAGCGCGGCGATGCCCTCGCGGCGGCCGGTGAAGCCGAGTTGCTCGCTCGTCGTCGCCTTGACGCTGACGCGCTCGATCTCAATGCCAAGGATTTCGGCCATCCGCGCGCGCATGGCGTCGCGATGCGGGCCGACCTTGGGGCGCTCGCAGATGAGCGTCACGTCGGCGTTGGTGATGCGTCCGCCCTTCTCCGCCACCAGGGCTACGGCGTGTTTCAGAAACACGGTCGAATCCATCGCGCGCCATTGCGGATCGGACGGCGGGAAATGATCGCCGATGTCGCCCGCGCCGATGGTGCCGTAAAGCGCGTCGGTGAGCGCGTGCAGCCCCGCGTCGCCATCCGAATGCGCCTTCAGTCCCTTGTCGTGCGGGATCTTGACGCCGCAAAGTGTGACGTGATCGCCATCCTCGAAAGCATGCACGTCGAAGCCCGAGCCGACGCGCACATCCGGCAGCGCCACTCCGCCGCTCGCGATCATATCCGCCATGACCAAATCCTCCGCAGTCGTGATCTTCATGTTTTCAGATGTGTTCGAGACGAGCGCCACGGAGAGGCCATGCCACTCCGCAATCGAGGCGTCGTCGGTGAAATCGGTGCGCTCGCCCGCCGCGCGATGAGCCGCCACGATCTTGTCGTAGATGAAGGTCTGCGGCGTCTGCGCGCGCCAGAGCCCTGCCCTGTCCACGGTGCCCGCGCTCCGGCCATCCTCGCCGCGCTTCAGCGTGTCGGTGACGGGTGCCGCCGCGATCGAACCATCGCTCGCATCGAGTGCCGCGATGGTGTCCGAGATGCAGGCCGCCGAAATGAAGGGCCGCGCGGCGTCGTGGATCAAAACCGCATGCGGTGTGTGCGCTTCGAGCGCATCGAGCCCCGCCTTAACGGAAAGTTGCCGCGTCGCGCCGCCGGGGACGGGTGGAAGCAGCTTGCTCGAGTCGAGCCCCGCCACCGCTTCCGCATAAAGCGCCTCGTCGCCCGCGCGCATCACCACGACAACGGCGGCGATTTCCGAATGGAAAAGAAAGGCTTCAAGCGTCCGCCGCAGGATCGGCTTGCCGCCCGCCAAGCAATATTGCTTCGGCCGCCCCTGTTTCTGCCCCGCACGGACACCGCTTCCCGCAGCCACGATCAGCGCCGCATTGACCGGCAAATGTTGGTCTTCTTCTTGCATGTTTGAACGAACCAAAAAGGAGGGAACGCGCCGAAACCTTATAAGCTGCCTCTAAAACCGCCAAGAGCTTTCGCGAGCCTTGAGATTTGCCTGCTGACACGGGGGCCGAATTTGCTACAATGCCTAGAACTTAGTCGATCTGCATTTCTGCCCAGCATTTGGGCAGGGCATGATGCAGCCTCGGCTAGCCTGCCACATTCATTGGACACGGCTAAATTGCTGAAATCTATGGCTCCCCGCGACAAGACGAAGAAGGCGTCCGACGCTGCCAAACCGCTCGATTTCAAGGCGCTGGTGCAGGGTCTGCCCCATGTGGTCGTCGTTGTCGATGCCACAAATCGCATCGTGTTCGCAAATTTCGCCGCCGAGAATTTCTTCGGCCTTGGCGAAGCGCTGCTGAAAAAGCGCGCATTGCCTGCGCTCGTGGCATTCGCCAACCCCTTGACTGCGCTCGCCGATCAGGTGCGCCACACGCGCGGCGCGGTGAACGAATATGAACTCGACCTGGCGATGCCGGACCGGCCAGCGCGCTCGGTGGACGTGTTCGCTTCGATTCTGAACGAACGCGAAGATTACGTGCTCCTGATGCTCCAGCAGCGCAACATGGCCGCGATGATCGAACGGCAGCTGACCCATCGCGGCGCCGCGCGTTCCGTGTCCGCCATGGCCGCCGTTCTCGCCCACGAGATCAAGAACCCGCTCTCCGGCATTCGCGGCGCGGCGCAGCTCCTCGAAGCGGGCGCGTCCGAGGAGGACCAGCCGCTCGCCCAGCTCATCACCGAGGAAACCGACCGCATCCGCGATCTCGTCGACCGCATGGAGGTGTTCGGCGACGAGCGCCCGGTGAGCAAGGACGCCGTCAACATTCATTCAGTGCTCGACCATGTGAAGCGCATCGCGCGTGCGGGCTTCGCGCGGCATATCACCATTCAGCAGAGTTTCGATCCGAGCCTGCCGTCCGTGCCCGGCAACCGCGACAAGCTCATTCAGGCGCTGCTCAACCTTGTGAAGAACAGCGCGGAAGCCATCGGCGACAAGAACGACGGCGTCATCACGTTGTCGACTGCCTTCCGTCCGGGGCTTTCGCTGCGTCTGCCAAATTCCGATTCGAGCGTGAAACTGCCGCTTGAAATCGGTGTGTCGGACAATGGCTCGGGCGTACCGGAAGACGTGAAGCCGCACCTGTTCGAGCCTTTCGTGACGACGAAGGCGAAGGGCGCGGGATTGGGCCTTGCACTCGTGGCGAAAATCGTCGGCGACCATGGCGGAGTGATCGAATGCGAATCGAGAAGCCGGCTGACAACCTTCCGTATGCTTCTTCCGATGTATCAGCCATCCGCGCGAAAGACCGGAGCGATATGATGGGCCGCGGAAACGTACTCATTGCGGACGACGACGCCGCCATCCGCACCGTCGTCAATCAAGCGCTCGCCCGCGCGGGCTACAGCGCGCGCGCGACGAGCAACGCCGCCACGCTGTGGAACTGGATCGCGCAGGGCGACGGCGACGTGGTCATTACCGACGTCATCATGCCGGACGAGAACGCGTTCGATCTCATTCCGCGCATCAAGAAAATCCGCCCGGAACTGCCGATCATCGTGATGAGCGCGCAAAACACGTTCATGACCGCCATCACGGCGGCCGAGCGCGGCGCCTATGAATATCTGCCGAAGCCGTTCGACCTGAAGGAGCTCGTCGCCGTTGTGGGCCGCGCGCTTCGCGAGCCGAAGGTGGCGAAGTCGTCCATGCAGGCCCCGACGCCGAGAGCGAAAATTTGCCGCTGATCGGCCGCTCGCCTTCGATGCAGGACGTCTATCGCGTCATGGCGCGGCTCATGCACACAGACCTCACCGTGCTCATCACGGGCGAAAGCGGCACCGGCAAGGAACTCGTCGCCCGCGCGCTCCACGATTACGGCCAGCGGCGCAAGGGTCCGTTCATCGCCATCAACATGGCCGCCATCCCGCGCGAACTGATCGAGAGCGAGCTGTTCGGCCACGAGAAGGGCGCGTTCACCGGCGCGGCGCAACGTTCGGTCGGCCGCTTCGAGCAGGCGGACGGCGGCACGCTGTTCCTCGACGAGATTGGCGACATGCTGATGGAGGCGCAAACGCGCCTGCTCCGCGTGCTTCAGGAAGGCGAATACATGACGGTTGGCGGCCGCGTGCCGATCAAGACCGACGTGCGCATCATCGCCGCCACCAACAAGAGCCTCGAAAACCAGATCGCGCTCGGGCTGTTCCGCGAAGACCTCTACTACCGCCTCAACGTGGTGCCGCTGCGCATGCCGCCCTTGCGCGAGCGCCTCGAAGACGTGCCGGACCTCGTGCGCCACTTCCTGAAGCTCGCCGAGAAGAGCGGCCTGCCGTCGAAAACGCTGACGCAGGAGGCGTTCGACCGGCTCAAGCGCCACACATGGCCCGGCAATGTGCGCGAACTCGAAAACCTCGTACGCCGGCTGTCCGCGCTCTACTCGCAGGAGTTGATCTCCGCCGACATCGTAGACAATGAGCTTTCCACACATTCCAGCCCGCCGCCGCTCGACACACCGCAGTCCGGCACCGCGAAGCTCAACGAGTGGATGGAGGCGTATCTCACCGACTATTTCGGCGGTTTCGGCGATCAGCTTCCGCCGCCCGGCCTCTACGACCGCGTGTTGCGCGATGTGGAAGCGCCGCTCATCACGGCGGCGCTGACGGCTACGCGCGGCAACCAGATCAAGGCGGCGGAACTTCTCGGCCTCAACCGCAACACGCTGCGGAAAAAGGTCCGCGAGCAGAAGATCCGGGTTGTGCGCAGCCCGGCTTGACGGCTACGGCGCAGTCCGGGGCGCGCCCGATGGAATCTACTGATTGAGCCTCAACGACTTCGCCATGCGGCCGATCTGCGGATCGTAGACGGGCTTGTACTGCGCGGGATAGGTGATCTGAAGGTTGAGGATCAGATCGTTGTCGCGCACGAGCAGATATTTCTCGTAATAGACCGTGTCGCCGCGAAGGCCCGAAAGCACCAGCGTCTTCGCGTCGGCGAAGCGATAGGTCAGGCCGGAATAATCGTCATTGCCGCGCACGAACGCTTCGTGTTGCTCGATGGTGAGCGGGTTCTCGTCCATAGCGTTCCAGGAACCGTAGGCGAGGATCGCCGCGCCGTCCTTCGCCTCGAAGCGGCTTCCGTCCGAGTTCTCGGATGTATCGGCGGCCGTGAACCAGCCGGGATACTCGAACGAGAAGTCGAAACGGGGATTGTGATAAGTCTTCCAGTCGTCCGCCCGCGCCGTGCTCGCGCCGAGCGCCGCCGCCGCCAGCCCCGTCAGAACCGCGCGCCTGTTTACGTGGTCCATGCTCTTGATCCCCGTTTGGTTGCAACTCATGTCTTGCACCGGTAACGTGCCGCCAGTCCGATGGCGCGGCAACCAAAAGCTAATCAGCGGTGGCGCGAAATCCGGCCGCAGGGCGTTGCTAAAAGCCGCCCCGTCGACGCGCCTCAAATATGAATAACCCGCCCATACGCGTCGAACACGCTTTCCAGCATCGTCTCCGATAGCGTCGGGTGCGGGAAAACCGTCTCCATAAGCTCCGCCTCGGTCGTCTCCAGCGTCTTCGCCACACCGAAGCCCTGAATGAGTTCCGTTACCTCCGCGCCGACCATATGCGCGCCGAGAAGTTCGCCCGTCTTCGCGTCGAAGATCGTCTTCACGAGCCCTTCCGGCTCGCCGAGCGCGATGGCCTTGCCGTTGCCCTGATAGGGGAAGCGGCCCACCTTGATCTCGCGGCCGTCCTTCTTCGCCATCGCCTCGGTGATGCCGATGCTCGCCACCTGCGGATGCGAATAGGTGCAGCCCGGAATGTTGCGCACATTCAGCGGATGCGGATCGCGCCCCGCGATCTTCTCCACGCAGATGATGCCCTCGTGGCTCGCCTTGTGCGCAAGCCACGGCGGCCCGGCCACGTCGCCGATGGCGTAGACGCCCGGCATGTTGGTGCGGGAGAACTCATCCACCACGATATGCGTGCGATCCGTCTTGATGCCCAGCTCTTCGAGGCCGATGCCCTCGACATTGCCGACGATGCCCGCCGCCACGATGACGCGGTCGAACTCAGCGACCTGCGTCCTGCCGTCCTTCAGCGCGAGCGTCGCCTTCACGCTGTCCTTACCCTTTTCGAGCTTGTCCACCTTCGCGCCTGTGTGAATCGTCATGCCCTGCTTCTCGAAGCTCTTGCGGGCAAGGGCGGAAATCTCGTCGTCCTCGAAGGGCAAAATCTTGTCCACGATCTCGACGACCGTCACCTTCACGCCGAGCGCATTGTAAAAACTTGCGAATTCGATGCCGATGGCGCCGGAGCCCACGACGAGCAGCGATTTCGGCAAGCTCGGTGGCACCATCGCTTCCTTGTAGGTCCACACAAGCTTGCCGTCCGGCTCAAGCCCCGGCAGCACGCGAGCGCGCGCGCCCGTCGCGATAATGATGTGCTTCGCCTCGACATCGGCGAGCGGCTTGCCGTCCTTGCCCGCCACCGCGACGACGCCCTTCGCCTTCAGCCGCGCCGTGCCGTCGATCACCGTGACCTTGTGCTTCTTCAGGAGGTACGCGACGCCCGAGGCGAGCTTGTTCGCCACCGCCCGCGACCGCGCGACGATCTTGCCGAGGTCGAAGCTTAACCCCTCGGCCTTGATGCCGAACTCCGCGCCGTGCTGCGCGAGCCGCAGCACTTCCGCCGTGCGCAGCAGCGCCTTTGTCGGGATGCAGCCCCAGTTGAGGCAGATGCCGCCGAGGTGCTCGCGCTCGATCACCACCGTCTTGAGCCCGAGTTGCGCCGCACGGATCGCCGCCACATAGCCGCCCGGTCCGCCGCCGATCACCGCGACATCGAATGCTTCCGCCATCTGTCCCTCGAAAACCTGGTCGTTGTTGCCGGTAGCGGGCTTACGCCAGCATCGTCACCGGCTCCTCGATGTAGCCCTTGAACGCCTGAAGCAGCCTTGCGCCGAGTGCGCCATCCACCACGCGATGATCGCAGGACAGCGTGCAGCCCATGGTCGTCGCGATGACGATCTGGTTGCCCTTCACCACGGGGCGCTTTTCGCCCCGCCCGACCGCGAGGATGGTCGCGTGCGGCGGGTTGATGACCGCGTCGAAATTGTCCACGCCGAACATGCCGAGGTTCGACACCGCCGTCGTCCCGCCCTGATACTCATGCGGCGCGAGGCGGCGTTTGCGGGCACGCTCGGCGAGATCCTTCACCTCGTTCGAGATGTCGGCGAGCGACTTCCTCTCGACGCCGCGGATCACGGGCGTAAACAGGCCGCCTTCCACCGCCACCGCCACGCCGACATCGCTCGCCTTGTGCAGGAGGATGCCGCGCTCGGTGAACGTCGCGTTCGCGTCCGGCACGCGCTGGAGCGCGAGGCCAAGCGCCTTGACGATGAAGTCGTTGACGGAAACCTTGAACGCGCCCGGCTGGCCGTCCTTCGGCGAACGCATATTGATGCGCTGGCGCGCTTCGAGCAGCGTGTCGATCTCGCATTCGACGAACAGGCGGAAATGCGGGATCGTCTGCGTCGCCTGCGTGAGGCGCGTGGCGATGGTCTTGCGCATGTTGTCGAGCGGGCGAAGCTCGTAGGTGCCCTTCTCGTACATGGCGATGATCTGGTCGTCCGGGATCGCGGCTGCGAGGCGAGACGGCACGAGCGCGCCGCCGTTCTGCGTGGGCGCGGCAGCTGCGGCGGGCTTCGCGGAGCCGGTCGCTTTCGCCTCCTCGACATCGTGCTTCACGATGCGGCCATGCGGGCCGGTGCCCTTCACGGCGGCGAGGTCAAGCCCGGCGTCCTTCGCGATGCGGCGGGCGAGCGGCGAGGCAAAGACGCGGCCGCCATCATGGCCGTTATGGCCGTTGGACTGCGGGGCGGCAGCGGGTGCGCCGTTCACCTTGGCGACCTGCACAGGCTCGGAGGCTTGCGCAGCCTTCGCGGGCGCGGGCTGCGGCGGCTCCGCACCGTAACTCTTCAGCGCGGCAGCGTCCTCGCCCTCGCCAAGCAACAGCGCAATCGGCGTGTTCACCGCGACACCTTCCGTGCCCTCGGCGACCATGATCTTGCCGATGGTGCCTTCGTCCACCGCCTCGACTTCCATCGTGGCCTTGTCGGTCTCGATCTCGGCAATGGCGTCGCCAGAAGCGACCTTATCGCCCTCTTTCTTCAGCCATTTCGCGAGCTTGCCCTGCTCCATGGTTGGCGAAAGGGCGGGCATCAGGATCGGTGTCGGCATGGCTTTATCCCTGAAGCGCGGGGCAGCGGACGTGCCCGCGAAGAACAGATTCAGAAACCTAAGAAGCAGCATCGCCCGCGTCGATCACGATCTGGGCCGCGCGGCGGCCCATCGGCTGGGTCGTCTCGCCGCGCGCGAGCTTCGCCGCAGCGATGGCCTCGATCTCGTCGTCGATGTCCTCGATGAGCGTCTTGCGGTCGACCGGGCGGTCGGCGGGCATGCGATAGCGCGTGTTGAGATAGCCGTCCGTAACGATCACGAAATAGTCCGTGCCAGCAGCCTCGAAATCCGCCGCATGGCCGTCGCCATACCGTGTCCATGGGGAACGCTTCTGCATCGCGCGTCAGCTCCGGTAGCAGACGGCCTTCACGGCCTCGACAACCTTCTGGGCGTTCGGCAGCGCGAGCTTTTCGAGGTTCGCGGCATAGGGCATCGGCACGTCCTCGCCGGAGACCTTTGTCGGCGGCGCATCGAGATAATCGAACGCCTTCGCCACCACCTGCGCCACGATCTCGGAACCGACAGAGCACACGGGCCACGCCTCTTCCACGGTCACGATGCGGTTCGTCTTGCGCACGGAGGCGAGCACCGTGTCGATGTCGAGCGGGCGAAGCGTGCGAAGGTCGATCACTTCGGCGTCGATGCCATCGGCCTCAAGCTGCTTCGCCGCGTCGAGCGCATAGACCATGCCGCGCGACCAGGAGACGATGGTGACGTCCTTGCCGGGCCGCGCGATCTTCGCCTTGCCGATGGGCACAAGCCAGTCGTCGCCCTTGGGCACAGGCCCGGCTATGCCGTAGAGGATTTCGTTTTCGAGAAACACCACCGGGTTCGGATCGCGGATCGCGGCCTTGAGCAAACCCTTCGCGTCGGCGGCAGTGGAGGGCGCGATGACCTTCAGCCCCGGCACATGCGCGTACCACGCGGAATATTCCTGGCTGTGCTGCGCGCCGACGCGGGCCGCCGCGCCGTTCGGCCCACGGAACACGATGGGGCAATCGATCTGCCCGCCCGACATGTAGTGCGTCTTCGCCGCCGAGTTGATGATGTGGTCGATGGCCTGCATCGCGAAGTTGAACGTCATGAATTCGACGATGGGGCGCAGGCCCGCAAACGCCGCGCCGACGCCAAGCCCCGCGAAGCCCGCTTCCGTGATCGGCGTATCCACCACGCGGCGCGCGCCGAACTCGTCGAGCAGCCCCTGCGTGATCTTGTACGCGCCCTGATATTCGGCCACTTCCTCGCCCATGACGAACACGTCGCCATCGCGGCGCATTTCCTCGGCCATTGCGTCGCGGAGCGCCTCGCGCATGGTGATCTGCACGAGTTCCGCGCCTTCGGGGATTTCCGACGCGGCGTCATAGGCTGCGGGTGCTACGGCCTCGCGCGGCTGATCCTTCACGCGAACGTCGACAGGAGCACGCGCCGTTTCCCCGCCGCCCGTCGCGGCATCGGCCGGAGCATGCGCCCCGTTCGTCTTGCCCGCGCCGTTGAGCGATGCGCCTGCTTCCTCACCCTCCGCCAGAATGATCGCGATGGGCGTGTTGACCTTCACGCCCTCGGTGCCCGCGGGAACGAGGATCTTGCCGATCTTGCCCTCGTCCACCGCTTCGACTTCCATCGTGGCCTTGTCGGTCTCGATTTCCGCGATCACGTCGCCAGAGCGCACATCGTCGCCCTCGGCCTTGACCCATTTCGCGAGTTTGCCCTCCTCCATCGTGGGGGAGAGAGCGGGCATCAATACCTGCGTCGCCATCGTCTTAACGCACCTTTGCGATAAAGGAGGGGGTGGCCGCGAACCCTGCGGACGCGCCTTTACAAAACATCGCCGTGTGTCTCACGCCGTCCCGAAAAATGCTGCTCATCGCGCCGATTCCCCAAGCTACCTCACGACGTTGGTATAAAGCTCCGCCACGTCCGGCTCGGGATCGGTCTGCGCGAATTCCGCCGCCTCGTTCACGATCGCCCGGATTTCCTTGTCGATCGCCTTGAGGTCGTCCTCGGTCGCGCGGTCCGACGCGATGAGACGCTGGCGCACCATCTCGATGGGGTCGTGCTCGTGACGCATCTTGTCGACCTCCTCCTTCGAGCGATATTTCGCCGGGTCGGACATGGAATGGCCACGATAGCGGTAGGTCAGCATTTCGAGGATGTACGGCCCCTTGCCAGCGCGCGCCCAGGCGACCGCCTCTTCGCCCGCTTCCTTGACCGCGCGAACGTCCATGCCGTCGACCTGCCTGCCGGGGATGTTGAAGCTCGCGCCGCGTTGCGACAGGTTCGTGAGGGCCGAGGCGCGGTTGATGCTCGTGCCCATGCCGTACTTGTTGTTCTCGACGACATAGACGACCGGCAGCTTCCAGAGTTCCGCCATGTTGAAGGCTTCGTAGACCTGGCCCTGGTTGGCCGCGCCATCGCCGTAATAGGTGAGCGAGACATTGCCGTTGCCGCGATACTTGTTCGCGAAGGCGAGCCCGGTGCCGAGCGGCACCTGCGCGCCGACGATACCGTGTCCGCCGAAGAAATTCTTTTCCACAGAAAACATGTGCATCGAGCCGCCCTTGCCGCGGGAGTAGCCGCCGCGGCGCCCGGTCAGTTCCGCCATGACGCCTTTCGGGTCCATGCCGCAGACGAGCATATGGCCGTGATCGCGATAGGCGGTGATGACTTGGTCGCCTTCGCGGACGGTCATCTGCATGCCGACGACGACCGCCTCCTGCCCGATGTAAAGGTGACAGAAGCCGCCGATCTGGCCCATGCCGTAGAGTTGCCCCGCCTTCTCCTCGAAGCGGCGAATGAGGAGCATCTCGCGATAGGCGTGCAACTCCTCGTCGCGTGACAATTCCGGCGGATTGCCTTTTGGCGATGTGCCGTTGGGAAGATCGTCAAACATGATGCGCCTCGTCTTGGAGATTGCGCGGCTGAGCGAGGTGCGCTGATTCGCCCCGCAGTCACCTTGTTAGATACGGGTTTTGCGAAGCGCGCGCCACCCGGTTATCTCGCACAAGCGAAGGTTATCGAGCGGTTTTCTCGGCGTTTACGATCACAATATCGGCAGGTCGGGCGAGATCGAGAAGGGCGCGGGCCTGCTCGTCGAGGAGATCGGAATGCGTGGACGCCTTCGGGCCGAGAAGGTCCGCGTCGCGTTCGAGGCGGGCGCGCTCCCGCTTCAGCGCCGTGAGATCCCGGTTGAGATCGGCGATCTTCGCCCGCAGAAGCTCGTTCGCGATCAAACCATGTGGGCCGCGTACGGCGTCGGCCGCGACATAGGCGGTCAGCGACAGGAAAATCGCCAGCAGGCCGAATTGCCGCAGAAGCCGCCCGTTTCGCCCCGGTGTCATGGTCCCTCCATCTTCTGGACCCCAATATGACCGAGCGCGAATACGAAACCGTTAATACTGTTGCGGCGGCAGATTGCCGGTGCGTCGCCCGGCCGCAGCTTGGATGCCTAATCTTTGTTAAAATAGAAGCGGTTAGTCGACAAAGTTAGGGAAAACTTAACGCGAAAACTTTAATCGAATTGTATGGGCGCTCCGCCCTCGGCGAGCCCTTCCGAAGGGAGATATGGACATGTCTGACAGCACTTCGCGGAAATTGGCATTCCTTATTGCCGGTCTTCTCGTGTTGGGAATTTGGCTCAAAGCCCAGGAACAGAAGAAGGCGCATCTCGCCGCCACGCCATCGGCAGCGACGATCAGCGTTTCCGCAACGCAGCCGCAGCTCGCCCCTGGCGTCAAGGCCGTGGCCATCCCTGTGGAAAAATGTGCGCTGACGTTGACGAACGGCGGCACCTACGCGCTCGCCAAGCCGACTGCATGCCCCGGCGTCACAATTGCGTCGGTGAAGCTCGGCGTCTCCGAAAAGCCTTGCTCGGAAAGCAAGGAGTCGGACTTCCAGAGCGTGAGCAGCAGCACTTACTATAAGGGTGAGTTTGGCTTCTTTCTCGGTAAGAGCAACCCGCGCCGTTGCCTCGTCGTGCGGGAAATTCTGGGCGCGATCTAAGGCTGCTCAGCGATGACAGGCGACAAGCCGCGAGGAGTCCGCGGCTTTGCTCGCGTTGCAGCGAGACAGCCACTCGTCATCGATCGTCGCCGACTGACGACGTGCGGCGCTGTGAATGAAAGCTGTCGGTAGGAACGGCTGTCAGGGCTGCGCGGCGGCGCGCCTCTCGAAGGGAATGACGTTGCGCTCGGACGGGTGAACTAGAGGGACAATTCCCTTGGCCATGTTGGCGCGATCCGCACCTTCGACATGCCAGAAAATTTCCGCGTTGCATTGATAGGCGTAAGCTTCGCCTTCGCTCGTGGGAACGCGATGCATCCCATGCCGCGACCTCGCCATTCGGATCGCCGCTTCAAGCGCCTTTATCTGATCTTCATTCAGGAAATCCGTAAACACGGTTTCCGCCTCCCTCGATGCCCGAGCAACCCTCAACTCCCTTAATGGTTTTGGTCATAACCTGACTATCAGTTCCATACAAGCAACGTCGTTGATATTTGCCACGTGAAGCGACGCGGCGAGTATTGTGTACAAGTTTGTCTGGATTACGGACAATTGTAACTTTCTTTCGCTCTTCCACAATTTCGCCCAAAATGCGCGGATTTTTTCGACGGCGTTAACGAATGTTAACGCGACGACATCATCGACATCAAGAAGAGAGACCGATCCCCGATGCAGCGATTTGTCCTGCCCATTCTCCTCGCCGCCCTGCCGGTCGCAGCCGCCGACGCTGGTGAAGAAGCGCTCATTGGCCCGGCCCTTCATAGCGCGGTCTCGGGAAAAACCGTCTATATCAGCACGCCCATGGGCGAAGTGCCGATCCGCTATGCCGCAAACGGTCAAGTCAGCGGGCGCACGGAGCTCGCTCTCCTCGATGGCGAAACCACAACCAAGGACAGCGGTCGCTGGTGGGTCGCCGATAGCAAGCTTTGCATTCGCTGGAACCGCTGGATGTCGGGCGAAACGCACTGCTTCACCATGAAGCGCGTCTCGCCGACCGAGGTGCATTGGCGTCGCGACGACGGGAAGAGCGGCAGGGCGCGATTGGGCTAAAACGCTCTCCAGCCGTCTTGACCCCCAAGGCACCCTTAGCGCGACTTAGGCAGCGCGGCGCTCGTGCCTGCCCTCGCGCACCTCTTCGATGATCTTCGCTGAAAACGCGTCGAGATCGGACGGCTGACGGCTCGTAATCACGCCGTTATCCGTCACGACGGCCTCGTCGACGAACTCCGCGCCCGCATTGGTGAGGTCGGTGCGGATCGTCTTGTATCCCGTCGCGCGCTTGCCGTTGATGATCCCCGTCTCGATCAGGAGCCACGGCGCGTGGCATACGGCTGCGACGGTCTTGCCTTCGGTATAGAAGTCCTTGATGAACGAAAGCGCCTGCTCATTGCCGCGCAACAGATCGGGGTTGATTTGCCCCCCCGGCAACACGATCGCGTCGTAGTCGCTGGCGTGCGCTTCAGCGAGCGGCCGGTCCACCTTCACCGGGTTGCCCCAGTCCTTGCCGATCCAGCCACGTATCTCGCCGGCTTCTGGCGAAATCACCTCAACCGTTGCGCCCGCCTCGCGGAGCTTTTTCTGCGGCACTTCGAGTTCGGATTGCTCAAAACCGTTCGTCGCGAGGATCGCGATCTTCTTGCCCTGGATGTCGGCCATATTGTCCTCCTTGTTCGCGGCGCGGGAGCGAACCGGGCGACGCACGTCAAGCACATCGCGCTCGTATGACTTCCTGACGCGCCCCGCGTTGAGCTTTGCGTGTTGAAGGGCGAACGATCCGGCGCGCAGGCTGTTCCAGGCGCATGCTCTGCGATAAGAGGCCGAAACGGCGGCTTAACCCGGCGAAAGCTGCCAGCTTCCGACAAGCTTCGGCGTGAGCAGCGCGGTGATGCGCTTCAACTCGCAACTGTTGCGGATCGCCATCCTGACGCCCTCGTCGGACGCCTTCACGGCCTCGGGCTCGGTGCAACCAGCCGGGTCGCCGATGGTGAGGCGGATAATGTCGCTCGAAAGCTCGGACAGTTTCCAGCCGAGCGGGAGCGGAAAGGCGCGCTGATCGAGCTGCACGACGATCATCCTGTCGCCGAGCGCCTTGCTCGCCTCGGTGACCGCCCGGCGCGATTGCAGGTCGCGCACGGAAAGCAGCGTCGTCAAAGGCGATATCGTGTCGTAGATCCAGCTTCGCACCGGCTCCAGACCGGCAGGCTCGACATCCGTCGCGTTGAGCGCCTTCAACTTGTCGGTCAGCGCGATCAGATAGACGTCGACATCGTCCCCGCCGATGCGTTTCACCTCCTCGTAAAGCTGAAACGCGGTCGCGGTCGCGGATGCGTCGGCATAGCCGCCATCGACGAAGGTGAGGCGCTGGCCGCCGCCAAGCTCGGAGACAAACGGCGGCATCAGAACCGGAAAGCGCGCGCTGATTACCGCTGCGCCGATGAGCGACGGGTCGGGCGCTTTCGTGCCGACGTCTCGGAAGGAATAGAGTGTGCCGCCCCCGAAGGATTGCAGGTCGAACGGAGAGAACGCCACGCGGTAGCCCGTCTCGACCCAGGTTGCGTTAAGGAGAAGCGCGGGCAGGTCCGTGTTCGCGGCGTCAGGCCAGCTTTGCGAATAGGGCGCGGTAAGTATGACGTCGCGGCTGCCCGTTCCGTGTAGCGCGGGCTTGCCGCCGCCGGAGGGATCGCTGCGGCGGAAGCTCTCGACGAAGCTTCGCTCAAGAATCGCGTCGCGTCCGACAACGCCGAAAGGCAGCGCCTCGCTAAGCGCCTCCGGCGCCGACAGGCTGGCGGGGAACAGGCCCCGCATGAAATCGGGCATCAAAAATGCCAGCACCGGGCTGATGTGGTCGTCTTCGGTGATCGTCCGCAGCCGCTTCGTCAACTCGCGCGGCTCCACGAAGCTGCCACAGCCCGGCTCCACGTCAACCGCGGCTTTCGGCGCTCGCCCGCTCGCCTTGCTGTCGGCGAAGGCGGCCGTGAACAGGCTTGCACCAACCGCGCCGCCCGAAACCGCGCTGATAGCGAACACATGCCGCGCGAACGCCGGGCAGTGGTCCTGCATCGCGGCGAGGAATGCCCCAGCCGACGACGCGGCGTAGATGCCGCCGCCCTGCGCCGCCACGATGAAGACGGGATAGCGGCCGCCGCCTTCGGGCTTTCGCTGATGCAGCCACGTCTTGAAGGACGTTTCGAGATCGGCCCCCGCGTGCTCAAGCGCCGCCGCGCGCAGCGGCTGAGTATCGGGCCGGTCGGCGATGATCCCCCTGACGAGAAAAACGAAGGCGATGAGCGGCAGCGCTGCCACGACAGCGTAACGAAGGCCGGGAAATCGCCCGGTCGACAGGAGCGCCCATGAGGGCAGCGCCCGGATCAGCCACAGAAAGCTCGTGAGTCCGATGACGACGACGCGCACGAGCACAGCAATCTCGATCAGCACAAGCGCGGTCGTGACGAGCGGCCCAGCGAAGCGCGTCGCACCGAGCGTCCAGTCTGGCGCCGCCACAGGGACGATGGCGAAGACGAGCGCAACCAGCGCGCAAAACCATACCAGCACCGCATGCCTCCCGCTTCGCAGCAAGAGGACGATCAGCGCGCCCCAGACGAACGCTGTCACGGCACCGCTTGCGATCACCATGTCCAGCAGGTCGGATAATGTGCCGAGCGCGTGGCCCTGCGGAAGACCGCCGCTATCGCGCAGGCTTTCCGCATCGAGCACATGCCGATAGACCTGCGCGAGGCCGAGCAGGATGCCAACGAACGGAAGGCTCGCCGCGACGGCGCAATAGATGTCGCGCAGCCGGAAAATGCGGCGATCGAAATGAATATCTGCGTGTTCGGGATAGATGCGGTCGATGCGGCGCGTCACCTCGACATGGTTCCACGCGTACAGCAGCGCCGCGAACAGCGCCACAGCCAGAAGGCCACCAACGCCTCGCGCGATATCGGGGCGTTCGATCAGCGCCAGATAGATTTCCTGCATCTGCGGCACGAAGGCGAAGAGCCAGGCGGACGCGAGGCCGATCAGGATCGGCGTGATATAGGCTGTATCCGAAAGATAACGGAAGACGCGGTTCCACGGCATGCCCGCACGCGCGCGCCGCAGATGAAGGCGCAGACGCCTCCCCCGCGTGATGGTCGACAAGCCCATTGTGCCCCCCAAAGGCTAGTGCTCCGGCGCATGCGTTTGGTCCACTTTGCTTCACACTCTCAAGCAAACGGATGCGCCAAAAGCACCAGCACGGCTTATTGCAATATTTCTGAACAAACGCTTGGAGCGCCGACTCTTCAGCGCCGATGACGCTTTGTAAGGCCGAGTCGCTATTCCCCCGCCTTCACCTCGACGGGTGTGACGCCGGTCACGACGCGAATTTCGTTCTTGAGTCGCGCGAGATCCCCCTCCGAATAGGCGACGAAGTAGATTTCGCGCAAAGGCGACTTCGGATTCTCCGCGAAGAAGTCGCGCGCGCCCTTGACCAGAACCGGCACCACCTCGCTAACCGGAAAGCCGCCCTGCCCCGTGCCGAACAGCGGAATCAGCGCCGAGCGATAGCGCCGCTTCGAGATCGCGGCCAGGACGTTGTCGATGGATCGCTCGATATTGGCAAGCGTCGTCGAAAGGCCCGTGCCGATGTCGCCCGCCACGCTCGCAACGTGGAAGATGCGCTGCACATTGTGCGTCTTTTCGAGCTCGCCCGGTTCGGTTTCAAGCACCGTGCCGGGCGTCACGAAGTTGCGACCGCCCAGCGCCTTCGTGAGTGCGAGACCGATCGTGTCCTCCTGTATGGACGTGCTCCCCTCGTGCTTTTTCGCGCCGAGCACCCGGATCGTTGCCGATACGGAGCGCCGAAAGAAGCGGTCCATCTGCATGTCGGTGTTTTCGGAGTTGACCCACGCCTCAACGTCCTTGATGGCGGAGATATTGCCGGTCTTGATGCCGATCGTCTGGCGGGGATTGAGTTCGGCCACGAAGGTTCGCGAGGTCTTGGTGTCGTACTCCGCCGCCAGATTGCCGCGCCGCGCCATCAGCCATTGCCCGGCGATGATGAGCTTCGGATCCTGAAACTCGCCCGCGACGAGCCTGTCGAAAAACTCGTCGATGGCGAACTCGACGATCTCGATGTCTTCGCCCTCGGCCGCGTTGCCGCCGCCCTTCTCGGTCTGATCGACAGTGCGGACTTCGGCATAATAGAGATGGATGATTTCCGTGCTACCGCCGGGCGACGAGTAATATTTGCCGACAGGCGTCAACCGCGTGAGCTGATAGCCGGTCTCTTCCTGCGTCTCGCGCATCACGCAATCGTAAGGCGTTTCGGACTCACCGCCGTCCGTTGTGTTGAGCATGCCGGCGACGGCCTCTACCATCCAACCGCGCCCCGGCTCGCGCAGATGCACCGGCAGGCGGAACTGGCGCACCGTGATGATTTTCCGCCGCTCGGGATCGTACAGGAGCGCGCCCACCGCATCGCCGCGCTCGAAGACAAGCGTCGAACGCGGCTCGCTCATCGCGCCGTCGAGACGCTCGTGGGACACCGCGTAGTCGTCGACCTTGAAAAACAGATCGAGCACGCGGCTATGCTCGGAAATCGTCACCCGCGACGGCTTTGCCAGGTCAGGCATGCGCGCTTACTCCCATTGAATATCGATAAAGCAAACACGAAAATCGCGACGACCGCCGGGCTGGAGTGTGCCGCAATCGTGTCACGATGGAGGCGCCGCCGCGGACACTTCCGCGCGCTCCCGAAGCGCCCCCAGCCGTTCGAGCGAGGTGACGCCCGCGTCTTCGATCCCGCACGGCACGATACCCGCGTAATGCGAGAGGTCGGGCCGCACGTTGATCGCCGTGCCGTGGAACGTCACCCAGCGGCGCACGCGAACGCCGATGGCCGCGATCTTGTCCTCGCGCGCGCCATCGCGCACCCAGACGCCCGGCCTGTCGTCGCGTGCCGCTCCCGCCACGCCATAGTCGGCAAGCGCCGCGATCACCCAGTCTTCGAGGTGGCGGACATGGCGGCGCACATCGCGCCCGCGCCGGTTCAAGTCGAGGAGCACATAGGCGACGAGTTGGCCCGGCCCATGATAGGTATATTGCCCGCCGCGCCCTGCCGCGTGGACCGGAAAGCGCGCCGCGTCGAGGAGATCCGTCGCCTTGGCGCTGGTGCCTGCCGTGTAAAGCGGCGGATGTTCGAGGAACCAGACGAGTTCCGGCGCGTCGCCTGCAAGGATGGCCGCCGCGCGCTCCTCCATCGCGGACACTGCCGCTTCATAAGGCACGAGGTCGGCGCTCGTTCGCCACTCGACGTCCGTCAGATCGCCGAGCGCCTCACGGTGTGCCAGGAGCTTTTCCGCGAAAGCGGCGACCGCCTGATCCACGTAATTTTATCTCCCACTTATCGAGGGCCTTTACTGAAGCGTAACGCCTCCACGCCATACTGCAACTGTCTCGCGTTGCTGCGGGGCTTTGGGGCGGTTGTCCCGCGTTCGCCCCTCAAAAGCCCCGCAGCCGACGAGAACACTCCCGAACTTCGACAAGCCCCTTTCGTGCGGTAACATCGCATCAAGGCTGTCAAAAAATCCCCAGCCGCGCGCTGGCGAAGGGTTCGAGTTCGCTCCGCGCCTTAATCATTCGCTCAGAGGTTGGCCGTCTCATGGACGGCAATCGTTCAGTTGAACGCAAACCAGCGAGTGAAGTCATGCGTAAATCGCTATTGCTTTTAGGCGCGGCATCGGCCGTCGCCCTGACATTTGCGTGGCCTATGCACGCCGACGCGAAGACGATACGGGCCTGCGAGACCGAATGGCGGGCAAATAAGGACACCCTTCAGGCAACCGGCAAAAAGAAAACCGAATTCATGACGGAGTGCCGTGCCCAGACGGCTACGGCGAAACCCGCTCCGAACGCCGCGACCCCGCCCGCCGCCGTAGCACCTCCCGCAACACCGCCCACCGCCGCGCCGCAAAGACGCTCCGAAGCACCCGTGAATCCGGATACGTCGGCGAATACGCGCAGTTCAAACCGCAGACCTCAGGTTCTCGCCGCCGATGGCCAGTTCCCGACCGAGGCTGCCGCCAGGGCGCATTGTCCGCGCGAGATGGTCGTGTGGGCCAACACCCAATCGAAGGTGTATCACTTCCCTGGTTCAAGGACATACGGCAAGACCCGGCAGGGCGCCTTCATGTGCGAAAGCGAAACCGCGCCCGCCGGCATCCGCGTGGCAAAGAACGAGAAGCGCCCGCCAATTCGGTAGGCTCCGTTTTCGCCAGAAACCTGCTTTTTCGAGCCGCGCGCTTTCGTCGCAATTCGCCAGAACCGAAGCGCGCGTTTCCCTTGTATGCAATGCCGCACCTCCTACAAAATATTACAATTTGCCTTCCGCATGACGCGCAAAATTACCAGCCATGCGCTTGCCTCATGATTTATATCAAATCCCACCCAAAGCCGCGATGATACGATCCGTTCGATACAGGAGTGGACGTTTTCCGCGTCATTTTTTACGTGATACCAACAGGTTCGCCTCGGGGGCACGACAGTTATTCAGGCTGGGGCCCCGGTCTGGTTGATGTTTTTCAACCTCTCGAACACGATTACAAGGGAGCATTTGAGGTGGCACCATCGGCCCATCAGCCGGAACTCAAGATCGTCCCTATCGAAGCCGGGACAAGCTTGAGAACATTAGCATACGATGCCCTCAGGCTCGCCATCACGCAGATGGACATCTACGGTCAGATCGAGCCAATTCGTCTGGACGAAAGGCAACTTTCCCAAAAGCTCGGCGTCAGCCGGACACCCATCCGCGAGGCACTCACGCTCCTTGAGCAGGAAGGTTTCGTGCGAGCCGTGCCCCGCCGCGGCATTTATGTCGTGCGCAAGTCGAGGCGCGAGATTTGCGAGATGATCGTTGTCGCCGCCGCCCTTGAAAGCCTCGCGGCCCGCCTCGCCGCACAGAAGGCGACGGAAGACCAGTTCAAGAAGCTTTCCGAGCGCTTCGAGAAGTTCAGCAACGAAACCTCGTCCGAGCTCCTGAACCCGTTTTCGCAGGCGAACCTCGACTTTCATCGGAAGATCCTCGCGCTCGGCGGCTGCGAACTGATCCGAAAGACGACCGAAAACCTTTTCGCACATATCCGCGCGATCCGAACGATTTGCGTCACTCATGAAGAGCGGCCGCGCCACGTCGTCACCCTCTACAAGGAGATCGTGGAAGCGATCAGCCAGCGAGACGGCGACAAGGCCGAAAGGCTCGTCCGCGACTACACGCTCGACCTCGCCGCTTATGTTGAAAAGCACGGCCTGTTCGCCGAGTAGCGCGGCCACGCCATCGAAGGCGCATGTCGGGCGGCGAGGAAAATTCGCCGTGAACGGAAAAGCGCGTGGGGCGTTATGACGGATGGCCGCATGGCCATCCTGAAAGAGAAAGCGCTCCCAATGACCGGACCCTATACTGTCGGCGTTTTTGTAGGCAGCTTGCGCAAGGACTCGCTCAATCGCAAGCTTGCCAAGGCACTCGTCGAACTCGCGCCGTCCGAATTCAAGTTCGAGTTCGTCGATATTGCCGCGCTACCCCACTACAATGAAGACGAGGATGCCGATCCGCCAGCGGCGTGGAAGGAATTCCGCGAGAAGGTCAAGCCGCTCGACGCCCTCTTGTTCGTCACGCCCGAATATAATCGCTCCGTGCCGGGCGTGCTGAAGAACGCGCTCGATGTCGGGTCGCGGCCCTATGGCCAGAGCGTCTGGGAAGGCAAGCCCGCAGCCGTCGTGAGCGCCTCGCCCGGAGGAATCGGCGGCTTCGGCGCGAACCATCATTTGCGGCAATCGCTGGTGTTTCTGAACGTCCCCGCCATGCAGCAACCCGAAGCCTATATCGGCGGCGCGAACAAGCTGTTCGACGAAAACGGGCAGATCGCGAACGACGGCACGCGAAAATTCCTTCACGGATTCATGGACGCCTTCGCGCACTGGGTCGAATTGCATGCAAAGAGGGCGTGATCGGGCCTCGCTTCTCGGTCAGCGAGGAACCTTGGACCTCCGCAAACATTCCTCGCCTTAAGACAACAAAATCGGAGACTTCATGACCACGCTTTATTATGCACCCGGCGCGTGTTCGCTCGCCCCTCACATCGTGCTTGAATGGATCGGGAAGCCCTACGAGGAAAAGCGCGTCGGCTATCAATCGCCGGAACTGCTCGCGGTCAATCCTGCGGGCGCGGTGCCCGTTCTCGACGATGACGGCTTTGTTCTGACACAGGCCGGCGCGATCCTTCATTACCTCGCCCGGAAGCACCCGGAAGCGCGTCTCGGCGGCGGCGAGGGATTGCACGCCTCGGCCGAACTGGATCGGTGGTCCTCGTTCTTCACCGGCGACTTGCACCCCTCGTTCTTCCCGATCTTCATGCCCTACCGCTATACGAAGGACAAATCGGACGCAGCGCAGGAGGCGGTGCGTGACGCGGGACGCGACCTCGTTCGCAAGCGTCTCAAAATTCTGAACGCCCATCTCGAAGGCCGCGAGTGGATTCTCGATGGCGGCCGGTCGGTGATCGACGCCTACGCGTTTCCCATGATCCGCTGGGCCAAGGGCATGCTGCCCGAGGGTATCGGCGCCTATCCGAACCTCGAAGCCCTCCATGACCGGATCGCTTCGGACGAGAAGGTGAAGGCTGTTCTCGCCCGCGAAGCTGCCGAAAACTGACACCGCCGCCAAGCGCGTTTTGTCGTCGCGACGCGTCTCGGCGGGGGAACGATCGCCGATTGTTCAAAAGAAGGCGCGTCCTCGTAAGCGTTTAAAAGCCACGAACGCGGTGCTATATAGGAAAGAAGACAGGTAACGCCGCAACGAGGCTTGGACGCGACAATGGATCAACCCGTGAGTCAGAAGGAAAAGGCGCGCCTTCACGTGAGCCTCGCCCTGCCTAATGGCGGCAGCCTCGACGAGGAAGACATCGCGCTCATCGAAACCGTGCAGAAGTGCCGCTCGATCCTCGGCGCGAGCAAGCTGATGGGCATTTCCTATCGCAAGACGTGGCTGATGACGGACGCGCTGAACCGCACCTTCGAGACGCGCGTCATCGATACGTTTCCGGGCCGTCGCGGCGGCGGTGCCGAGGTGACGCCGTTCGGCGAGCGCATCGTCGCGGTGTTCCGCTCCGTCGAGCGACGCTCCGCACGCGCCGCAACCGCGACGCTCGAAGAGCTTACGTCGTCTCTGGATTGGGCGTTCGAGACTGCAACGTCGGGCGCGGCTCGGGAAGAGACTCAGGATTTACGTTCATCTGCGTGATGGCGATGGTCTTGATCATCGCCCACGCCTTGAGGCCGGGTTCGAGCGCCAGCCGCTCAACCGATTCCCATGTGACGAGCGAATGCAGATTGCAGACGCCGAGATCGAACGTCACCCGCGCATAGGGCGCGTCGAGATATTCCACCTCGACAATCGTTCCGGGCAGCCGGTTGGTGATCGACACGTCCATCGGGCGCGACAAGGCGATGGACACGTCGCTCGCATCGATCTCGACCGCGACACCCGTGCCCGGCTCTGCCTCGACGCGCGGCACGCGCAGTTCGAACGCGCCCAGAAACAGCGTCGTCACGCCGGTCTTGACGTTATGATGATGCACCCGCGCTTCGAGCGTGGTGGAAAGCTTGAACCTGTTTTTCGGCGCGCTGTCGGTCGGCAAAGGGATGTTCCCTGATCGAGTCGTCTGGTTGGTCGGTTTTGCAACACGGGATGCGATACAGCGCTTTGCAAAAAGCATGCAAGCCTCGCGCCATGGCATCGGCTCATAATTGGGAGCGACGCCAAACGGCACTGCGTTCTATCATGAATTGAATGAATGGTGGGCACGACAGGGATCGAACCTGTGACCCTTCGCGTGTGAAGCGAATGCTCTACCGCTGAGCTACGTGCCCGCGCCGCCATAAGCGAGCGAGGAACCTTTATTACCAATGCAGGCCTCGCAATCAAGAGACTTCGGCGAAGTTTTCCTATTTTTCCTGTCCGGCGTTCTTCGACCGGCGTTTCCGCCTGGCGAACAGGAGCTTTTTTGCATAACTCGCGAGAAAAGGGGGATGGTGTTCTCCCTCCGATCTCAGACGCAATATTGTTTTCCTAATAACGCTCTCAACCGCCAAACTGCGCACTTATTTTCCATATAATGCGCATTTATCCTTGAGAAGTTTTCAAAGATCGCCAAACTCTGGCCCAAGGCGAGCGGGTTCCGCTGGCCCCGCGGCGGGCTGCGCCGCTCACTTATCAGGGTCGGGGAAACGAGAATGGCACATCCTCATCAGCAGAAGCTCAAGATCAGCGGACCGGTGGTCATCACCGCAAACCGCCTTGCCGATGGCGTTGTGATCCACCGCACGAGCGAAGGGCGGTGGTCGGAAAATCTCGCGGCCGCGCAAATCCTCCTGACGGCCGACGAAGCGCTCGCCGCGCTGAAGGCCGCCCAGGCCGATGGGCTCATTGCGGTCGGCCCCTATGTCGCTCGCGTCGAGGCCGCGCCTACCGCCAAGCCGGGTCATTCGCCTAAGCCGGGCAATCTGCGCGAGAAAATTCGCAGCCATGGCCCCACATTCCCGCTTCCCTCCGATGCACCCGTTGCCTACCTTCCCAATGAAGTCGGCAAGGTGGCGGCTTAGAGCATGATCCGCAAAGGCTGGGCGCCGTTTTGCGATAAAGATCCCGCTCAACCAAGAACTTGGAGCGCGCTTTTGATTTATCGAAAGCGATAACGTTCTGGAAATTTCGGAGACCGTTCCGCGATGTATGTTTATGACGAATTCGACCGCACGTTCATCGCGGAGCGTGCCGCTCAGTTCCGCGATCAGGTGGCGCGACGTCTTTCGGGCGAAGTGACGGAAGACGAGTTCAAGCCGCTGCGGCTCATGAACGGCGTCTATCTTCAGCTTCACGCCTACATGCTGCGAATCGCGATCCCGTACGGAACGCTGTCCTCGAACCAGCTTCGCAAGATCGCCGAAATTGGCCGCGTCTATGACAGGGGCTACGGGCATTTCACGACGCGGCAGAACATCCAGTTCAACTGGATCAAGCTTTCCGACATGCCGGACGTGCTCGTGAGCCTCGCCGAGGCCGGGCTGCACGCCATCCAGACTTCGGGCAATTGCATTCGCAACATCACGACCGACCAGTGGGCCGGCGTCGCGCCCGACGAGATCGAAGACCCGCGCTTCTGGGCGGAAGTGCTGCGGCAATGGTCCTCGCTGCACCCCGAATTCACCTTCCTGCCGCGCAAGTTCAAGATCGCGATCACGGCCGCCCCGCACGACCGCGCGGCGATCAAGGTGCACGACGTCGGCTTGCGCCTCGTGCGCAACGACGCAGGCGAAGTCGGCTTTCAGGTGCTGGTTGGCGGCGGTCTCGGCCGCTCGCCCTTCATCGGCAAGCTTCTGCGCGACTTCCTGCCGAAAGAGCACCTCATCAGCTATCTTGAGGCGATCCTTCGCACCTACAACGCCCACGGCCGCCGCGACAACATCTACAAGGCGCGCATCAAGATCCTCGTCCATGAAATCGGGGTCGAGAAGCTGAAGGCCGATGTCGAAAAGGAATGGGAGCGCATCCGCGACGGCTATCTGAAGCTGGACGACGCGTTCCTCGCCGACATCCGGTCGCGCTTCATCTATCCCGACTACGAGTCGCTCGAAGACGAGTCCGAGGCGTTGAAGCTGGCGCTCGCCGCCGACGCACGTTTCGCGACCTGGCACAGAAACTCGGTCGCGCCTCACAAGACGCCGGGTTACGGCATTGTCACCGTGTCGCTGAAGCCCATCGGCAAGCCGCCGGGAGACGCGACCTCCGGCCAGCTCGACGCGCTCGCAGACCTCGCGGACACCTACAGCGCGGGCGAGATCCGCGTCGGCCACGAGCAAAACCTCGTGCTGCCCCATGTGCGCCAGCAAGACCTCTTCGCGCTGTGGCAGAAGCTCGACGCGACGGGTCTCGCAACACCGAACGTGAACCTCATCTCGGACTCGATCACCTGCCCCGGCCTCGACTATTGCAGCCTCGCCAACGCGCGCTCGATCCCGATCGCAACCGCCATCGCGGAGCGTTTCGCCGACCATGACAGGGCGCGCTCGGTCGGCCGTCTGCATCTGAACATCTCGGGCTGCATCAACGCCTGCGGCCATCATCACGTCGGCCATATCGGCATTCTCGGCGTCGAAAAGAACGACCGCGAATTCTACCAGATTACGCTTGGCGGCAAGGCGGACGAGGATGCGCGGTTCGGCGATTTGCTCGGCCCGGCCATTCCTTATGAGGAGGTGGTGGACACCATCGAGCGCATCGTGAACCGCTATCTCGACCTTCGGCAGAGTGAAACCGAACTCTTCGTCGACACAGTGAAACGCCTCGGCGTCGAGCCATTCAAGGAAGCGCTTCATGCCGTACATTAAAAAGGGCGAGATCGCGGACGATCCCTATGTCCGCCTCGGCGGAGATGAGCCGGTGCCTACCGATGTGCCGGTCATCGTTCCGCTCGAATGGCTGCTTGCGCAAACGCCGCAGTCGCTGGAGGGCCGCAACGTGCCGCTCGGCGTAGCGCTGCCGAACGACAAGCCGGAGAGCCTGCTCGAACCATACCTTCCGCGCCTGTCGCTGATTGCGCTCGACTTTCCGATTTACCGCGACGGTCGCGCCTTCACGCAAGCGCGGCGGCTGCGGGAAGCCTACGGCTTCACCGGGGAGATCCGCGCCGAGGGCGACGTGTTGCGCGATCAGTTTCTTTTCATGGTGCGTTCCGGCTTCGACGCGTTCGAAGTCAAGAACGATAAAGACGCGAAGGCCTTCGCTGAGGCGCTTCATGAATTTTCGGGCTTCTACCAGCCAGCGGGCGCAGGCGACGCGCATTTTCGGTTTCGCTTCGCTCCGCCATTTTCTCCGGCAAGAAAAGAGGGTGAAAGCGATGCTTGAGGCGTTTCTCTCTTACGTCCGGCTCGGTTCAAGGGGGATCGGCGTCCGCATACCCGGCCGGGCGTCGTGTGGAAGCCCCAGCTGAGGCGCGAACGCGCGCAGCAAGGGGGGAAGACCAGCGCGAGCTGGCGCATTGCAGAAGCATCGCATTCGAAACCGAAATTTGGAGATTTTCATGCTCAGACGGACAGTTCTGGCACTGGCGGCGGCTACGCTGATCGGCGCGCCTGCTTACGCTCTCGATTCATTGCTCAACGTTTCCTACGACCCGACGCGCGAGTTCTACTCCGATTTCAACAAGGCGTTCGTCGCCAAGTGGAAAGCCGACAAGGGCGAGACGCTTGAAATCAAGGCGAGCCATGGCGGCTCTGGCAAGCAGGCCCGCGCCGTGATCGACGGCATCGCGGCCGACGTCGTGACGCTCGCGCTTGCCTACGACATCGACGCCATCGCCGAGAAGGGCATTCTCGACAAGGACTGGCAGAAGAAGTTCCCGGACAATTCCGCGCCTTACACGTCCACCATCGTCTTCCTCGTCCGCAAGGGCAACCCGAAGGGCATCAAGGACTGGGACGACCTCGTGAAGCCGGGCGTCTCGATCATCACCCCGAACCCGAAGACGTCGGGCGGCGCGCGCTGGAACTATCTCGCGGCCTGGGGCTACGCGCTGAAGAAATACGGCTCGGAAGATAAGGCGAAGGAATTCGTCACGCAGATCTTCAAGCAGGTGCCGGTGCTCGACACGGGCGCGCGCGGCTCGACAGTAACGTTCGTCCAGCGCAATCAGGGCGACGTGCTCCTCGCCTGGGAGAACGAAGCGTATCTTTCGGTGAAGGAATTCGGCGACGACAAGTTCGAGATCGTCACGCCGTCCCTCTCGATCCTCGCGGAACCGCCCGTCGCCATCGTCGATTCAGTCGTCGACAAGCGCGGATCGCGGGCCGCCGCCGAAGCCTATCTGAAGGCGCTCTACGCTCCGGAAGGCCAGGAACTCGCGGCGAAGAATTTCTACCGCCCGCGTTCAAAGGAAGTCGCCGACAAATATGCCGACAAGTTCTCGAAGGTGGCGCTCTTCACCATCGATGACGTGTTCGGCGGCTGGCAGAAAGCCCAGAAGGCTCACTTCGGCGATGGCGGCGTCTTCGATCAGATTTACGGTCGCTAAGATTGCGGGGGGCAAGACCTGAACTCGCGTTTATAATCGGACACGGAAACAGACAAGAGTGAGCGCCTTGCCCCCCTTATCGAACACCTTGCGCTTTCGCGAACCGAGCGTCATCCCCGGCTTCGGGCTGACGTTCGGGCTGACCGTGACCTGGCTATCGCTGATCGTGCTGATCCCGCTGGCGGCGATGATTCTCTACGCGTCGAGGCTCGGCTTCGACCAGTTCATCGCCATCCTCACGGCTCAGCGCACACTGAACGCGCTGAAGCTTTCATTCGGCATCGCCTTCGCGGCCGCGATCTTCAACGTGATCTTCGGCCTGATCGTCGCGTGGGCGCTGACACGCTATGAATTCCCCGGCCGCCGCATCGCCGACGCGATCGTGGATATCCCCTTCGCCCTGCCGACCGCCGTGGCCGGCATCGCGCTCGCTACGCTCTATTCGCCGCAGGGCTGGATCGGTCAGTTTCTCGCGCCGCTCGGCATACAGGTCACGTTCACGCCGCTCGGCATTCTTGTGGCGCTGATCTTCGTCGGCATTCCCTTCGTGGTGCGGACCGTTCAGCCCGTGCTGAAGGATCTCGACCCGGAACTCGAACTCGCCGCGGCAAGCCTCGGAGCGTCCCGCTGGCAGGTCATCCGCAAGGTGATCGCGCCGACGCTGCTGCCCGCGATTTTGACCGGCTTCGCTCTCGCCTTCGCCCGCGCGGTAGGGGAATACGGCTCGGTCATCTTCATCGCGGGCAATCTGCCGAACATTTCGGAAATCGCGCCCCTTCTCATCGTCATTCGCCTTGAGGAATTCCGCTATGCCGATGCAACCGCAATCGCGGTTATCATGCTCTTCGTCGCGTTCATCATGCTGCTCATAATCAACCGGCTTCAGCGTTGGACAGAGGTCAGGAGCTAGGATGATGACGCTCGTTGAAGCGACGACCAACCGGCAGGCTGGTTTCGGCGGCGCGGAGGAAAGCTCCGGGCCGGCACGGCGAAGCGAATTCGCGGCGCGCGCGCCGAGAGGCGCCAAGGCGAATACGGAAACGCTTCCGGTCCGCATTCTTCTTGTCTTCGTTGCGCTCGGATTTCTCACGCTGTTCATCGTCATCCCGCTGGTCGCGGTGTTCTTGCAGGCTTTTTCGAAGGGCTGGACCGCCTATTTCTCGGCGCTTACGGACCCCGACGCCATCTCGGCCATACGCCTCACGGTGATCGTGGCGGCCTGTTCCGTCGTGGTGAACCTCTTCTTCGGCCTCATCGCGGCATGGACGATCACGAAATACCGTTTTCCCGGCAAGACGCTGCTGATAACGCTGATCGACCTGCCCTTCTCGATCTCTCCGGTGGTGTCGGGCCTCGTCTTCGTGCTTCTGTTCGGCTTGCAGGGCTTCTTCGGGCATTGGCTTCAGGATAATGACATCAAGATCCTGTTCGCCTTTCCCGCCATTCTGCTCGCGACGATCTTCGTCACCTTCCCCTTCGTCGCGCGCGAGTTGATCCCGCTCATGCAGGAACAGGGCACGACCGAGGAGGAAGCCGCGCTGTCGCTTGGCGCATCGGGGCTCACAACCTTCTTCAAGGTGACGCTGCCGAATATCAAGTGGGGGCTGCTCTACGGCATCCTGCTTTGCAACGCGCGCGCCATGGGCGAATTCGGCGCGGTGTCGGTCGTTTCGGGCCATATTCGGGGCGAGACCAATACGATGCCGCTCCACATCGAAATCCTGTATAATGAATACCAGCTCACGGCCGCTTTCGCGGTGGCGTCGTTGCTCGCGCTTCTCGCGTTGGTTACGCTCGTTCTGAAAGCCGTCCTCGAACGCAAACTGGAGCGCAAGAGATGAAGATCGATGTCCGTAACCTGTCGAAGCGCTTCGGAAACTTCGTCGCCCTCAAGAACGTGGATCTCGACATCGCAAGCGGAGAACTGCTCGCGCTTCTCGGCCCATCGGGTTCCGGCAAGACCACGCTTCTGCGTATCATCGCGGGGCTGGACTTCGCGGATGGTGGCGAGGTGTATTTCGCCGGAGAGAACGCAGCCAACCTCAACGTGCGAAAGCGGCATGTGGGCTTCGTCTTCCAGCACTACGCCCTGTTTCGCCATATGACCGTCTTCGAGAACGTGGCGTTCGGCCTTCGCGTCAGGCCCCGCCGCGAGCGAAAGCCGGAACACGAAATCGTGAAGCGCGTGAAACGGCTCCTCGAATTCGTGCATATCGAAGGGCTTGCCGAGCGCTATCCAGACCAGCTTTCGGGCGGCCAACGCCAGCGTGTCGCGCTTGCACGGGCGCTTGCGATCGAACCGAACGTGCTGTTGCTCGACGAACCGTTCGGCGCGCTCGACGCCAAGGTGAGGAAATCGCTGCGCCGCTGGCTGCGCGACCTGCATGGCGAACTGAACGTCACATCCGTGCTCGTCACCCACGATCAGGAGGAGGCGCTGGAAGTTGCTGACCGCATCGTCGTCATGGGCAACGGCAAGATCGAGCAGGTCGGCACGCCCGAGGAAATCTACAACGAGCCAGCGAACTCCTTCGTGTTCGACTTCATCGGCGAGTCCGTGAAACTGCCGGTGCGCATCGAAAACGGCGGAATCTGGATCGGCTCGCGACGCCTCGCCACAAACGATGAACTTCCGGCGTCGGGCCCGGCCCGGCTCTTCGTCCGCCCGCACGATCTCACCTTCGGAGAGGTCTCGGAAGCGCCGCTTCAGGGTGCTGTGCGCTCCGTCCGCCGCGTCGGCGCGCTGTCCTTCGCGGACGTGCGGCTCGACTACGGCGGCGACGATCTTCTGGTGGAAGCGAGTTTGCCGCCGGAGACGATAGTCCGCGCCGGCGACCTCGTGGGGCTGACCCCGCGGCGCTATCGCATTTACGAGGATGGAGCGGCCGAGTCGCTGACCTCGGCGGCCTTATAGACACCCAACGCGCCGAGCCCGCCTGTGCCGGTTCCGGCGCGCCGCGTGCGCTTATTCGGCCGCGTATCGCCCCGGCTCGGCGATAGGCTCGGCGGACTCGCGCTCCTCCAGCAGGAAGCCGCCCGACTGCCGCGCCCACAGGCTCGCATAGAGCCCGCCGTCCCGGAGCAGCTCCTTGTGCGTGCCGTCCTCGACGATATGGCCCTTGTCCATCACGATGAGCCGATCCATGGCCGAGATCGTCGACAGCCGGTGCGCGATGGCGATCACGGTCTTGCCTTCCATGAGATTGTACAGCTGATCCTGAATCGCGGCTTCCACCTCCGAGTCGAGCGCCGCCGTTGCCTCGTCGAGGATCAGGATCGGCGCATCCTTCAACAGCACGCGCGCAATCGCGATGCGCTGGCGCTGGCCGCCCGACAGCTTGACGCCGCGCTCGCCCACCTCGGCCTCGTAGCCTTTGTTGCCGTGGGAATCCTGAAGATCGACAATG
This sequence comes from Rhodomicrobium vannielii ATCC 17100, assembly GCF_000166055.1. Classification (NCBI taxonomy): domain Bacteria; kingdom Pseudomonadati; phylum Pseudomonadota; class Alphaproteobacteria; order Hyphomicrobiales; family Hyphomicrobiaceae; genus Rhodomicrobium; species Rhodomicrobium vannielii. The sequence goes on from NC_014664.1 coordinate 1,497,420, forward strand.
AAATCATGCGCATGCGCCTTCTTCGCCGCCGCCACGATGTCGTCCATCGTTGCGTCAGGCCGCCCGTAACGGATGTTGTCGGCGACGGACCGATGCATAAGCGAGGTGTCCTGCGTCACGAGGCCGATCTTCGCGCGCAGCGAGTCCTGCGTGACCTTCGAGATGTCCTGCCCGTCGATCAGGATGCGGCCGGACTCGAGGTCGTGGAACCGCAGAAGGATATTGATGAGCGTGGACTTGCCCGCGCCCGAGCGACCGACAAGACCGACCTTCTCGCCCGGTTTGATGCGGAGCGAGAGGTCTTCGATGAGGCCCTTGCCGCGCCCGTAGTGGAACTGAACGTGCTCATAGGAAATCGCGCCCTTGTCGACCGTGAGCGGCTTCGCATCCGGCGCGTCGACGACATTCCACGGCTTCGACAAGGCGCGCATGCCCTCTTCGACCGTGCCGACATTCTCGAAGATCGTCGTGATGACCCACATGATCCACGACGACATGTTGTTGATGCGGATGGCGAGGCCCGTCGTCACCGCGATTGCGCCGAGCGTCACCGCCCCCTCGCTCCATAGCCAGAGCGAAAGCCCGGTCGTGCCAGCGATGAGAAGGCCCGTCAGCACCCACTGGCACATCTCGAAGAGCGTGATGACGCGGAGCTGAGCTTGCAGCTTGTGCAGATGATCGGAGATCGCGTCCTTCGCGTAGGCTTCCTCGCTCGCCGTATGCGCGAAAAGCTTCACCGTCAGGATGTTCGCGTAGCTGTCCGTGACGCGGCCCATGAGCGTGGAACGCGCCTCCGAAACCGTCACCGCCATGCGGATGAGCCGCGGCACGAAATACCAGACCATGACGCCGAAGCCGACGAGCCAAAGCAGCAGCGGAATGACAAGTCGCGCGTCGAGATCGAAGAAGATGACGGCGGCCGAAAGCCAGTAGATCGCGACATACCAGAGCGCATCCACCAGATCGATGGCCGATTGGCGCAGCGATTGCCCCGTCTGCATGATGCGGTTGGCGATGCGGCCTGCGAAGTCGTTCTGGAAGAACGACAGGCTCTGGCGGAGCGTATAGCGGTGCTGCCGCCACCGCACGAGCGCCTGCGTGTTCGCGTTGATGCTCTGATTGATGAGCAGCGAATGGATCGTAAACGCAATCGGGCGGATGACGAGCGCCACGATCGCCATGAAGATCAGCGTTCTGCCGTGATCGTGGAAGAAGGCCGCCGGGTTCTCGGCCGCCTTGGCGAAATCGACGATCTGCCCGACAAAGGTGAACAGCGCAACCTCGATCAGCGCTGCGACTACGCCGGAGATGAGGACAAGGCCGAACACCCACCAAACGCCGCCGATGTAATGCCAATAGAATGCAAGAAGTTTCTGCGGCGGCCGCGTCAGCGGGACAGTCTTGAAAGGGTCAATAAGCTTTTCAAACCAGGAAAACATGGCTTTGCTCGCGCTATGAGGTGAATTTTGCGCGGCAAGGCGAAGCTTAAGTGTTCGCGGAGGCTCGCGCCCGATCAGAAAATTTTTTCTGTCGCATTGTTTTGGAGATTTCTTTGCTCTCGCAGTGACAGCAGGAGCGCTGCTTCTACCACAGAACGATGCATTTGGGAAGCCGTCGGCAAAACCGCTCAACCTTCGCGATTACTGACGCATGCATTCACTTTATTGCCCGGCCGTTGTGAAATCCCACCATACCAACCCGTTTTGTTTTCGATAAAACAATAAATTAAGTTGTCATATAATTATCACATCAATATGATCGTATGCAAATATAGCGTAGTCGAGTTCAAGGTGGGACCGAACTCATGAATAGCCGCGCCTCCTGGTTCGCCGGCTCGTGTATGGTCGTGTGCCTGTTCGCCGCGTCTTCGCCTGCCCTTTGCGCTCCGGAATGCGGGCCGAGCGTCGGCGTCGAGCCCGTCAGCGCGGGCCTATCACGGATAAAAATCTCCGCCCCCTGCTTCCCGAGTGGGCGAATCGTTCTGCGCTACGACAGCCTTACGCTCGTTCGGGCGCTCGACGAAAACGGCGCGCTCACCCTGCTTTTCGACTGTTATCTCGGCGAAAAACCTCCCCTCAAACTGACCTTCCCCGATGGCGCGGAGGTTCAGGCCCAGCTCAGGACGATCGATCTCGAACGCGTGACGAAGGTGGCGCTGCTCTGGCGCGGCCGCGCGAACCTCGACCTCCACGCGTTGGAATACGCCGCAGATTTCAACGACGCCGGACATGTCTGGGCCGGCGCGCCTTCGAGCCGCTGGCAGGCGGAGGAGCGGCACCGGCGCGACAAGCGCGGTCACGGCTTCATGACGACCGTCTCTGACGGCACGAGCGAAGGAGACCAACTCGAAGTCTACACCTTCATTCATGAAACGGGCCAGGCTTCCGGCGCCGTCACGCTCGCCCTCGACTACGAAAGCCGCGCCCGCACCCCACAGGAGCCCGACAGCTGCGGCACCGGGCTTTACGCCGATCTCGAATATCGCGTCTCCGTCTTGCGCCCGAGCGGAGGCATTTCGCGCACGCGCGGTTCCTTCGCGCCGCTCCCCTGCGGACAGCCGTCGGATCAGACCGCCCGCTAC